>JBEKDC010000157.1:0-7921 GCA_050014535.1 Rhizomicrobium sp.
TTCAAGGTCGCCGGCACCACCGAGGGCGTCACCTCGCTGCAGATGGACATCAAGATCGCCGGCATCACCGAGGAGATCATGAAGGTCGCGCTGGATCAGGCACGCGAAGGCCGCCTGCATATTCTGGGCGAGATGGGAAAGGCCATCGGCCATGCGCGCGAGGAACTGGGCGAGCATGCGCCGCGCATCGAGCAGATCAAGATTCCGACCGACAAGATCCGCGAAGTGATAGGCACGGGCGGCAAGGTGATCCGCGAAATCGTGGAAAAGACCGGCGCCAAGATCAACGTCGAGGACGACGGCACGGTGAAGATCGCATCCGCCGACGGCGAATCGATCAAGGCCGCGCTCAAATGGATCAAAGGCATCGTGGCCGAGCCGGAAGTTGGCGAGATCTATGACGGCAAGGTCGTCAAGGTGATGGATTTCGGCGCGTTCGTGAATTTCTTCGGTCCCAAGGACGGCCTCGTCCACATCTCGGAACTGGCGGCGCAGCGCGTCGGCAAGACTTCCGACGTGGTCAAGGAAGGCGACACCGTGAAGGTGAAGCTCCTGGGCTTCGACGATCGCGGCAAGGTCCGGCTCTCGATGAAGCAGGTCGATCAGGCGACGGGCGAAGATCTGTCGAAGAAGAAGCCTGCGGAACAACAGGCGAGTTAATTCGGGCTCGCTCGACGTTCCGGAATTTGCAAAATACCCTCGTCCGACCGGACGGGGGTATTTTTGCTTCTCAAGGAAAGATCATCGGATGCCCAAGATCGAATTAGCGTCTGTTCCCCGGCACAAGGGTTCCGGCTATCCGGCGCCATTCCATGCGCCCGCGCGCGAGCGCGTTCGCCAAAGATTGGGGGATGCCGGCGGTCTCACGGATTTCGGCGTCAATCTTCTGCAGCTTCCGCCCGGCGCGTGGTCCAGCCAGCGGCATTGGCACAGCCATGAAGATGAATTCGTGCAGGTCCTGTCGGGCGAAGTCGTACTCGTCACCGATGCCGGCGAGCAGACCCTTCGCGCCGGAGATTGTGCCGCGTTTCCCAAGAACAAACCGGACGGCCATCACCTGATCAACAAGAGCGCGAAGCCGGCCGTCTGCCTCGAAGTGGGTACGCGTTCGCCGGTCGACGACACGACGGTTTATCCGGATATCGACCTGTTGTTCGATCCGAAAGTCGACGGATACACGCACAAGAACGGAACGCCTTACGCGAAATCTTAGCGCAAGATCGAAAGAAAGCAGCTCTGCCCGAAGATTGGGCATCGGAGCGCCAGCATGGCGACCGAATTGCGGCACGCTTTACCAATGCCGCACTATTGATGGTTAATTCCCGTTTGCCATTCTTGTACGCCGTGAAATCACCCGGTAGCGTTGACGGCGCCTGCGCGCGAGCTGGCGCGGTTGCGGGCATGGGGACTTGACGCAATGTTTGTCGTGCTGCGGTTCATCAGTCTCATTCTGATTGTGGTCGCGCTCCTTTTGCTGGGCGCCGATATCGTAACTTCCCTCGAAAAGGGCGGACAGATCACGGTGCGCAGCATCGAACAGGTTTGGGCCTTGTTCAGCAAAGGGGGAGTGCTCAGTTTCAAGGCCTGGCTGGAGCACACTTTGCCGGTTCCCGCGCCCGGCTGGATCGAAGCGATTTTAAGAATCCCGGCCTGGGGGCTCAGCGGCGTGATCGGTGTGTTCCTGGCATTCCTGTTCGGCCGGCGGGCAGGCGGGGATTAAGCGTCCCTGTTTGCACCCGGAGTCCAAAGTACGTCCTTCGCACCCTTGTCATTTACAAAGCGGCTGGCCACGAACAGATGGTCCGACAGCCGGTTCACATATTTGATAGCCGCGGCTCCGAGCTTTTCCTTTTCGGACAGTTCGACGATCAGCCGCTCGGCACGCCGCACAACCGTGCGGGCCTGGTGCAGGTACGCGGCGGCGGGCGAGCCGCCGGGCAGAACGAATGAGGCGAGCGGTTTCAGTTCCGCGTTCATCGCGTCGATTTCGCGCTCGAGCCGGTCGACCTGGGCATCGATAATGCGCAACGCGGTCTCGCCGCGCTTGCCCGATTCCGGCACGCAAAGATCGGCGCCGAGATCGAACAGATCGTTCTGGATGCGGGCCAGCATCGCATCGACCTCGCATTCGGTATGGAGGCGTGCGAGCCCGATCGCGGCATTGGATTCGTCGACCGTTCCGTAGGCCGCGATCCGCAACGCGTGCTTGGGCAGCCGCGTGCCGTCGCCGAGCGCGGTTTCGCCCTTGTCGCCGGTCCTTGTGTAGATTCGGTTCAGAATGACCATGCGGCAAAACTAGCGCGGACGCGCCCGCAAGGCCAACCGGCCGACTGCCGGCGGGAGTTGCGGGGAATTTGGCCGCCGCTATGATCCGCCCCGCGAGAAATCAGGACGCAAGATCAGGATTGGCCCATGCCCGTCGAAGCCCCCGAAATCATTGAAGTGGACAGCACCCGCGTGGCCTGCGACGGCACCGGCGCCGCGCTGGGCCACCCCCGGGTTTATCTGGAAATGGGCGACGAGAAATTCGTCGAATGCCCGTATTGCGACCGGCGATTCGTGTTGAAGCCCGGAGCCCAGGCGCATTGACCGCGAGCAAAGCCAGCCGTCCGGTCAAGAAGGGCGACCATCTCTATCTGATTGACGGGTCGGGCTATCTGTTCCGCGCCTATCACGCGCTACCCCCACTTTCGCGCAAATCGGACGGGCTGCCGACCAACGCCGCGTCCGGTTTTTCCAACATGTTATGGAAGCTGCTGGAGGACATGAAGGCAGGCGACAAGCCGACCCACCTGGCCGTGATCTTCGACGCCGGCAAGAAGACGTTTCGCAACGACATCTATCCGCTTTACAAGGCCAATCGCCCAGATCCTCCCGAAGACCTCATTCCGCAATTCCCGCTCGTGCGCGAGGCGACGCGTGCGTTCAACGTCGCCTGCGTCGAAGAGCCGGGTTTCGAAGCCGACGATCTGATCGCGACCTATGCACGCCATGCGCGCGAGGCAGGCGCACGCGTGACGATCGTCTCCTCCGACAAGGATCTGATGCAGCTCGTCATCGACGGTTCGGTCGAGCTGTTCGACACCATGAAAAACAAGCGCATCGCTTCGGCCGAAGTGATCGAGCGGTTCGGCGTTCCGCCGTCCAAGGTCGTGGAGGTGCAGGCGCTCGCGGGCGACTCGACGGACAACGTGCCGGGCGTGCGCGGCATCGGCGTGAAAACCGCGGCGGAACTGATAAACGCTTACGGAGATCTCGAAACGCTGCTCAAGCGGGCAGGCGAGATCAAGCAGCCCAAACGCCGCGAGTCGCTTGTCGATCACGCAGACGATGCCCGCATTTCGCTCAAGCTGGTGACGCTCGACGATCGCGTGAAGCTCAAGGAGGGCATTGAAAGCTTCCTCGCGCGCGAACCCGAGCCGGCAATATTGCTCGGTTTCCTCAAATCGATGGAATTTTCTACGTTGGCCCGACGCGCCGCGGCGCATTTCGGCGTCGAGGATCTGGACGCGGTGCCCCCGGCGGCCGATCCGAAGCGGCCTGCGCTTGCGCCGCACGGCGGAGATACGAAGGCCCCGGCAAACAAAGCACAAGCCCCGGAAAGCGGTGCGGCCAAGGGTGCGCCCGGCGCCGTCATGGATCGCGGATTGATCCTCAAACCAATCGATCGCGACAAATATGAAGCGGTGACGACGCTGGCGCGGCTCGATCACTGGATTGCGCGGGCGCGCGACGTGGGCCTCGTCTGTGTCGACACGGAAACGACATCGCTCGATCCGATGCAGGCCGGGCTTTGCGGCGTGTCGCTTGCGGTTGTGCCGGGCGAAGCTTGCTATATTCCGTGCGGCCACGGTCTGCGCGCAGGGCTCGATCTCGGAGACGGCAAGAAGATCGTGCAGCTCGCCGAAAAAGACGTTCTGGCCCGACTGAAGCCGCTGCTCGAAGAGTCAGGCGTTCTCAAGATCGCGCAGAACCTCAAATACGATTACCTGATCTTCCTGCAGCGCGGCATCCGCATCGCGCCTTTCGACGACACGATGCTGATTTCCTACGTGCTCGACGCTGCTCTGCACGGCCACGGCATGGATGAGCTCTCCGAGCTGCATCTCAGTCACAAGCCCATCGCGTTCTCCGAGGTTGCGGGGACCGGCAAGGATCGCGTCACTTTCGACTGCGTGCCGATCAAAGAGGCGACGCGATATTCGGCGGAAGATGCCGATGTAACCCTGCGCCTGCACGCGCTTCTGAAGCCCCGCCTCGTCGCGGACGGCAAAGTCACTGTCTATGAAACGCTCGAGCGTGCACTGGTACCCGTCCTTGCCGATATGGAACGGGCGGGAATCACGATCGACCCCGATCATTTGCGGCGGCTGTCCAACGATTTCGCTCGCGACATGGCCGCTATGGCAAAGGACATCCATAAGCTTGCAGGCGGCACATTTAACATCGGCTCGCCCAAGCAATTGGGGGATATCCTGTTCGGTACGTTCAAGCTCGAAGGCGGACGCAAGACGAAGACGGGCGCATGGTCGACCGACGCCGACGTGCTGGAGGAACTGGCCGCCCAGGGCCACGACATCGCAAAAAAAGTTCTGCAATGGCGCCAGCTTCAGAAACTGCGGGGCACCTACACCGACGCGTTGCCGACCTATATCAATCCCAATACGGGCCGGGTGCACACGTCTTATGCGATGGCATCGACTTCCACCGGCCGGCTCGCCTCCACCGATCCCAATCTCCAGAACATTCCGATCCGCACCGAAGAAGGCCGCCGCATCCGCGCCGCATTCGTCGCACCCGAAGGTTCGAAGTTGATCAGCGCCGATTACAGCCAGATCGAGCTTCGGTTGCTTGCTCACATCGCGGATATCCCGGCGCTCAAAAAGGCATTCGCCGAAGGGCTCGATATCCATGCCATGACGGCGTCGGAGATTTTCGGTGTGCCGGTCAAAGGCATGCCGGGCGAAGTGCGAAGGCGCGCCAAGGCGATCAATTTCGGCATCGTCTACGGAATTTCGGCGTTTGGCCTCGCGAACCAGCTGGGAATTCCGCGCGGCGAGGCCGACGACTACATCAAGAAATATTTCCAGCGCTTTCCGGGCATCCGCGACTACATGGAACGCACCAAGGAATTTGCGCGCGAGAAGGGTTATGTCGAGACGCTATTCGGCCGTCGCATCCACATCCGCGAAATCAATTCCAAGATACCGGGACTGCGTGGCGGCGCCGAGCGGGCCGCGATCAACGCGCCGATCCAGGGTGCAGCGGCCGATATCATCCGGCGCGCGATGATCCGCGTGCCGGCGGCGTTGGCGAAGGCGAAGCTCAAAGCGAAAATGCTGCTCCAGGTACATGACGAACTCGTGTTCGAAGCGCCTGACAAGGAGGCCGAGGCGACGAGCAAGGTGGCTAGGTCTGTGATGGAGAAAGCATCGCTGCCTGCGCTGGAATTGTCGGTGCCGCTGGTTGTCGATTCGCGTGCCGCGCGCAATTGGGACGAAGCGCATTAGCGATGGTCTGCCGCTTTGCTTCGTAGGGGGCTCCCGATGATACTGACTGAGCCCGACTGGATTGAGCTGAAATCCAAAGGCCGTTTGGGAATTATGCCCCGGCCGCGAGGCGGAGAATGGTTGCCCGACGAGGTGCAAGGCTGGCGTAACGCCGGCGTCGGCATTGTTGTAAGTCTGCTTGAGCAGGGGGAAATCGACGAGCTGGATTTGAAAGCCGAAGCGGCTCTCTGCCGCGAGGCCAATATTGAATTCATGCAATTTCCAATTCGCGATCGCGGCGTTCCAAGCTCGATTGAATCCGCCGAGCGAATATCGCGCGATATTGCCCGACGCGTGTCAAACGGAGAGAGCGCTGCCGTTCACTGCAGAGCCGGAATTGGTCGCTCAGGAACCATTGCTGCGTGCATTCTAGTTTGTCTCGGATGCGATCCGGCGCTCGCGTTCGCAGAAATCAGTCGCGCAAGAGGCATAGGGGTTCCCGATACGGCCGAACAGCGGGCTTGGGTAGTGTCTTTCGCGAAGTCCATTGGCCGATAGAGGTGCGCGTTTCACCCTGTCAATGGATCGCTTCGGTTACGCCGCAATCGAGCGCAGGCCGGTTTCTGCGGTGATTCCGGCTTTTTCGAGTGTCCGCAGCAATACGGCCATCGCGGTCTCTGCGGTGGCTTTTTCCGTTCCTTGCGAAACATGTGCGACATAGCCGGTGAGAAAGCCGGGCTGACACAACGATGCCAGCACGATGGCGCGCGCTTTGGTCGAAAGGCGCCCCTCGGTGAGCATGCCTTCTGCGCAGAGCCGCAGAGCCGCAACCGCCTTGTCGACGGGATTGGAAATTCTTTCTATCGACGTCAGTATCTTGGAGCGCTCTTCGACTTCGAAAGCGATTTTGTCGAGGATTTCGCCGATTTCTTGACGCTCCTTGTCCTGAAAACCGCTGCGCCGCACGCGGGACTGCAATTCGGCGAGGCGCTTCAGTCGTGCGAGCGGCGGCCTTTTTTCGGCATTGAAGAAGGTTTCGAAGGCCGGGGATGTCAAGATCGGCATGACGAAGTAGGTGAGTTGCCGCTTGTTTTCCATGCCGACGATGTTTTCCTCGATCACCAATAGCCGTTCGAGTTTTTCGTCCGGTCCACTTGCTTCGGCGAGATGCTCGACGATCGAATCATTCGCCACAAGGCGGCGCGAGCGCAGCGTGAATGTCGCGATGATGTCCTCGTGGCTCAGATATTTTCCTCTGCCCATCACCAGCTTGTTGGCGATGCGCCGCAGGACCTTGAGTTCGTCGACGAGCGATGTGGGACACAGCCGTCGCACACTTCTGAGTTCAGCCGAGATTCGTCTGGCGATTGCCGCGCGGGCATCGGGCAAATCGTCGACGTTGAAATGCCGGCCGAGCCACGTCAGGCCTTCGCGCTGCGCCTGATCTTCCGGTAGTTCTCCAAGAAACAACTCGACCAACACCAGAAGCGCCGCCCCCAGATTTTCCGTCGCGCCGATCAGTTCGTGCAGCGCGGCTGCGCCGTTCAGCAGTTCGGCGACGAGCGTATCGACTGCCCCGATCAGAAGCGTGCGGCCCGGGCCGTTGACCGGCAGTTCGCGCATGAGCCCAAGCAGGAGCAACAGTTTCTCGTTCCAGTTCTTGGCCTCTCCCAGATGACGAGCAAGCGCGCCGTTGAGCCTGTAAAGGCCGTCGGATTCCGTCGCAAGCTTCTCTGCGAGCACTCCGAATTGTCCGGCCTGGGCTATCGGAAAGTAATTCCGGCGCGAATCGCGATAGACGCGGTAGATAGCCTTCGAGGTGAGATCGTTCAAGTTCTTGATGATGTGCTGAACCGAGGTCGTCGTGCTCGAGGCCTGCGCGACTGCGATCTTCTGGACGCAATGCTGAAAGAGCGTGCCCGTCGCCTCAAGCCGCTCGAGTGCATCGGCGCGATGGATCAGTTCGGTGACCGTCAGCTTATGGCGCGCCAGAAAATCGCACAGCAATCGCGCTATCGTCGCGCGCGCGTGATAGGAATACAGATCGTCCGGCTTGAAGCACGGCAGAGCGTGGGGCACGTCTTCGGCTGCCACATTGGTCTTCAGCTTGGTGTGGCCGTCCTCGAAGACCTTGAGCGACAGATAGTCGCCCGTGTCGGAATTGTAGGTCTCCTTGACGACTTTGACGCCTGTCGCGCCGTGATCGGTCATCAGCTCTTCGGCCATCCGGATCGCACCATCGCGAATGGCGGTGACGTCATGCAGAAGCCATTCACCCTTCGAGCCCTGACGACGGTAAATCTCGTAGTGAATTTCTTGCGCCACCGGCGCGCCTCCCCGAAGTCGAGGGCGGGATTATGGAGGCGACGCGTTTAAGTCGCGGTTAACTTCATGACCGGGGATCAACCATGCCCGTAAAGGTTACGGATCGT
>JBEKDC010000158.1:0-7915 GCA_050014535.1 Rhizomicrobium sp.
CCCGGACGGCGACGCGCGCGGTCTCACCTGCCTGATCGTGCCGATGGATGCGGAAGGCGTGAAGATCGAAGAATATATGTGGACCTTCAACATGCCGACGGATCACGCGCGCGTGTCGTTCAAGAATGTTTGGGTGCCGGACAGCGCGGTGTTCGGGCCGGTCGACAACGGGCTCGTGCTGGCGCGCCACTTCGTGCACGAGAACCGCATCCGCCAGGCGGCCTCCGGCGTGGGCGCCGCGCAATACTGCATCAATGAAAGCATCGATTACGCCAATACGCGCAAGCCGTTCGGCAAACCGCTGTCGCGCAATCAGGCGATCCAATGGCCGCTGGTGGAACTGCAGACCGAATGCGAGATGCTGCGCTGGCTGATCTATCGCACGGCTTGGGAAATGGACCGCATGACGGGCCCCGAAATCCAGCTCTATCTCTCCGACAAGGTTTCGATGTGCAATTACCGCGGCAACCGGCTGGTCTGCGACGCGGCCGATCAGGCGATGCAGACCCATGGCGGCATGGGCTATTCGCGCCACAAGCCGTTCGAGCACATCTACCGGCACCACAGGCGCTACCGCATCACGGAAGGTTCTGAAGAAATCCAGATGCGCAACGTCGCGGGACACATGTTCGGTTACATCGGCAAGAACCGGCCAAGGCAGTAATAGATTCACGCGGAGCCGCGGAGTGCACGGAGAAGAAAAGAGCCGCGCGCGAAGGCGCGCAAGTACTTTTCTGCTTCTCCGTGACCTCCTTTTTCTCCGTGGCTCAGCGCCTCCGCGTGCCAAAAATATTTTTTGAGAATCGCCTGCGAACTTGTCGGACGACACTCCGATTGGCCGCTGCATACAAATTTACTCAATCTTTCCGAAAATCCCGACGATTTCCTTAAGTCCGGGGCAATGCGCGCTGCAGTAGTAACATGCCGCTATTCGGCGGGCACCGGTTTCGGTCCGCGCCCAACAAAAACAGGACCGCGCATGCAAGCGCTTGGACTCGTCTGGGATACCCTCGATACGCTGACTGCCGATCTCAGCGAGACCGTCACGCGGATTCCGGAGCCGATGCATTTCGGCGCGAAGCTGCTGCATGAACGCTGGTGCGAATTGCAGGCGGGCGACGGCTTTGTCGTCGGGCGCGATGTGCCGGCTCGTCAACTGAGCAGAATCCTGCGCAATCTGGGGATCTACGAGCCGCTGGACGATTGCCGCGATTTTCGCGCGCGCCTGGCGGGCACCGCTTTTCTCCGGCGCTTCGGCCGCGACATCACCGGCCTCAGGCTGTCCGAGATTTTCCGGCGGGAGGGCTTCGAGAAACACCGCGCCAATATGGAGGAGATCGTTCGTTCGGGGGTGCCGCTGGCGTTCGACGTCGGGCTCCAGCGGGGCAATCGCACATTCCTGCACTGCGAGGCACTGCGGCTGCCGGTGTGGTCGGCGGACCGTTCCAGCACATGGGTTCTCAGCGGTTTATTCTATTACGACTAAACTCGGTCGAAATCTTTCGCCAATTCGTCCGCAGTCGTGGAGTTGGCCGCGCCGGCGCGCTAGAACATGTCTCTGGTCCCTCCGGAGACATCATGCGGCCCTGGAATATTGCGCATCGCGGCGGAGCTGCACTGAAGCCCGAGAACACCTTGGCGGCCTTCGCGGATGCGGTGGCCCGCGGCGCGGACGGCGCGGAACTGGACGTGCAGCTCACCCGCGACGGCGAGGTTGTCGTCTTTCACGACAATCGCCTCAAGCCCGACATCTGCCGCGACGGCAATGGAGAATGGCTGGTGCGGCCGACGCCGAAGATTGTCGATCTCACATTCGCGGAATTGCGCACTTACGATGTCGGACGCGCGCGACCCGGCAGCGCCTATGCCGCGACGCATCCGGATCTGGTACCGGTCGACGGTGAACGCATCCCGCTGCTGTCCGAAGTTATCGAGACCGCAAAGCGCGCCGCGAAACCGTTTCATCTGTTCGTCGAATTGAAAACATCCTTCGTCGATCGCAGCTTGTCCGCGCCGCCGGACGTGCTCGCGGAGGCTACGATCGGCGTCTTGCGGGCACATGATTATCTCGACCGCTCGATCCTGGTCGGTTTTGACTGGCCGGGTCTGCTGCACGCAATGAAAATCGAGCCAGGCGCGCGCTGCTGGTTCACCACGCTGGCGCAAAGCTGGTTTCGCGACGGGCCGCCGCCTGCGGAAGACGATCCACCCGCGCAGCCTGCGCTTGATATGCTGCGTCATCTCGCGCGCACGGGCCAATCGCCCTGGGCAGGCGGCTTCGATGCCGTGAAATATGGCGGCTCGATTCTGAAGGCAATCAAGGCCGCCGGCGGCGAGGGCTGGTTTCCCTATTTTCCCGATGCGACGGATGCTGCGGTCGCAGAAGCGCGTTCGCTGGGTCTCAAGGTCGGCGCCTGGACGGTCGACGCGCCGACCGATATGCGCGCGCTGATAGCCCGCGGCCTCGATGCGCTTTGCACCGATCGGCCGGATGTTCTGGGTGCGATGGGGAGCTGATACGCGAATCCTTTTCCTGCAAAAGTCCTCCGTCGTTTGACTCTTGTTTGGTATTTCGGTAAATACCGAAATATGAGCGATGTGTTCGATGCCCTGGCCCATCCGGTTCGCCGGAAAATCCTCAAGCTGTTGCGCAAACGTGCGATGAGTGCGGGCGAGATCGCGGACAGGATCGATATCCCCAAGCCCACTTTGTCGGGCCATTTCGCCGTGCTGAAAGCCGCCGACCTCGTCGGCACGGAGCGGCAGGGCACCACGATCATCTATCGCCTCAATATGAGCGTGCTCGAAGAGGCGCTGGCCGCGATGATGGACATCGCGGGCACGCGGAAATCCGGAGAAAAGTGACATGAACGTTCGAACGCCATTGATTATTACTGCGCTGGTGATCGGAGCCATGCTGGCTGCCTCCGCATGGGGTTGGACCGCCATCCCGGCCCATGCGCAGATGGCTGTTCATTGGGACATCCATGGCCGCCCCAACGGATATATGCCCAAGACGTTCGGGCTCCTGATGCTGCCATGCATCACGACGATTCTCGGGGCGATCTTTGCAATTCTTCCCAGAATCGAACCACGGCGCGCTCATCTGTTGTCGAGCCGCAAGCTCTATTTCGCCGGCTGGTACGGCAGCCTTGGCGTATCCGGCGTCACGCATCTGCTCATGGTCATGAACGCGGCAGGATTGCATGTCGATGTCGAGCGCTGGGTTCTTTGTACGATTGCGATCGCTTTTGTCGTGCTGGGGAATTACATGGGAAAGTCGCGATCGAACTTCTTTGTCGGCGTGCGACTACCGTGGACTCTTTCGAGCGAATTGGCATGGGATAGAGGCAACCGGCTGGCGGGATTCGGGCTGGTGATCACAGGCATCGCAACCCTTCTGGCGCTGGCCTTCGTCGGATCGATCGCCGCAATCGTGGTGTGTGCGATCGGTACAATATTCAGCTTCATCCTCGGTGGCGTTGCGTCCTACCTCACTTGGAAGCGCGATGCCGGCCGGATCGACGGAGACTCCATCCATGACTAGCGGCGCACAATCCGGATCGACAAAAGGCATCGCCGTCTACTTGATCATTGCATTCGGCATAGCTTGGGTGTCATGGGCCTTCATTCCCCATTCGAGCGCTGCCAACCCGACATTGTTGACGCTCTACGTATTGCCGGGCGCCTTTGCGCCGGCCTTGGCCACGTTCATCGTCCGTAAATGGATCACGCGCGAAGGGTTCGGCGACGCCGGTCTGGGCCTGCATTTGCGCAAGTGGCGCTACTATCTGTTCGGGTGGTTCCTGCCGTTCCCCGTGCTCGCGTTCATCGTGGTTGCCGCAATTGTGCTGGGATTGGAGCATCCGAATTTTTCGATGACGCAAGGGATTATTCTTCTGGCGCCGCATGCCAAAATCCCTGCGGCCGTTGCGGGATTCATCGGATATGTGATGCCGCTGGAGTTGATCCTCGTCGCATTGGTCATGACGCCGGTCCTGTTCGGCGAGGAGTTCGGCTGGCGCGGCTATCTTCAGCTGCGTCTGTTCCCGAACTCGCCGACACGGGCCGCGGTCACGACCGGAATCATCTGGGGATTGTGGCATCTGCCGATCATTCTGCGCGGCTACGAATTTGCGGGTAACCCCGCGATCGCCGCGGCAGCGTTTTGTGTCACCACGGTGCTGATCTCGATCATTTTCGGTTGGTTGCGCGAAAGGAGCGGGAGCATCTGGGTCACCAGCCTCGCGCATTCCGCGACCAATGTGATCGGCGGTTCCTTGACCGTGTTGTGGTTTGCCGACCGATCCAAGAGCCTGTTCGTGAATTATGGCGGCGTCTTGAGCTGGATCCCGCTGGGCCTGTTGTGCATCTGGATCGTGGCCCGTCGCGCAAACGCCAAGCAAGTGGAACAAACGCCATGAAACCAAAGATCGCCATGATCACATTGGGCGTGAAGGACATCGAAAGATCGCTGGCCTTCTATCGCGACGGTCTCGGCTTTCCGACGCACAATCACAAGGACGGCGACGACATGGTCATGTTCCGGCTTGAGGGCAGCTGGCTCGGCCTCTATCCGCGCGACAAGCTCGCGGAGGATGCGACGGTTCCCCATGAGGGCACCGGTTTTCGCGGCGTGACGCTGGCGCACAATCTCGGATCGAAGGGTGAAGTGGACGCCGTCTTTCGCGAGGCGCTGGCGGCCGGAGCCAAGTCCGTGAAGACGCCTCAGGATGTTTTCTGGGGCGGTTATTCAGGATATTTCGCAGATCCCGACGACCATCTGTGGGAAGTGGCATTCAATCCGTTCACCGACCTCACCTGAACGCTAAAACTCGACGCGAACGCCGCCGAACGCGCTGATGGGTGCGGACGGACTCTCGAAACGGTTGTCGACTCCCGGTCCGTTCGTCACGGCGCCGGGAGGGATTCCCGGCGCGCCGATGCCCGTCGGGTCGCCGAGCACGCCGAACGTTGCATATTTCCCGTCGAGCGCGTTCACCACATTGACGAACAGTTCGACATGGTCGGTCAATTCGTATTTCGAGTGCAAATTGACTTCGGTGTAGCCCGGCAACGGGCCCATCTGGTTGAATTCGTCGCCGCGGAAAAACTGCGAACTCTCATAGACAATATCCGCACCCACAATCCAGGACGGCAGCACGCGATAATCGGCGCCGGCCTTGATCCGGTTTGCCGGGATGCCGGGCAGCACATCGCCCGGTTCGACCTGGATATTGCCGTTCGCGTCCGCGAAAGAGTTTTGCGGCGAATTCAACAGAAACGCGGATTCGAACGTCGCATCGACATAGCTGTAATCGAGGAACATCGACAAACGTTCGTCCTCATATTTGAGACCGAGCTCTGCCCCCTGACGACGCGTGCCGCCGATGTTCTGGAAATATCCGGAGCTGAGCGAGGTTGCTACGCCATAGATGTCGTCGTCGACATTGGTGCGGAACAGGCTCGCATTCCAGGTGATCGAACCCGGCGCGATCTCCGGAAGCGAAAAATGCCCGCGCAATCCCGCTTCCCAGGTGTGGGACACGACCTGGCGCAATGTCGGCGGATCGCTCGACAGGCTGGACGGCAGAAGGCAGGGGGCCGTGGGATTCGAGCATTCGATCTCGCCGGGCGTGGGTGCACGATTGCCTTCCGAATATCCGGCATAGACGGTGAGGTTGGTCGAGACCTTTTCGGTCAAACCGAGCGCAGGATCGAACCGGCTATAGCGATTGTCGCCGCTGAGTGCCGTGCCCAGCCGATCGGCCAGATCGATTTCGGCGAGATTGTAGCGGCCGCTGGCCGTCAGCGCGAGATCGTCGGTGATGTTGAACGTGTCGGTTCCGAAAAGTCCGTAATAGCTGTTTGTGGCATTGAGATTGACGGGTGTGGCCGTCCATGGCGTGTTTTCCGGCGTATCCACGAACAAGTCCGAAAACGACACCTGCAGCGCCGAATTGATCGTGCCCAATTCCGCGCTCGACTGGAAATTGGTCGAAGCGTGGTCGATGCTGCCGCCGACGGAAAGCTGATTGTCGTGCCCGAAGATCGCAGTACTCTCTGTCGCTTGTAGCGAGCCGCCGACACCGAGCGTGTTGATGGTCTCGAAGTCGTTTTCGCCGATGGTGACGGTGCCGCCATGTGAAATGTCGGGCAAATATCCGCCCGATGAATTGGTGAGCGGCGTCGTGCCATCGGCCTGGCACATATCCCCGATATAAGGCGCGACCGTGCACGCCGTGTAGTCGGTCTTGTTGCCGTTGACGACATTCTGCTGGAATTCGCGCACATAGGCCGTGCTCTGGATCGAGAGGTCGTCGTTCACCGCGTAGCCGGCATCTAGCGTGACGAAAGCCAGTTCATTGGCGTTGGTCTGGGGGCTGGTGAAGATCAGCGACCTGCTGACGGCCATCTCCTGCACGGGAGTAGGCGATTCGCCGGACAGCAGATTGTTCGCCCCCGAAAAACTCAGATCGAGCGAAAGTCTGTGTTCGCGATAGCTCATATCCGCATAGAGCTGTTCGAGCGTATCGGGGGAGAACTCGCGCCAGCCGGTTTCCTGCAACAGTCGCCCGGCGATGTAGAATCCGAACGGCCCGTCGCTGCCGCCATATTCCGCCGAGACGCTACGCTGACCCCATGAGCCGACCGACGCTTCGATCTCGCTACCATCTGAGGTGAAGCCGTTTTTCATGCTGACGATGACTGCGCCCCCTAGCGCGTTCAGCCCATAGACTGGATTGGCGCTGACGACTGTGATCCGATCGACGGCCATGTCGGCGATCAGGTCCCAGTTCAGCGAGTCGCCGAACGCTTCATTGATGCGGACGCCGTTCTGATAAACCGCAAGTCCCTCGGGAGTGCCCAGAACCGGCGAAGCTTCGAAGCCGCGAAACAGGATGTCCGGCTGAAACGGATCGTCCAGATTGTCATTGATGCTGACGCTTCCGAGTTGGTCGTTGAGCGCCGAGGTCGCGCTGGCCGAGCCTTCGCGCGTGAGATCGGAGGCCGTGACGGTCTGCACATTGCCCGCGATCTTGTCGATGTCGATGCCGATGCCGGGAATCGGCGTCGTCCCGATCACCGTCACCGTCTCGATGGGTTGTTGTGCACTCGTGCTCGCGACCTGCGCAATTGCAGGTTGCGCCAAGATCAACGCAATTTGCGGCAACGCCGCCGCCAGCATGGGAGCGGACCGATTGAGTTTCCATTTGCTCTTTTTGAAGCGGCGGAAGCAACGCGCCACGCCGACATGAACCGGTGCCGGACTATGCGTCCGCAAAGCGCTCCGATCCCCGAACCTCATTTTACAAATCATGTCTGAAAAGGATCCCATCGCCAAAATGCGCTATGGCGCGGCGTCGGTCTACCGGACTTTCCGCCGAATTCGAAATTTCCGGAGACCCACGTTCATTATCCTTACGCGCACGTTACGCAAAGTTGAGGCTATTGACGGCAAGTGCCCCGAAGGCAGGCAAAAGCTGACGGGATCGGCGCTTGCCCCCTCCTTGTGCGGACGAGACGAATGGCCAATTATCCCGCGCGACGCGGGGATTCTGGGGCGGGCCGGTTGGGCGCTCGACGAATTCCTGCAGCCCATTGCCGGAGTATTCTCATGCAATCCCTTCCGCGCCTGCGCGTCCTCACGAGTGTTTGCGCCATGGCGCTGTGCCTGCTGGCGTCCGCGACGGTTTCTTCTACGGCTCAAACAACCGCGGGTACGGCCATCGATCAGAGCCGGTTCCAGGCATTGCATTGGCGCGGAATCGGACCCTATCGCGGCGGCCGCGTGCTGGCGGTGACGGGTGTGTCGGGTGAGCCCAGCATCTATTATTTCGGCGCGGTGGCGGGTGGCGTATGGAAAACGACCGATGGGGGCGTGTCCTGGACGCCGCTGACCGATCACACGAAC
>JBEKDC010000159.1:0-7825 GCA_050014535.1 Rhizomicrobium sp.
GCCGAACGCGGCACGCCCGCGCTCTTCTGCGCCGGCATGGTCGCCGCGTCCCGGGTGAGAATTCGAAAGCTTGCAAGACCCTTGGTGCGCACGCATTTATCGACGTAAAGCTCCGGACCGCTTGCGAACTTATCGAAGTCGACTGCGGCTGCATTGGCGCGTGTGCAGGTGAAATCGTCGGCCGACGCTTCGGCCAGCAAATACTGTGGCGACGGCGGCAGACGCGGCGGTGCGGTTGGAGTGGAGGAGCAGCCGCACAGCAATGCGATTGTGAAGAATGCGGTCGCGAAATGGCGAAGTTTCAACGCGTATCCCCCGCGTAACCCGACCATAGACTAGGCCCGGCTCGATCAGAAATCGAGCGCCACGTCGAGATTGGGGGCGCTGTGGGTAATGGCGCCCGATGAAATATAGTCGACACCCGCCTCGGCAATCGCGCGAACGGTGGCCAAGGTTACATTGCCGGATGCTTCCAGCACAGCCCGGCCTTTGGCCAGCGCGACAGCGCGTGCGATGTCGTGCGGCGTCATGTTGTCCAGCAGGATCGTATCGACACCAAGCGCCAGGGCCGCCTCGAGTTGCTCCAGTGTATCCACTTCGACCTCGATTTTGACCATATGCGCCGTTCCGGCGCGCACGCGCTCGATCGCGGGCACGACCCCGCCTGCGGCCGCGATATGGTTGTCCTTGATCAGGATCGCGTCATCGAGGCCGAAGCGGTGATTGAATCCGCCGCCGCAGCGCACGGCATATTTTTCAAGGGCGCGCAGTCCGGGCGTCGTCTTGCGCGTGCAGACGATACGCGCGCGCGTGCCGCCGACCTCATCCACAAGCGCGCGCGTGGCCGTGGCGATGCCGGAGAGATGACCCAGGAAGTTGAGCGCGACTCTCTCCGCGGTCAGCAGACCCCGCGTGGGACCTTCGATGGTCGCCAGTTTCGTGCCCGCTCCGACATTCGCGCCGTCAGACGCATCCGGAGCAAAGTTCAATTGAGGTTCGACGAGCCGGAATGCGCATTGCGCGGCCACAAGACCCGCGATGGTTCCACTCTTGCGCGCGACGAGCGTTGCGCGCGCGGTCTGTCCCGGCGGGACGATCAGGTCGGTCGTCAGGTCGCCTGCGCGGCCGAGATCCTCTTCAAGCGCGTGGCGCACCACCGGCTCGATCAGCAGCGCATGTGGCGGATGCGTGAATGGAAGGGCAACAGGGCTCATGGCGGTGCTCAGTGCGCAGCGCACGAGACTTCGTCGTCCTTCGCATCGGACGAACGCGCGATTCTCTCCGCATCCGCCAGCGTGAAGAAACTGCGCTGGCCTGCAGCTTCTGTTTGCGGGTTATCGAGACGGAAATGAGCGCCACGGCTTTCATCGCGCGCGAGCGCGGCGGCTGTCACAAGCTTCGTTGTGGCTACCATGTTGAGCAAGGCGGGTTCCCCGCCGCTCGCGCGTTCGATGGCGCCGATGGTGGCAAGCGCGTGGGAGAGGCCTGCCGCATCGCGTTCCAATCCCACATGTCGCGCCATCGCATCGCGCAACGCTTTCGGCGGCGGTGTCGGCGTGAAGCGTAGCGGCGCCGGCGGAAGACCCCGGCCAATGCCTGCAGCAATGTGCGTTTTCACATCTTCGGCCGCGCGTGCACCGAACACGAGCGCTTCGAGCAGCGAGTTCGAGGCGAGCCGATTCGCGCCGTGCAGACCCGTCGACGCGCATTCGCCCACGGCCCACAGGCCTTCGAGCGAGGTGCGTCCGCGCACATCGCTGGCGATGCCGCCCATGTGATAGTGCGCGGCGGGTGCCACAGGAATGGGAGCGCGGGCAGGGTCGATGCCGGCGGAGAGGCATGTGGCGTTCACAGTCGGGAAATGCTCTGCGAATTTTTCGCCGATCGCTTCGCGGCAATCGAGGAACACCTTGTGCCCCTTTGCGATCTCGCGATGGATCGCGCGCGCCACCACATCGCGCGGCGCCAGTTCCGCCGAGGGATGAACGGCGGGCATGAACCGCCGGCCGGTTTCGTCGATCAGGATCGCGCCTTCGCCGCGCAACGCTTCGGTGGCCAGCGGCGCCGGATCGCGGCCGATCGCGATGGCCGTGGGATGGAATTGCACGAATTCCGGATCGGCTATCAGCGCGCCCGCGCGCGCGGCCATCCCGAGGCCTTCGCCGCGCGCCTCAAGCGGATTGGTGGTGACGGCGTACAGCGCGCCAAGGCCGCCGGTCGCGAAGATGACGGCCGGCGCACGAAACAGCACCAGCTTCATCTCGACGCCATTGCCGTAGCGGGCAAAGAGGCCCACCACGCGACCGTCTTCCATCGCCAGTTCGACCGCATGGAAACCTTCCATCACTTCGACGGACGGAGTGGCTAGAACTTTTTCGGCGAGCGTGCGGGTGATTTCGGCACCGGCCCTGTCGCCCGACACATGCACGATGCGCGCAGCGGAATGCGCGGCCTCTCGCGCCACGGCGATACGGCCGTTTGAGTCGCGATCGAAAGGCGCGCCGATGCCGACCAGATCGTCGATCCGCGCCGAGGCTTCGCGCGCGACCAGCGCCGCGATATCCGGATCGCAAAGTCCCGCGCCTGCCGCGATCGTGTCGACGGCGTGCGACTGCCACGTATCGCCTTCGCCCACGGCTGCCGCGATACCGCCTTGCGCCCACACGCTCGATCCGGTCGTGCCCACCCGCGCTCCGGCGAGCACGAGTGCGGGAAACGGTGAGAGTTTCAGTGCCGTGAAAAGACCGGCGAGACCCGCGCCGAGGATCAACGCGCCTTTGGCCTCTATGACGTTGTCGGCCTGGCGTGCCATCTGAGTCTCACGCGGCCGCGCGCTGTTGTGGCTTGCCCACGGCGAGCATGCGGTCGACGGCGCGTTTGGCGCGTGTCGCGATCTCCGGATCGACCGTCACTTCCACCGTCATCGTCTGCAACGAATGAAGGATTTTCGGCAGGGTGATCCGCTTCATGTGCGGGCACAGATTGCAGGGCCGCACAAAATCCACATCGGGGAATTCGACCGCCACATTGTCGCTCATCGAGCATTCCGTGACCATCACCACGCGCGCGGGACGGTGCTTGCCGACATAGCCGATCATGGCCGAAGTGGAGCCCGCGAAATCCGAAGCTTCCACCACTTCCGGCGGGCACTCCGGATGGGCCAGCACAACGACACCCGGATTGGTTTCGCGAAAGGCGCGAATATCGGCGGCGGAGAAACGCTCATGCACTTCGCAGCGGCCTTTCCAGCTGACGATCTTCACGGCGGTCTGTTTGGCGACGTTCTGCGCCAGATATTCGTCCGGGATCATGATCACCCTGTCGACGCCGCGTTCGCGCGCGATGTCTTCCACCACCGCGACCGCGTTGGACGATGTGCAGCAGACGTCGCTTTCGGCTTTCACCTCGGCCGACGTGTTGACATAAGTGACAACTGGCAAGCCCGGATATTTCTGCTTGAGCAGGCGCACATCGGCGCCAGTGATAGACGCGGCGAGCGAACAGCCCGCAAGCGGATCGGGGATAAGCACGGTCTTGTCGGGCGAAAGAATCTTCGAGGTCTCGGCCATGAAATGCACGCCGGCCTGGACGATCACTTTTGCATCTGTCTTGGCTGCTTCGCGTGCGAGTTGCAGCGAATCGCCCACAAAGTCCGCCACGCAGTGGAATATCTCGGGCGTCATATAATTGTGGCCAAGGATGACGGCATTTTTCTGCCGCTTCAGCTCGTTGATCGCCTGGATGTAAGGCGCGTGCACGGCCCACTCGATCTCCGGAACGACGTGGGCGACCTTGCTGTAGAGATTCCGCGTCGCGCGCGCGACCGCGGGCGTGAAGGCCGGTGCCTCGGTCCTGAACCCTGCTTCACCCATCGCCGTCTCCTTAATGCTCTATTTGAGCATATATATAAGGCGAAAATCCCGGCCTTAAAGGGCCGGTTCGATCTTTATGCTACTCGTCAGCATAAATCGGTCAAGCGTTAATTGCTTGCCCGCTGGCGCAGCCGAAAATTTCGTGTAATTTCCGTGCCTTGGGGAATCTGGGGAGCTTATTATGCGGTCGTACTCGATCGGTGCCACGGGGGCAGCACTGCTTTCGCTGGCAATAGGCTGCAGCCCCGCACAGGCCGACGGCGACGACATGCAATTTGCGGGCACGTTTGGGGCTGGCTGGACGGGCTTTCTGACGTCCGGGCAGGCCTCTCACACGAACGACTGGCTTGCGCGAGGCGTCGCGGTCCTGACCATCGACAACCCCGGATTCAACGTCCAGGCCGACTTCAACAACGACTCCATACAGATCCCGAGCGAAAGCAACGATGTGTGGTCCTATGGCGGCGACATCTATTGGCGCGACTATGCCGGCAGCGTCGGTGTCAATGCGACCTTTGCCTCGGCCATGCGCACAGGGGCAGGCAGCACGAACGGCTTTACCTATGCCGAAGACACTTTTAGTTGGTTCGGCCAATGGTTTACGGAGCCGAATCTGACGTTGGAGATCAAGGGCGGCGGTTTCGAAGGACACTTTGCAGGACTGTACGGCTCGGCGGGGGCGGTATTCTACCCCTATCACGACATCGCGCTGAGCCTGACCGCGGATTATGCCAAGTCGGACGACCATATTCGCGAGCAGGTCCGCGACGCGGCGTTTACGGCGGAATACCTGCCGGTGCACGACATCCCTGTCTCCATTTACGTGGGCTACGACTGCTCTCTCCTGAGCCAGTTGCAGCATGAGCAGGTGAGCGCGGTCCTGGTCGGCCTCAACGTCTATCTGGGTGGGGGCGGCCGGAACGGGACGCTGGTCGATTACCAACGCAACGGCACCACGGATTGGGGCGCTACGCCCAGCGCGCTGTTGGAATTCGGCTTCTGATCCGCACCGAATCCCAAGCGTTAACAAATATTTAGCTGCCATTCAGCATGTGTCCAAATAGCCACGACCCGCCGATTAAGGCGTGCCGTCGCGATTTTGCGCTCCGGCATCTGCCCGACACCGACTATCAAGGGACTCATAGACGGGCAAAAACGCCCGCGGGCGAGAAGCGGAGGTTTATATGTCATTGCGTTCAACGATCCTCGGGACTGCTTGTGCTGTCGCGATTGTCGCTTTGTCCGGTCCGGCCTTTGCGGACTTGGGCGGATTTTCCGGGACCTTGCAGGGCCAATATTCGAATACCAGCGCCGGCAACGGCGGCGGCAGCGCCAATGTTTGGGGCGGCGCCGGTTCGGGTGCATTCGATCTGGGAATGTCCGGGCTCAAGGTTCAAGTCGATGGCGGCTACAACGAAGTCAACTTTTCCGGCGGCGGCGGCAATGTCGGTGACTGGAATATCGATGGCGCGCTCATCTGGCAGGGCGGTATGGGCAGGATTGGCGCGACCGTCGGCTATAACGGCGTGAGCGGCGGAGGCGGCGAAAGCTTCAACCTCACGAACTATGGCGGCTTCGCGGAATGGTATGCCGGCCACATGTTCACGCTTGGCGCAAAAGGCGGCGGCGCGACTGCCAGCGGCGGAGGCTTCAGCGGGACTGCGGATTACTTCGGCGGCGAGGCGGTGTTCTACGTCGTTCCGGATCTGGCGCTCAACGCCGACGTCGATTACCTGAGCGTGGGCAGCGGCGAAAACCTCACCAACTACGGCGGAACCGTGGAGTGGCTGGTATCCGAATCGACGCCGATTTCAGTGTACGGCAATTACACCTATACCGAACTTTCGAGCGGCGGCGGCCATTTGACCACGTGGCTCGTTGGAGTGAAGTTCTATCTCAACAACAACGGCGCTTCGACGCTTGTCGATCGCCAGCGCTCCGGCAATGCCAATTGGGGAACGGAAACGAATCTTATCGACACCGTGTACTGATCCGAGCATTCGAAATACGAACACCCCGCGGGAGCGATCTCGCGGGGTTTTTTTATCTATCCCGTTGCACGGCGCGCTCCCAGGCGAACGCCGGGCGCGGGACGCTCGCCCAGCACTTCGCGGCGGAAGCGAAACAGTTCCGCGGGCCGTCCGCGCGCGATGCGCACCGATTTGCCCGTGCCTTCGACTAGCCCCTGATCCTCCACCAGCCGGCGGAAATTCTGCTTGTGCAGGCGGATGCCGGAAATCGCTTCGACCGTGCGCTGCAGCTGCAGCAAGGTGAACGCAGGCGGCATCAGTTCGAACACGACCGGGCGGTATTTCATCTTGCCGCGCAGCCGCGCGATGGCGGTCGCCAGGATCCGGCGATGGTCGAAACTCATGCTGGCGCCGAGAGGATGCGCGGGCAGGCCATCCGGCGCGGCGCGGCCGTCGCGCACCGCCTCTTCGACCAAGCCCGCTTCGTAGAGCAACTCGTAGCGCTCCAGCACTTTCTCCTCGTCCCAGGTGAATCCTTCGAGCCCGAAGGCAAGGCGCACGCGCTCGCGCCGTCGCTCGGCCTCTCCGGTCGACGGCGCGCTTTTCGCAAATGCGCCAAGCGCAGGCACGATCGTGGCATCGACGACGGCAGGCCTGGCGCTGCGCCAATCCTCCCATGGAAAATAGAGATGCCAGTCGCGCCACAGCGTATCTGGAGTTTTGAGTTCGCTGCCGGCGCGCATCAGCGCGAGATAGCCCACCGAAACCACGCGCGGCCCTTCGCCGGATTTCACCGCATGCCGTCCGCGATCACCGAACGTGTAAAGCTGCTCGGCATAACCGAGATCGAGATGGGTCTGCTCGCCGACCCAGCTGCGCAAGCCGCTTTCCAGCGTGCGATGGCCCAACGGATCGAAAGGCCCGAACGGAAGCGCGTCGGGTGCATTCTTGTGATGCACGACAAGCACGCGCGGCCGCTCTTCGGCGACGGACACGATGGCCGCGCTCAACCCGATGCGGACGACATTCTTCGGCGCGGCGACGCTCACAAATCCGCCGGCGCGAGCGGCAGCTCGACGCATTTGCCTTCCGCGACGATCGCGCCGCGGCCGATCGCTGCGATCGCTGCGATCATGCGGCCTTCGCGGCCGAGCGCGCGATCGGCGAAGCGCACCATCAGCGAGTTCGGATAGGCATGGGGCGCGCGTGCGCGGAGTGCCTGCGCGATCGCCCCTTCCGAGCCCGGCCCGAGCCGGTCGCATTGAACGATATAGGCCGCGGCCGTCGAGCGGCTGATTCCGGCCCAGCAATGCACCAGCATGGGTTCCGTGGCCGGCCAAGCGCGGGCGAATGCCAGTAACTCGGCGATGTGGCGTTCGGACGGCGGCACGTCCGACGCCTCGATCTCGCTCACGTCGTTGACGCCGAGGCGCAGATGTTGCGCCGCATCGACCCCCGCAGGCGTGTCGATCATGTGTTCGGGCGACAGCAGCGTCACCAGGTGCGACGGCCGGTAGCGGCGGATCGTGTCCTCGACCGCGGACAGCGGCGTCACGAGGATCATGGACATCGGCAAAACTCCCGGCCGCCTTGCTAAACGAGACCGCGCCGGAGGGGAAGGCTTCCCGGCCACCCGAAACCGGCGGCGGCGCAGTTTTTTGCGAAATTTTTTCTCGTTCCGGAATTTCTAATAGAATCAAGTATTTGATCCGAAATAACAGGGTGTTCGAGCCTGTTATGGGTCCTGTTATCGGTCCTGTTATCCGATATTATGGCGCAAACGCCCCAAGGCCGGAAACCGGGCGTTTTGCAAGTTCCTTCCGGCCAGCCCCGATTTGGCATCGCGCGGGGCAACTCCAAATGAGTGAGGTGGGATTTGGAGTATGGGCCCTCGTGTGGCTCCGGGCGGCGGTGGCCGCGTTGTTGCTATGCATCAAGGGACTGGGCGGCGATGCTGTCCCAATCAGTCAGACCGTGCATCCG
>JBEKDC010000160.1:0-13441 GCA_050014535.1 Rhizomicrobium sp.
GAACAATAGCGCGCGGAGCCGGATTGCGAAATCCGGTCCGACGCGATCGGAGTGGCTTTAAGCCGACTGGGCGTATTGCTGTTGAGGGGCTACGGCGGGAGCTGCCTGTGTCGACCTCGGTCCGCCCTCGCGCATGATCACGGGCTTCAGCTCCTCCAGCTCGATGAAATTGTCGGCCTGGCGGCGCAGTTCGTCGGCGATCATGGGCGGGTGGGTGCGGATGGTGGAGACGACGCTGACGCGGCGGCCCTTGCGCTGCACGGCTTCGACGAGCCGGCGGAAATCGCCGTCGCCGGAGAAGATCACGATGTGATCCACCATCTCCGCCATCTCCATCACGTCGATGGCGAGTTCGATGTCCATGTTGCCCTTGACGCGGCGGCGGCCCTGGCTGTCGGTGAATTCCTTGAGTGGCTTGGTGACGACCGAGAAGCCGTTATAGTCGAGCCAATCGACAAGCGGACGCAGCGGAGAAAATTCCTGGTCTTCGGCCACGGCCGTGTAATAAAACGCGCGCACCAGCAAACCCTTGCGTGCGAAAAGCTCAAGCAATCGTTTATAATCGATATCGAAGGCAAGGCCCTTGGCAGCGCCATAGAGGTTGGCGCCATCGACGAACAATGCGAGCTTTTCCTGGGGATAGAACAACATGCAACTCTCCGTGTTTAATACGACCGACGAAATCGCGGCCAATTCGGTAATCCCCCCGACGGCCCTCACGCGTTCTAGAATAATCGCGCGCCAATGCAAACGATCAATTTGGGGTATCGCGTGATTTTGATCGCGTTGGGTTCCAATCTTCCGTCGCGCGCGGGTAATTCTACCGAAACATTACGCGCCGCGTTGGAAGCGTTGGCGCAAATGAGCGTGACGCCGACACGGGTTTCCCCGTTCTACGCAACGCCGGCATGGCCGGATCCCGCCGATCCATCCTATGTTAACGCTGTTGCGCGTGTGGAGACGGCACTCGCGCCGGATGCGCTGATGGCGGTGCTGCACGCCGTTGAGCACAACTTCAACCGGGTGCGCGGCGTTCGCAATGCGCCGCGTACGCTCGATCTCGATCTGCTCGATTATAACGGACGCATCGCCGACGGGCCACCGGTATTGCCGCATCCCCGCATGGAATCGCGCGGATTCGTGCTCGTGCCGCTGGCCGATATCGCGCCTCGGTGGATGCACCCCGTTTCGGGCCGCGACGTCCGCGAATTGATCGACGCGCTGCCGGAAGCCGACCGCCAAATCGAGCGAATCGGTTAAGTTCGATTCACGTTAATCTTCGTCTCATGCCGAGGCGGCTGGACGGGTTCTCGAATTCCCGCGCCGGAATGGCTAGGGTGACCTTCTTTTATCGAGAGTTCCGCATGAGACATTTATTCCCGTTCATCGTTCCGGTTCTGCTGATCGCTTTGGTCGTGCGCCGGAGCATGACCTCACGCGCCGTGAGGGTTCAGACGATGTGGATCATGCCCGCGATTCTGTTGAGCGTGGCCTGCGCCACTCTCGCGACCTCCCGGATGCCCGGGCCGATCGCGCTTGCCGCGTTTGTTGTCGCGGCTCTTGCGGGCGGCGGCGTGGGATATTTGCGGGCGCGACATCTGGAATTGTCCGTGGACCCGGAAACCGGCGCCATCTCGAGCAAAGCGACGCCGATCGGCGCGATCCTGATCGTCGGATTGGTCTTGATACGCATCGGGTTGAAATATGCATTTCCGGAGATGGGCGCCAATCCGGGAGGGCATGTGGCCGCCGACGCAATCGTCTGGGCGGATGGCGCGCTGATATTTTCCGCGGCGATGCTGGCGACGCAGGCCATCGAGATCTGGCTTCGCACGCAACCGCTCCTCGCCGAGCATGCCGCGCGCGGCGCGCCGCCGATCGGGCGAAAATAAGTGAGTCTCACGAATGCGCGAGCTTCTGCGTTTGTAGCGCAAGCGTGACGAGGCCCACGCCGTCGACCACGATATGCGCGATGATGTTCGACCATAGGTCGTGCCGCCACAGATAAAGCCCGGCCAGAACGATGGATACCGCCGCGATGGGGATGAGCTGAATCCAGTCGAAATGGAGCGCGTGGCTCAGGACGAAAATGGCTGTCGCGACGACCGCCGCGAACCAGCGCCGGCCCGTGAGAACCGTCAACTGCTCGATGGCAAGCCCGCGAAATAGGATTTCCTCGACCACGCCGGCGCGCACCGCGACGCAAAGCGCGTAAACCGCCGAACCGCCGACAAGCGCCGCGGCCTGCTCATTCGCATGTCCGGGTTGGTGCAGCAGGCTATAAACCACGTAGGCCGCAAGCGCTCCGGCCGCCGCCATCGCTGCCGCACCGCAGATGCCAAAGCCCAGACTGGCTAGGCTGGGTTTGCGCAATCCGATGCTGGCGAGAGTTCGACGTTCCCAGAACAGTGCAATCGTGAGAAGGATCGCTCCGTAGAGCCAGATTGCCGATTCCGTGATGCCACGCGCCTCGGTCAGGCCGAATTTGGGAACGAGGTTGTGTATCGAAGCCTGCACGGGCACGGAGAACTGAGGGTAAGCGAAGATCAGGATAAGGCTGAGGACAACGACGCCTCTGCGGGTCGCGGGATTAGCGCTCAAGCCCATCTCCCCTGGATTTCGGCAGGATCGCCGATGTCAGCTCTGCAAGCGGAGCACCCCAGATATACCTGTTCTTAAGATATTCCATTGCAACCAATCCGCGCATACCGGCGTTGAATCGGGTTAAGTTCTCCCCGGCTGGCCTAATATGGCGGCAGACTGACCTGATTCGGGCACGAAGGAACTGGACAGACTATAGTAACACGATAGACTAAGCGGTAGTTCGTCAGACGGGCGAACCGCCGGAGGGACTTTGACTATGGCCGAACCGGAAATCAGCGCGTTTGTCGATGGCATCGTGTCCATCGGCACCCATAACAACGTGCATCGGATAGTTTGCTATCGGCTCACGTCCGAAAATCAGCCCGAGCCCACGCTTGAACTTATCATTCCCACTGCGTCGATCGCGGGCTTCATAGCCGCGCTGACGCGACTTTCGGGAGGCGCCCAAGGTTCGCCTGAATCCGCGACCGGATTGAAAAAAGGGTCCGGCCGGACCTAGCCGGCACCGCAAAAGCGCGGCTCACCCGTTTATGAATGGGCTCTATCGCGTTCCGGTGCGTTTCACTTCCGGAGGTACCTGTCATGGCCCAGTATCAGATCGAATGGCGCACAAACGGCGGCGCGAAGCTTAGCGGCTGTTTCTCGCTGCCCGATGACGATGCGGCGATGGCGCTGATCCAGGACGATACGAGAGAGCCTTTTGCGAATGTCGAAGTGTGGCGCGGCGAGAACAGGATCTTCGCCTGGGAGGAACGTGCCTGCTTGGCGTGACCAGACCGCAGCCCAGGACACAGCCAACAACGGCACTCTTGCTCTGGCCGATCCATTTCTATAGGGTCCGCGACCTTCTCGATATTTCAGGCTGGATTCGGCCCCTAAGCTCCTGGCAAACCCAAGGAATTCCGCATGGCTCGCGTTACCGTCGAAGATTGCGTCGACAAAGTCTCCAACCGCTTCGATCTGGTGCTGTATGCGGGATACCGCGCACGGCAGCTTTCGGGCGGAGCGGATCCGATGGTGGACCGCGACCGGGACAAAAACCCGGTCGTCGCCTTGCGCGAAATTGCTGCCAAGGAAATCAAGCCGGACGAGGTCAAGGAAGAATATATCCGCAGCCTCCAGAAGCACGCAGAAGTCGACGAGCCGGAAGAGGCCCGCACCGACGACGATCTGGGCCGCGAGGACCCGCAATACCGGGCCGTCACCGAGGAAGAACTCCTGCGTGCCCTCACGACCGAGGCGCAGCGCCGGGCGGAACCCCAGCCGGAACCCGAAGCCGACTACGAAGAATAGTTGGATCGCTTTCGGTCTGTTTCGATCACCAAAAAGAGGCGGCAGCAGCCGTTGGCCGCGTCTTGCCGACGCGGGTGACGCCGGACTCCTGATTCCGGCAGCGTTTTCCTATATATGGTTGTGAATATGAGTACGCCGACGCAGCCCGCCGAATCCCACGGCCCGGGGCAGGTGCAGCCTACGCCCCCGGTTGCCGCTGTTCCGTTGCCGGAATCTGCGCCGCTTCCCCCCAGACTTCGCGCCAGACGCAAGCTCATGCGGCAGACCGAGCTGGTCGACCGGGTGAAGGCCTACGACCCCGACGCCGACGAGGCGCTTCTCAACCGCGCCTATGTCTACGCGATGACCGCGCACGGCAAGCAGTTCCGCGCTTCCGGCGACCCCTACTTCGCCCATCCCCTCGAAGTGGCCGGTATCCTCACGGAGCTCAAGCTCGACGTGCCCACCATCGTCACCGGGCTGCTGCACGACACGATCGAAGATACCTACGTCACCTATGAGGACGTGAAAGAGAAGTTCGGCGAGGAAATCGCTGGCCTCGTCGACGGCGTCACCAAACTCTCCAAGCTGGAGCTTTTTTCCGAACGCACCAAGCAGGCGGAGAATTTCCGCAAGCTGATGCTCGCGATGTCGAACGACATCCGCGTGCTGCTCGTGAAGCTCGCGGACCGTCTGCACAATATGCGGACTTTGCATTACCTGGAGAATCCCGAGAAGCGCCGACGCATCGCGCAGGAGACCGTGGACATCTATGCGCCGCTCGCGGGCCGCATCGGCATGCAGGGCTTACGCGAGGAACTCGAAGACCTCGCTTTCGCCGAGCTCAATCCGGAAGCGCGCAACTCGATCGTCACGCGGCTGGCGCGGCTCGATGCGCAATCGGGCGACCGCATCGGCCGCATCGCCGACCAGTTGAAACGCAAGTTCGCAGAGCACGGCATCGACGCATGGGTCTATGGACGCGCCAAGCGGCCTTATTCGATCTGGCGCAAGCTCAAGGACAAGCAGCTCAACTTTGAATCGCTCTCGGACATTTTCGGCTTCCGCATGATCGTGAAGACGGAAGAGGATTGCTACCGCGCGCTGGGCGTCCTGCACACCAACTGGCATATGGTTCCGGAGCGCTTCAAGGATTTCATCTCCAATCCCAAGACCAACGGCTATCGCTCCATCCATTCCACGGTCATCGGGCCGGAATTGCAGCGGGTCGAGGTGCAGATCCGCACCGAGAAGATGCACGACGTGGCCGAGCGCGGCGTCGCCGCTCATTGGCGCTATCGCGAGCATGTCGAAGATCAGGATCGCACGGCACAGCGCGCGCATGAGTGGCTGCGCGAGATGGTCGATCTGCTCGAGAAAGGCGATTCCGCGGAGGAGTTCCTCGAGAACTCGCGCCTGCACATGTATCAGGATCAGGTTTTCTGCTTCACGCCCAAAGGGGATCTGATATCGCTGCCGCGCGGCGCCACGCCGATCGATTTCGCCTACGCCGTGCACACCACTATCGGCAACACGACCGTTGGCGCCAAGGTCAATGGCGCGCATGTGCCTCTGCACACGCCGCTCAAGAACGGCGATCAGGTCGAGATCATCCGTACCAAGGATCAGACGCCGTCGCCTCTATGGGAACAGTTCGTGGTGACCGGGCGCGCGCGCGCCGAAATCCGCCGCTTCCTGCGCCATGCGCGGCGCGAGGAACATTCCAATCTCGGGCGCAAGATTCTCGAGAAAGTCTTCGCGGACGCCAATGCGCAATTGACGGACAAGGCCATCAGCGAAGTGGCCAAGAAATTGTCCCTGGCCAAGGCCGACGACGTCTACGCACAGGTGGGACGCGGCGCCTTACGAGCAGACGATGTGCTGCAGGCCGTCTATCCCGAAATCAAGCGCAGCGCGGATCCGAAACGCGCCGGCCACCGCGGCGCACACAAGGCAATTTCCATTCGTGGACTGACGGAAGGCATCTCCTATCACCTCGGACAGTGCTGCCATCCGCTCCCCGGCGACCGCATCGTGGGCCTGATGGTCCGATTGGCTCGATGTGCGCTGGGATACCAACGCTGCCCAGACGGACCTGTCCGTCGCGCGCATTCTCATTCGGGCAAAGAACACGCCGGGCTCGCTGGCGGCGCTTGCCACCGTCATCGGCAACAATGGCGGCAATATCTTCAACCTCAAGATCGCCAACCGCAGCGCGCTGACCTTCGAAATCCTGGTCGATGTCGAGGTGCGCGATGTCGCGCATTTGCAGAACATTCTCGGTGCGCTACGCGTGAACGCGGCGGTCGAATCGGTCGAGCGCCTGCGCGGCCCGCAGACGGGCCCGGAGACGGAAGCGTGACGCCGGATCAGACCCTGGGCGAATTCAAAAAGGCCGGCGCGCTTCTCGAGGGCCATTTCATCCTGTCGTCGGGATTGCATTCCGACATCTTTCTGCAGAAAGCGCTTGTGTTTCAGGATGCCCGGCGCACCGCAAAATTGTGCAAAGCGCTCGCCGCGAAAGTGCGCGCAGAGGTGAAGCAGAAATTCACGGCGATTATTTCGCCCGCCGTCGGCGGCATCGTGCCCGGTTACGAAATGGGACGCCAGCTCGGGTTGCCCGCGATGTATGTCGAGCGGCAGGACGGCAAGTTCCAATTGCGCCGGGGCTTCACGCTCGAGAAGAACCAGCCCGTGCTGATGGTCGAGGACATCGTCACGACCGGTCTGTCGTCGCGCGAATGTCTCGATGCGATCCGCGTGGCCGGCGGAAAGCCCGTCGCGGCCGCGTGCCTGATCGACCGTTCGGGCGGAAGCGCCAAGATCGGCGTGAAACTCGTGGCGCTTGCGAGCGTTAAGTTTCCCGCCTGGGAAGCGGACAAATTGCCCGCGCATCTGCGCGGCACACCAGGCGTCAAACCGGGAAGCAGGGGACTCGCATGAATCGCCTTCGTCTTGGGGTCAACATCGATCACGTGGCGACCATCCGAAATGCGCGCGGCGGCCGCGATCCCGATCCCGTGCGTGCCGCAAAGCTCGCGGCAACCGCGGGCGCCGACGGCATCACCGCGCATCTGCGCGAGGACCGTCGCCATATTTCCGACGAAGACATTTCGCGCCTGAGCCGCGAGATCGACCTGCCGCTCAATCTCGAAATGGCAGCGACCGACGAAATGCTTGCGATCGCGCTCAAGCATCTCCCGCACGCGGCGTGTATCGTGCCGGAGAAACGCGAGGAGCGGACGACGGAAGGCGGTATCGATGCCGCCGGCCAGCACAATCGCCTCGCACCGATGATACGCCTGCTCGGTCAATCCGATGTACAGGTGTCGCTGTTCATCGAGCCCGATCAGCGCCAGCTCGATGCGGCGGCGTCTCTCGGCGCGCCGGTCGTGGAGCTTCACACGGGCGCCTATTGCCATGCCGCGGCGGCGGGCCATGTGAAGGAACGCGAGCGTCTGCTCGCGGAAATCCGCGAAGGCGCTCGCTATGGCGCTTCGCTCGGTCTCGAAATTCACGCCGGTCACGGGCTCTCCTACGAAACCGTGGGACCGGTGGCGGCCATTGCCGAAATCCGCGAACTCAATATCGGCCATTTCCTTGTGGGCGAGGCGATCTTCTGCGGACTCGACGCCTCCATCCGGCGTATGCGCGCGCTGATGGACGAAGCGCGCGCCATGGCCGACGGACGCAACACCGCATGATCATCGGCCTCGGTTCCGATCTGATCGACATCCGTCGCGTCGAAAAGAGCATCGAGCGCTTCGGCGAGCGGTTCCTGTCGCGCATCTTCACCGACACCGAGCGGCACAAATCCGACGGCCGCCGCCAACGCGCCGCCAGCTATGCCAAGCGCTTTGCCGCCAAGGAGGCTTGTGCGAAGGCGTTGGGGACCGGCTTGCGCAAGGGGGTGTTCTGGCGGGATATGGGCGTCGTCAATCTTCCTGGCGGCAAGCCGAGCCTCAAGCTGACGGGCGGCGCCTTGCGCCGCTTGCAGGAACTGACGCCAAAGGGTCTAACCGCCCAGATCGACCTGACGATCACCGACGATTTTCCGCTGGCTCAGGCGATTGTCATCATTTCGGCTGTGGCTCCGGGGCCGCAGGCGTCGCCCAATGCGTGAAATCGCGAGCCCGCGCCTTGACCTGGGGCCTTCGCTCCCGATTCTCTCGCCCAGGATAGATGGACAAACGATTTGGCCGACATGAACGAGACCGACGAGCAGCACGCGGAACCTCTGCCGGACGAGACGGCGGCCGCGCTCGATAAAGCGCCGGAGGCGCTTGCCCCCGAGCCCGCAGCATCGGCGTCGCTTGACGCAGGCGACCCGGAAGAGGCCGTCGTCGATCCCGCGCCGGCACCACCTCCCATTCCCGCGCCTGTGCCGGTCGCCCCAGCGGCGGCTGCCGTGACGCCGACGGCCGCGCCCAAGGCGAAACCCCAGGACGGCGACTCGCTGATCGAGACGGTCAAGACCATCGTCTATGCGCTCCTCATCGCGCTAGTGATCCGCACCTTCCTGTTCCAGCCGTTCAACATTCCATCCGGTTCGATGGAAGCGACATTGCTGGTGGGCGACTATCTGTTCGTGGAGAAATTCGCCTACGGCTACAGCAAGAATTCCTTCCCGTTCAGCCCACCCTTGTTTTCAGGACGCGTGTTCGCGTCGCAGCCGCACCGCGGCGATGTGATCGTGTTCAAGATGCCCAACGCGAATTCACCGGATTACATGAAGGACTTCATCAAGCGCTGCATCGGCTTGCCGGGCGACCGCATCCAGATGATCAACGGGCAAATCTATCTCAATGACAAACCCGTGCCGCGCGTGCGCGCGGCCGATTACGTCACGACCGACGATTCCGGCATCGAAACGCACGTGCCGCAATATCGCGAGACTTTGCCCGGCGGAAAGAGCTATCTGACGCTCTATAGCGAACCCGAGGCGAGCGTAAACAACACCGGCGTCTTCGTCGTGCCGCCCGGTCATTATTTCATGATGGGCGACAACCGCGACGATTCCGACGACAGCCGCCTCAATGTGGGCTACGTTCCGGCCGAGAATCTCGTCGGCAAGGCGGAGTTCATCTTTTTCTCGGTCGATGGCGCCCTCTGGCAATTCTGGGAGTGGCCGTGGGATATCCGCTTCAAGCGGATGTTCACCAGCATCGATTGACGTGACGCTCGAAACCTCGCTCGGGCACGTCTTCAAGGATCCGGCTCTGCTGAAGCGCGCGCTGACCCATGCGAGCGCGAGCGCCAAAGCGTCGAACGAGCGGCTGGAGTTCCTGGGCGACCGGGTGCTGGGCCTCGTCATTGCCGAAAAGCTGCACAATCTCTATCCGGACGCGCCGGAAGGCGCTCTCGCGCTCAAATTCAATGCGCTCGCCCGCCGCGAGGCTTGCGCTGTCGCCGCGGATGAAGCAGGACTGGCCGACCATGTCATTCTGGCCGCCTCGGAAGCGGCAAGCGGAGGCCGCCGCAAGAGCGCGATCCTCGCGGGAGTTTGCGAAGCGGTGATTGCTGCACTCTACATCGACGGCGGTTTCGACGTCGCGCGCGCCTTCATCGAGCGCTATTGGGCGAGCGCGTTCGCGACGCTCAACGAAGACATGCGCGATGCCAAGACCGCGTTGCAGGAATGGGCGCAGGGCCGTTCGCGCGGGCCCCGCGACGCACCCGTCTATCGTCTCGTGGGCCGCGAAGGGCCGGATCACGCGCCGCGCTTTGCCGTGGAAGTGTCGCTTGCGGGTCAGGGGGCGGAAATCGGGCAGGGCAGTTCCAAGCGCGAGGCCGAACAGGCCGCGGCAAGCGCGATGCTCGCCCGCCTCAAATCATGACCGAAGCTGCGACTCGACAGCATGCCGGATTTGTCGCTGTGATCGGTGCGCCGAACGCGGGCAAATCGACTCTCGTCAATGCGCTGGTGGGATCGAAAGTGTCGATCGTCACGCCCAAGGTGCAGACGACACGCATGCCGGTGCGCGGTGTGGCGATACGAGGCGACGCGCAGATCGTGTTCGTCGATACGCCGGGAATCTTCAAGCCGCGGCGCAAGCTCGACCGCGCGATGGTGAAATCGGCCTGGGCCGGTGCGGGCGATGCGGATGCCGTCCTCGTCATCGTCGATGCGCCGGCGCTCGCAAATGAACCCAAAGGGCTCGCGGCAAGCGACACGCAATCGATCGTCGAGGGCTTACGCGAGACCAAATGCAAGGCGGCTCTGGTGCTCAACAAGGTCGACGCCATGCCGCGCGCCGAGCTCCTGCCTTTGGCCGAGCGGTTGAACGGGGAAGGCGTGTTCGAGCGCGTGTTCATGATCTCTGCGCTGAAGGGTGATGGGCTCGACGAAGTGGCCGCGTGGTGCGTCGAGAAAACGCCGGCTGGACCGTGGCTCTATCCGGCCGATCAGGCCGCCGACATCCCGATGCGGCTGCTGGCGTCGGAGATCACCCGCGAAAAGCTCTATCTGCGCCTGCACGAGGAATTGCCGTACGCGACGGCCATCGAAACGGAGCAGTGGACAGAGCGCAAGGACGGCTCGGTCAAGATCGACCAGGTGATCTATGTGCAGCGAGAAGGCCAGAAGGCGATTGTGTTGGGCAAAGGCGGCCGCGCGATCAAGGCGATCGGCGAAGCGTCGCGGCGCGAGCTCGAAGAGATGCTGGGCCGGCGCGTGCATCTGTTCCTGTTCGTGAAGCTGCGCGAGAACTGGGCCGAGACGCGCGAGCATTACGGTACGATCGGCCTCGAATTCCCGGAAGAGTAGTCGCGCGATGGAATGGAGCGACGAGGCCATCGTGCTGTCGGTGCGTCCCCATGGCGAAACCTCCGCCATCCTGGAGACGCTGACCCGCACGCGTGGCCGCCACATGGGGATCGTGCGGGGAGGCGCATCTCGCAGCAGGAAGCCCGTCTTGCAGCCCGGCAACACGTTGCTGGCGCATTGGCGCGCGCGGCTGTCCGAACATCTCGGCAATTTTTCCATCGAGCCTGTGAAATCGCGGGCCGGCGACATGCTGGACAGCGGCGATGCGCTGGCCGGTCTCAACGCATTTGCGAGCGTGGCGGGTGCGGCGCTGCCGGAGCGCGAGCCGCATGAGAACGTCTTTCACGCAGCGGAGATTTTGCTCGATGCGATCGCAGTCGACGATTTCGCGCATTGGGCGCCTCTTTATGTGCGCTGGGAGGCCGGGCTGCTCGAAGCGCTCGGCTTCGGCCTGGACCTCACGCGTTGTGCGGCGACAGGCGGGGTCGACGACTTGATCTATGTTTCGCCCAAGAGCGGCCGCGCGGTATCGGCTGCGGCCGGCGAGGCCTATCGCGAGCGCCTGTTCGCGCTGCCGCCTTTCCTGCTGGGTTCGCAGAATGCTTCGCCGACACGCGCCGACATCGCGGCGGCCCTGCGCCTGACGGAATATTTCCTGCTGGAGCGCGTCCTGGCGCCGCACAACCGCGAAATGCCCGCCGCGCGCCTGCGTCTCGACGAGCTTGCGGCGCGCGAATCGGAATAGTTTGCGGTGTCGGAAAGAAAGGTTTTAACGCAGGGGACGCAGAGGGTTCGCAGAGGACGCGGGGTAAAAGAAGTTGCAGTGGTTTGCATGAGGAGATTTGTTTGCGCGCTTTGCGCGCAAGAAAAACGGACAAATCACGATGCTGGGGGCAACACGCCGCCGCCTCTGCGTCCTCTGCGCTTCCTTCGCGACCTCTGCGCTAGAATCTTCTAATACGATCACATCAAACTCATCACGGACAGAACATGGGCGAATTGCCGATCAAGGACGACATCAGGCCGGAGCAGCTGAGCAAGGCTCTGAGCGAACGCTATCTCGCTTACGCACTCTCCACCATCACGCAGCGCGCGCTGCCGGATGCGCGCGACGGGCTAAAACCCGTGCATCGCAGGCTGCTGCATGCGATGCGCGAACTGGGGCTCAATCCGCAGTCCGGATTCAAGAAATGCGCCCGCGTGGTGGGCGATGTGATCGGCAAGTTCCATCCCCATGGCGACCAGTCGGTCTATGACGCGCTGGTGCGCCTCGCGCAGGATTTCGCGGTGCGCTATCCGCTCGTTGAGGGGCAGGGCAATTTCGGCAATGTCGACGGCGATAACGCCGCCGCGATGCGATACACCGAAAGCCGGCTGACCGAAGTCGCGCAATCGCTGCTGGACGGGCTCGACGAGAACGCCGTCGATTTCCGGCCTACCTATTCCGGCGAAGACGAAGAGCCCGTGGTGCTGCCGGCCGCATTCCCCAATCTGCTGGCCAACGGCTCGAGCGGCATCGCGGTGGGCATGGCGACCTCCATTCCGCCGCACAATCTGGGCGAGCTGTGCGCGGCCGTCATGGCGCTGCTCGAAAACCCCAACACGCAGGACCGCACGCTGCTCAAATTCGTCAAAGGGCCCGATTTCCCCACCGGCGGCATCATCATCGACGACGCGGCTTCGATCGCGGAGACCTACAAGACGGGCCGCGGCGGCTTCCGCGTGCGGGCCGCCTGGTCGCGCGAGGAAAGCGGACGCGGCGCCTATCAGATCGTCGTCAACCAGATTCCCTATGGCGTGCAGAAATCGAAGCTGATCGAACGCATCGCCGAACTGATCGAGCAGAAGAAGCTCGCGTCTCTCGACGACGTGCGCGACGAATCCGCCGAAGACGTGCGCATCGTGCTGGTGCCCAAGAGCCGCGCAGTCGATCCGGAATTGCTGATGGAGCAGCTGTTCCGGCTCAGCGATCTCGAAACGCGCATTCCCCTCAACATGAACGTGCTGGACGGCGGGCTGGTGCCGCGGGTGATGAGCCTGCGCGAAGTCCTGATGGCGTTCATCGCCCATCGTCGCGAGGTGCTGGAGCGGCGCACGAGCTATCGCCTCGCAAAAATCGCGACGCGCCTGGAAGTGCTGGAAGGTTATCTGCTCGTCTATCTCAATCTCGACAAGGTGATCAAAATCATCCGTACCGAGGACGAGCCCAAGCCCAAACTGATGAAAGCGTTCTCGCTCTCGGAAGCGCAGGCCGATGCGATCCTCAATATGCGGCTGCGCTCCTTGCGCAAGCTCGAAGAGATGGAGATTCGCGGCGAACACGCCGATCTCGCCAAGGAGCAGAAAGAGCTCAAGAAACTGCTGGGTTCGGAGGCGATGAAATCCGCCCGCCTGATCGAAGAAACGAAGGCGATCGACGCGAAATTCGGGCAAAAGACCGCACTCGGAAAACGCCGCACCAAATTCGCCGACGCGCCTGCGATCGCCGACGAGGCTGCCGTCCTCGAACAGATGGTCGAGCGCGAGCCGATCACGGTGGTGTGTTCCGAGAAAGGCTGGTTGCGTTCGCTCAAGGGCCACCAGGAGCCAAGCGACACGATCAAATATCGCGAAGGGGACCGCCAGAAATTCTGGATTCACGGCGAGACGACCGACAAGCTGATGATGTTCGCGACCGACGGCCGCTTCTTCACGCTGGATTGCTCCAAGCTGCCGGGCGGGCGGGGCAACGGCGAGGCGATCCGCACCTTCATCGACCTGCCGCCGGAGGCCGATCTGGTGGCGATGTTCGTCCATCGC
>JBEKDC010000161.1:0-7680 GCA_050014535.1 Rhizomicrobium sp.
GATCCAGGCGGATTGGGACGCGAGACAGACTGGAACATCCGAACCGAGTTCTGCCGCGATCGAGAGCAACTCCGACTGAGTGGGATCGAGGTCCCACAAGCGGACGAGCCCGCGAAGTGCCGCAGCCGCATCGGCCGATCCGCCGCCAATTCCCGATGCGACCGGAAGATCTTTTTGCAAAACAATCTTCGCGCCGAAATTCACGTTGGCGCGCGCCGACAAGAGCCTTGCCGCCTTGAGCACGAGATTGTCTTCGCCGTTCGAAAGCCCCTCCGCGAACATCCCTTCGATGGAGAGAGATAATTCATCCGCGCGCTCGATGCGCAGCACGTCGCCCGCATCGACGAAAGCTACAAGGCTTTCCAGATCGTGGAATCCGTCAGCGCGCCTGTCGCCGACGTGAAGACACAGATTGATCTTCGCCGGCGCAAAAACGATCAGGCGGTCAGGACGGTGTTCCGGCGGCATCGAGACCGTGCTTGAGCTTTTCTTCGAGCTTGGGTTTCTCGTCGGCCTCGGGACCGAAAGCAAGCGCATGGCTCCATTGGAAATGCGCGTCGAGCTTGCGCCCGATCTTCCAATAGGCGTCGCCCAGATGCTCGTTGATGGTGGAATCGCCGGGCACCAGCAGAACGGCGTTCTCGAGCGTCTTTGCCGCGTCGGCATAGCGGCCGAGCCGGTAATAGGCCCAGCCCACGCTGTCGACGATATAGCCGTCGAACGGGCTCAGCGCGCGGGCCTTTTCCAGCATCGCCAGCGCTTCGGGCAGGTTGCGTCCCTGGTCGACCCAGCTATAGCCGAGATAGTTGAGCACCTGTGCCTGATCCGGGCTCAGTTTGAGAGCATGCTGAAGATCCGCTTCAGCCAGATCCCAATGATGCGAACGCTCCTCGGCGACGCCCCGCGCATAATAGAGCGGCCAGTCCTTGTCCGACGGCGGATTGATCAATTTCACCGCATGATCGTAGGCATCGGCCGCCTCCGGCCATTTCTCTGCGCTGCGATACGCATCTCCCAATGCGGTCCAGCTCGAAATTTCGTCGGGATGTGCACTCGCGATCGCCTTCAGGTCGGCAATCGCCGCATCGTTCCGGTTCAGACGCGTCTCGTCGATGGCAATCTGAATCGACGCTCCAATCTTGTAAGGTGAATCCGAATCCACATCGCGGTAGATTGCAATCGCATCGTCGAATTTGTCGATCGCCTCGAAACGATCGGCGAGCACGATCTTGGCGAGGTCGAGATGCGGTTCAAGATAGAGAGACAGACGCAGATAAAGGATTGCGGCGTCCACGCTCGTTTCATCGGTAAGGACTGCCGCGATCCCGAACAGCGCTTCTGCTGCTCCGTCTGCGGCGGTGGGAACCAGACGCGCGGGCTTCGTGCCGGCATCGAGCCGCGCAAGCCCGACGGCGACGACCGGCGCCACGGCCACTTCGGCGGTGTACTTGCCGTAAAGCGTGCGCGCGTCGGCCGTGCGGCCGGCGCGTTCGAGGAAGCGGCCATAGGCATCGATGGCTTGGGGACTGAGCCCCCCCGCCAGTGCCTCGCGATAGGCGGCATCGGCATCGTCGTTCTGGCCAGCCAGATCGAGCACCAGCGCGCGCTGATAGGCCGCCAGTAAATCGGTACCACCCTCTGTCGGCACCTGTTTCAGGTCGGCAAGTGCTGTCTTGGTGTCGCCCTGACCTTCGGCCGCCCACGCATCCAGCAGCGAAAGCGTCAGTTCCGTGAACGGACCCTTCGCGGATTGCGCAATCTGCGTTCGCGCCGCTGCAAAATCGCCATGCTTGATAGCCACGACGGCAATCGTCATCCGCGCTGCCCGATTGTCGGTCTCCTGCGCCACCACCCGGTTCGCGAGCCGTGCGGCGTCCTCGACGTCACCATTTTCCGCCGTGTCGAAGAACGCATGACCGAGGACGTCGGGGGCATCAGGATCGTCGGAAAGACTCTCACGATAAAGTCTCGCGGCGTCGCTCAGATCGTGCTGCTCCGCTGCGAGACGGGCCGACATATAATCGCCATAGCCGGAGGCTTCCGCGCTCGTGTCGGCGGGCGATGTCGTCGAAGTGTCGTTCAAGCCGGCGCAGGCGGACAAAGCGCCTGCCAGGGCAAGGGCGCCGAATGGAGCCGTGAATTTATTCAGACGCAACTTGAACCTCACATATTCGGATAATTCGGGCCACCACCGCCTTCGGGCGTGACCCAATTGATGTTCTGCTCCGGATCCTTGATATCGCATGTTTTGCAGTGGACGCAGTTCTGCGCGTTGATCTGGAAACGCGGGCCTGTTGTTTCCTCCACGATCTCGTAAACGCCGGCTGGGCAGTAACGCTGCGCCGGTTCGTCATACTTCGGCAGATTGACCCGGATCGGAATGGACGGATCCTTCAGAACCAGATGAACGGGCTGATCTTCTTCATGGTTGGTGTTCGAGAGAAACACGGATGACAGCTTGTCGAAACTCACTTTTCCGTCGGGCTTCGAGTAGACGATCGGCTCGAAATCCGCTGCCGGCCGCAACGTCGCATAGTCCGGCTTGCCGTGCTTGAGCGTTCCCAAAAAACTGAACCCGAACAGCTGGTTCGTCCACATATCGATCCAACCGATGCCCAGCGCCAAGAAGGTGCCCAGTCTCGACCATAGCGGCTTAACGTTTCGTACGCGCTTCAAGTCCGTATAAACGTGGCTTTCGCGATAGGCCTCCTCATAGCTGTCGAGAACGTCGCCCGAGCGCCCCTTGCCCAGCGCCGCAAAGGCAGCCTCGGCCGCGAGCATGCCCGTTTTCATGGCGTTGTGGCTGCCCTTGATGCGGGGAAGGTTTACAAATCCTGCCGCGCAACCCACCAGCGCGCCGCCCGGAAACACCAGCTTCGGCACCGACTGGAAGCCGCCTTCGGTGATCGCGCGCGCGCCATAGGAAAGCCGCTTGCCGCCCTCCAGCATCTCGCGGATGCGAGGATGCGTCTTGGCGCGCTGGAACTCGTCGAAAGGCGAAATGTAGGGATTTGAATAGTTCAAATGAACCACAAATCCGATCGAGCAGAGATTCTCTCCGAAGTGATACATGAACGAGCCGCCGCCCGTCCGATTGTCGAGCGGCCAGCCCATCGTGTGCATGACGAGGCCGCGCTTGAACTTGTCCGGCGGCAGCTCCCACAATTCCTTGAGGCCGATGCCGAATTTTTGCGGATCGTGCCCTTCCGTCAAATGGTATTTGGGCAGCAGGCGCTTGGTTAAGGAACCGCGCGCGCCTTCCGCGAACAAGGTGTACTTTCCATACAATGCAATTCCCGGCGTATAGGAATCCTTGTGATGGCCGTCGCGCGCGACACCCATATCGCCGATGATGACGCCTTTCACTTCGTCCTTGTCGCCATAGGCGATGTCGGCCGCCGCGAAACCCGGATAGATTTCGACACCCAGTGCTTCGGCCTGCGTCGCAAGCCAACGGCACAGATTGCCGAGGCTCACGATGTAATTGCCGTGATTGCTCATCAGCGGCGGCATCATGAAATTGGGAATGCGGATGCCGCCGGCGGGCCCGAGATAATAGAAACGATCATCGGTGACCGGCGTATCGATCGGCGCGCCCTTTTCATTCCAATCGGGAATCAATTCATTGATGGCGATCGGATCGATCACCGCGCCCGAGAGTATGTGGGCGCCGATTTCGGAGCCTTTTTCCACCAGGCAGACACTGACTTCGCGTCCGGCCTCGGCCGCGAGCTGTTTCAGCCTGATCGACGCCGCAAGACCTGCCGGGCCGCCGCCGACGATCACGACGTCATATTCCATGCTCTCGCGTTCGGCGGTGCCCGCCATCGCAAATCCTGGTAGCGATCCTCTTAGGGTTTATGGGGCGGCAACCGCGCCAGGGTCAACGGCGGCCGGGGTCGCGGCCGGAGTCACAGGTCAGGGTCGCGCGAAGCCACATACCGGCCTATCATCGCGGTCATGCCGATGGATCGATCCGAAGCCCTCGCTGCCCTCGCCTGGCTCCTCGACGCCGGCGCAGATGAGACATTGCAGGACATTCCTGCCGACCGCTTCACGGTCGCTAAACCGCCATCGCCCCAGCCTTCGCGTCCCGTGGTTGCGGAAGGCGCGCGGCCCAAAACCGAGTATCGCAAGCCCTCGCCGCCACCCAAACCCCCAGCCCCCGCCGCCGATACCGATTCGATCGGGCGCGCGACGGAGATCGCCGCGCGGTGCAACTCGCTTGCCGAACTCAAAACGGCGCTCGAATCATTCGAGGGCTCCGGGCTGAAGAAACTCGCCACCAACACCGTGTTTGCGGACGGCACGCCCGATTGCCACATCATGTTCATCGGCGAGGCGCCGGGACGAGAAGAGGATCTGGCCGGACTGCCTTTTGTCGGCCGCGCCGGCAAATTGCTCGACAAGATGCTGGCCGCCATCGGTCTCGACCGCAAGACGAACGCGTACATTACAAACGTCATAAACTGGCGACCGCCCGAGAACCGCGATCCCTCGCCCGAAGAAGCAGCGATTTGTCTGCCGTTCCTCCGCCGACATATCGAACTCGTCGCGCCGGGAATCATGATCGTGCTGGGCGCCGTCGCGGCACGCCATGTGATGGGCCGAACGGACGGCATCATGCGATTGCGCGGCAAATGGCTCGAATATCACGTGAACGGTCATATGGTGCCCGTCATGCCAACCCTGCATCCGGCCTATCTGTTGCGCCGGGCCATCGACAAGAAACTCGCCTGGCGCGATCTGCAGGCGATCGACGAAAAGATTAAATCTCTCGGATTGCTTGAGCACGCAGCCGCGCGCGGCTAGTTTGCAGGCTTCTGGAACGACTGGAGATGAAGTGAAGCGCACCTTCCTTCTGACGAGCGCATTGGCCGCTTCGCTTTGCGCCTTTGTGCCCGCGATAGCGGACGAAGACGGATTGCCCGGCAGCGGCGCAACATTCGAGCCGCGCGTTCTGTCGTCCGAGGACGTGCGGCTTTATCGCCAGATCTTCACTGACGAGCGCGAGGGCCATTTCGCGGATGCACAGGAAGATGTCGCACACCTGAGCGACCACTGCCTGATCGGATATGCCGAGGCCGAGCATCTTCTGTCGCCGCACAGCAAACGGACGCCGGTCGTGCAACTCGCTGCCTGGATCGGCGAATATAATGATCTGCCCATCGCCGATCGCGTGCGTGCGCTGGCCGAGAAGCGCAACAACGAAAAACGCAACCGCCATCATCGCGTCGAAATCGCCTCTCCCGAATATGTGAAGCGGCGCGGCGGCGGCTATGAAGACACGGACCTTCCCGATCCCGTTCTGGTCTCCGATGCGTCGCGCACGGCCCAGCCGCAGATCGAAGCGTTCATCAAGGCCGATCAGCCCGCACAGGCGGAAGAGGTCTTGAAAACTCTGTTGAGCGCCAATGCGGACGAATCCGACATTGCGCATCTCACGCGACGGGTTTCGGCCTCGTATCTTGCCGAAGGCCAGGACGCGGATGCCTATCGCGTGGCGACGGAAGTCACCCGCTCCGATTACGCCTTGGCGCCGATGCTCAGCTGGGATGCGGGGCTCGCCGCTTACCGTTTGGGCAATTACCAGGATTCCGCCACACATTTCGAACAGCTGGCCGAGGCCGGTTCGGTGCCGAACTACACGCGCGGCGCGGCCGCGTTTTGGGCCGCGCGAGCGCATATGCAGGCGGGCGAACCTCTGCGCGTCGTCACGCTTTTGACGGCAGCTGCGCGCGAGCAGCCGACGTTCTACGGCATGCTGGCCGAACGCCTTTTGGGTCAGGACATGCAGACGGGCTTTTCCGATCCAGTCCTCGATCGCGATACCTTCGATGCCCTGATGCGCGTGCCGGCCGCGCATCGCGCCGTCGCGCTGTCGCAGATCGGAGAAACCCAAACGATCAATGCCGAGATGAATCGCGCGCTCGCCGCGATCGACCTGCAGAGCGAGGGACAGACCTATGCCGCGCTCGCCCGCAGCCTCGATCTGCCCAATCTCGAATTGCGCGCGAGCGAGACCCAGGCGTCGCGCGGCATCATGTTGACCGGTCTCTTTCCCGTGCCCCACTACAGGCCCCCGGGCGGTTACAATGTCGATCCGTCTCTCGTGCTCGCATTCGCACGCGCCGAGAGCCGCTTCCAGCCGAATGCGGTGTCGTATGCGGGCGCTCGCGGCATCATGCAGATCATGCCGGGCACGGCGGCCCACATGGAAGGTGCCGCGCCGACACCCGATCAGATGAACGATCCGTCCTACAATCTCGGGCTCGGTCAACGCTATTTGCAGGAGCTGCTCGACCAGGTCGACGGCAATCTGGTGCAGCTCGCTGCTGCTTATAATGCGGGTCCAGGCGCGCTCACGCGCTGGATGGGAACCCACGAAAAGCAACTCGACGACCCGCTGTTGTTCATCGAGAGCATGCCTGCGCCGCAGACGCGCTCCTATGTCAAGGAAGTGCTGACCTATTACTGGATGTATTCGCGCCGCGTCGGCGAGAGTGCACCGACCCTCGACGATACGGCGTCCGGAAAATGGCCTCGCTACAGACCGCGCGAGCGAAATGCCCCGATGGCGACCGGCACTCCGCAACAACCCTCAAACGCGCTTGTCAGCGATGCCTCCGCACCGGATTGACGAGACACGCGCTTTCGTGCCCGTCCGCATCGCCGTGCTGACGGTGTCGGACACGCGCGACGCCTCGAACGACACATCCGGCGATACGCTGGCAGCGCGGATCGCGGAAGCTGGCCATGTTCTTGCGGCGCGCGCGCTCATCAAGGACGACGAAAATCTTATCGCCAAGCAATTGCGTGTATGGATCGACGATCCCGAGATCGACGCGGTGATCTCGACCGGCGGCACGGGGCTCACGGGCCGCGACGTCACCGTCGAGGCGTTCAAGTCGGTCTTCGAAAAGGAGATCGACGGGTTTTCCGTGCTGTTCCACCAGATCAGCTACGAGAAAATCGGCACCTCAACCATCCAGTCACGCGCCTGCGCAGGCGTGGCCAAGGGCACCTATCTGTTCGCGCTCCCCGGCTCGACAGGCGCGGTGAAGGACGGGTGGGACGGCATCCTCAAATGGCAGCTCGATTTCCGCCACCGTCCATGCAATTTCGTCGAGATCATGCCGCGGCTGGAAGAGCATCGGAAATAGCCGTCTTCGCGAATGCCATTCCCGGTGCTAGATTGCTTGCATTCAACGAGGGGGATTTGCCATGGGCGTGGCTGTGGTCGTAGGCACCAAGAAAGGCGCCGCCATTCTGAGATCCGATACGCGCGAGAACTGGTCTGCGGAATTCGCGCTCAAGGGCTGGAACGTCACGGCGTCCGCACGCGACGAAGGTGGACGCTATTACGCGGCGATCAACAATGACGTGTTCGGCGCCGCCGTCATGGTGAGTGACGACCTGAAGCAATGGCGCCAGCTGGAAAATGCGCCGCGATATCAACCGGGCGAAAAGGGAAACCCGGAGCATATCCGCATCCAGGCGAGCAGCGATTTCATGGGCAAATACAAGGACGCGCCTCGCCTCGTCGATCAGATATGGACGCTGCACGCGGCGCATGGCGCGATCTATGCGGGCGTCTCGGAAGCGGGCATTTTCGTCAGCCGCGACCGTGGCGAGTCCTGGGCCGGCATCGACGGCTTCAACAATCAGCCCGGCCGGGAG
>JBEKDC010000162.1:0-7674 GCA_050014535.1 Rhizomicrobium sp.
TCAATATTTTTGGCGACGGCGGCGGATCCGTGGCCAGTTTCAACAAAGGCTCGTCGATCACCGTCAAGGTCAACATCGCCAACGGTAGGAGGGCCCCCGACTGCGTTGCGCATGGCGGCACCACCGGCGAGACGAACAACTTGACGCTGGGAAAAAAATGCACCGCATCGGGCGGGAAGACTCCGGCGATTTCGTTTACAGAATCGAACTGAATACGTTGGCGTATCGATAGAAGCAATACGATACGGGCGAGCCGATTTCGCTGATTATCAGATTGACCCCGAAATCGACGAGCCCGCCGGCGTTGCCGAGCCGCTGCCGAATGCGTTCAGCACAGGGAGCATCGAACGGCGGCGGATAGCCCGTACCTTTGCGTTGCGGCACGGCCGCGATGTCGATCTTGGGCATGGCAATCTTCTGAGCAATCGGCGACCGCGCCTATTCGCGGCCGGCGAATAACCGACCTAGCAGAATTCGCACAGAAAAGTAGGGGGACAGGAGCTGCGTTTCCCGCGACAACCGCAAATGCGCGCAACCATGCGCCAACGCGATGCATATTGCCCGGGCATTGCCCGACTGGACCAGAGCCCCTTGGCGATGGGTTCGCCAGGCTCCAGACGCCGAAATGATTTGGTATCGCGTTCCCGCAATCGAGGACTAAGGTGGAGGCACAGTTTGACGGTCGGTGACTTTCGTTTGGTTTGAACTTGCGAGTTGGCGAAGGAGCTGTAAGCCATGGCGAAACAGGAAACGCTCACCGTCCGCCTTCGCATCGTCTATGACGGCAAGCCGCCCAATGTTTGGGACGGCGGCGCGAAGGAATTCGGGTTGCAGGACAAAGAGAATGTCCTCCATCTCGGCAAGACGGAGCGCAGCGGTCATGTCGTGTTTGACGTTGCGATCGGCGTTAAGCCGGACAGGACGGCCAAGCCCGTCTTCCTTGGCGACTTCGCGCATGGTCCGCCGAAGGAACGGTTTCTCTATTTAAGCTGGCGCAACAAGAATGGCGCCTATGCACAACGCGTGAAACTACCGCTCGGCGGAATCACGTGGAGCGCAATCGACAATGCGCAAAAGAAGCCACTCATCGGCGAAGTCGCCGCCGGCAATAAATCGCGTGTGCCTGGCGGCACGAATGTCGGCGGAACGCGGGCGGTTACGTGGAAGCCATCGGACAGGTAAGAATGCCGACATTCGGCTGGAAAATTCGGGTCGGAGCAAAAACCGCTGGATTGCAGGCAATGGCCGACTTCGCCGACCGATATTTCGACGTGGCGATGGGTCGACCTGTGTCTCCACTCAGACGTGATTATTCGCACCGCATCACTCCCCCCAAATCCGCCCCAGCGCGTCGGTGAAGTTCAATCCCAGCACCTTCTCCACCGCACGCGGTTTGTAGCCCCGCTTCAACAACGCGTCGGCGATGATTTCCGAGCGGCGCGGCGTGTTGAGGCCGATGACGTATAGCGGACGGTCTTCCTCGGGCGCGGCCACGCCGGCCTTGTGACGGTGTTCTTCGTCCTTCTTGAAATCCGCCATCGCCGCGGGCGAGGTGTCCCAAGCCGCGAGCGCGCTGTCGCTGCCGATCCCGACATGGTCTTCGCCGCAGACGTTCAACGCATGGAGCATATGCGCCATGTAGTCGTCCAAGGTCGGCTGCTTGGGGCTCGCGGTCAGATAACACAAATCGTAGATTCCGACCACTCCTCCCTTTTGCGCCACCGCACGCAGAAGCGCGTCACTCTTGTTGCGCGGATGGGGGTGGATGGCAGCACAACCCGCATGGGTGATGAGCGCCGCGCGCGCCGACGCCTTGAGCACGTCGAAGGACGTCGTCTCGTTCGAATGGCTGAGGTCGATCGCGACACCCTGCTTGTTCATCGCATCCACCGCCTTATGGCCGAGCGCCGTCAGTCCGCCATGCGGATCGCCGAGCACGCCGGTCCCGAACGGCGTCGCCTTGTTATAGGTGAGCTGCATGACGCGTATGCCGAGGCCGCGAAACAGCTCGATACGATCGACCTTGTCCTCGAGCATGGTGACCGCTTCGAACGACAGGATCACACCCATCCGCTTCTGCCGTTTCGCGTCCGCGAAATCGGAGTGACGGCGCACCTGCAGGAACACGTCCGGATATTCCTCGAACACGCGCTGGAGGAAGGCGATTTCGGCCGTCGTGTCTTCGAAGCTCTCGTCGATGCCTCCGAGCGACGTCTTGACCGCGTTGACGCCCGACTGGCGCACCATATCGAGCATCGCTTTCGGAAACGGAAACTTATCCTGGAGCGGCGGATTGAGATTGGCGTCGAAGACGAGCGAGCGGTCGTAGAGCTGCGCCGCTTCGGACGATACCGCCCCTTGCGCCCGCGCGCTCCACGACATCGCCGAATAGGCCGCCGTGGCGCCCATGGCTGCAATCACATCGCGTCTGTTCACATTGTACTCCTGCAACGGGGTTCAAGATTTGCGCCTATTCGCAGCCCCATTCTTTGCAATTCCCCGCGCTTTCGTCGAGCGGCCGCGCGAACAGCCCGCATCGGCCGGTTCCGCAGGTTGAACGACGCGCAAGGGTCCGGCTAAAGTCGGACTGCAGAGGCGACCGGGGCCGTGTCATGAACCGCAAGCAGATTGTGATGGGGTTGGTGGTGCTGGCGATCGCCGTTTTGGGCGTGGCGGCATGGTTCGTGTTCGGACCAAGCCCGGACGAAGCGAGCCCGTTGCCTGCTCCGTCCGCAGCGCTGCAGGTTCAACTCACTGCCTATGACCGCAGCCTGGGCTCGCCGCATGCGCCCATCCAGGTCGTCGAATACGCGGCGCCCAGCTGTCCGTTCTGCGCCCATTTCGACATGACGCTTTTTCCGCAGCTCAAGCGAAAATATATCGACACCGGCAAAGTCTACTACGTGTTGCGGGTTTTCCCGCTGTCGCCTGCCGACATCGGCGCGGAAGCGATCGCGCGCTGCCTGCCCAAGGACAATTATTTCCAGTTCATCGATCTTTTGTGGCGCAATCAGGACAAATGGGATCCGGAGAACGGCATCCAAGACGTGCATGCCGGACTTGTGCAGGTCGGCGGCATGGCGGGGTTGAGTTCCGCGAAGGTCGATGCCTGCATTGCCGACACGGCGGAGGCCGAACGCGCGTCTCAGGTTGGGGATGACGCGCAGACGAAATACGGCATTCACAGCGTGCCGACCTTCATCGTCAACGGCGAGATGCACACCAACTTCACCGATTGGCAAAGTCTGCACGAATTTCTCGATTCGAAGCTGGCGGGAGTCGGCCACTGAAGCCGGAAAAAGATCATCACGCGGAGGCGCGGAGCCGCGGGAGAAGAAAAAAAGAAAGAACGAAGTTTCACCACGGAGTCACGGAGAAAAAGGGAGAAAGAGGGAGAAAATCTGTTTGCGCGCGAAGGCGCGCGAAAGGAACTTCTCCGTGACCTCTTCTTCTCCGTGGCTCCGTGATGCGGTTCTTTTTTTCCGCGGCTCCGCGGCTCCGCGTGCAAAATTTCAGTGCGCTTTTTCGCCGGGCGTCGCGGCCTTTGCGCGGGCCGCGCCGCCGAGGCGGACGGAACGGCCCAGCGTGGCGAGGATCGCGAGCACCACGATCAGGAGCCCGATCCGGAACGCCAGCACAAAGTTCGTATACGGAATATTCTGGACGTTGTTGGCGAGATCGCCGATATGCCAGTGATAGATCTCCGGCGCGCCCAGCAGCAACGCGCCCGCGATCTGATCGAAGGTGTAGCGCCAGATCGCGGCCGTGGCGATCCCGGCATTGGGCACGGGGCCCGACGTGCCCGCAAACATCGCATCCTGCGGCAGCGCGCGCAGGAAATTGTGCGTCACCGCCGTGAAGGCGAGCACGAGAAACACTGCGCCTGCGACGAGAATCCACCGGCCGATCGCCACCTGCTGGCGGGCGGACACGACCTCTTCGCGCACCACCGCAAGGCAGGATTCCTTCGCATCGTCGGAAATGCCGCCGCGGTCGGTGAGCAGCCTTCCCAGGCGTCCCTCGTCGGCCGTGCCTTCCAGCATGGCCGGCACAATTACCGCAAATCCGGCCAGCAGCACCGTCACGGCATTGACAAGCAGCACCAGCGAGAAGAACACCCAATAGCCTGACGAGTTGACTCCGCCCTCGAATTGCCCGGGCAGGATGCGCGCGAGCCAGGGATGCGCGCTCGTCATCGAGGCCACGAGCATCAGAAACAGGATCGTGTTGATTGCCACGAAGACGAGAAGCAATCTGATCCCAGTGAAATGTCGCGGCACGCATCACCCCCGGCTAACGCCTTTGTCGAAACCATACAGCGAGAAACGGTACTCCGTCACGCATGTCCGAACCGGCCCGCTTCGTTGCCGCGAACACCGCCCTCCTATCGCCGCCGCTTGTGCCCGAAATAAGGCTGTACCTGGCGACGGAGGTGGTGCCGCTGTGGCGGAAAACCGAGGAAGAATTGGAGGCGGAAGGTGTCCCTCCCCCTTATTGGGCCTTCGCATGGGCCGGCGGCCAGGCGCTCGCGCGTTACGTGCTCGATCATCCTGCCGAGGCCGCGGGCAAGCGCGTGCTCGATTTCGGTTCGGGTTCGGGGCTGGTCGCGATTGCGGCGGCGAAGGCAGGCGCCGCGGATATTCTTGCCGCCGACATCGATGCGTTTGCGTGCGCCGCGATCGCGCTTAACGCAATTGCAAACGGTGTCGTCCTCCGCGTGACGCACAACGATGTTATCGGCATGCCTTGCACGTGGGACACGATCCTCGTCGGCGACATGTGCTACGAACGACCCCTGGCGGAACGGTTGCTGGCATGGCTTGGCGATTGTGCGCGCGACGGCGCGACCGTGCTGCTCGGCGATCCCGGCCGCAGCTATTTTCCGAAATCCGGCGTCGAAAAACTCGGCACTTACAATGTGCAGACGACCCGCGATCTCGAAGACCGCGAAATCCGCGAGACGAGCGTGTACAGATTCACCGGCTAGAATTTATCCTACGGTCGCCTGATGATCGGCTTTATCTCAATCCGCTTGAGGGGCAAGTCCGGCCGCAGTTCGGCGCGGATGGGAAGAGTGCGAACAAATACCTTCGCCGCCTCTTCGCCTCCCAGCACGGTCGTGTCGAGCATGCAGGCTTCGAGTTGCGGTCCCTCCTTGACGCCGTGCGCCGTGCAGATTTCCCGCGACCGATCGGCCAGCTTAGGATCGAGATCCTTCGCGTAGAACGGCTTTGCTGCAACGCTCGTTTCGATATTGCGGTCCCCGCAGGGCGACAGCAATGTCTCCTTCGATTGGACACGCCAGCTGTCGGCGTAGGGATGATAAAGATCCGCGAACGATACCGGCGCCGCGAACTCCGTTCCACCGCGCGCGGCAAGCTTGCCGACGTTTCCGTTGGGGTTGGCGAGGAGGCCGCGCGCATTCCTCGTGGACGATCGGCCGACGCCGACAGTCACGTCGATCCAGGTGTTGGCCGAGTTGCTGTCGATCTGAGCGTTCACGATGTCGCCGCCGTCGCGCATGACGGCATAGGAATTGCCGCCGCGATACACCCTGACGCCGCCGGGCAGCGAAAGCGATTTGCCGTCGCCCAGATCGCGAGGTTTTCCGTCGACAAAAAGACGCGTCGGCAGAACGCAGATCGCCACGCGGGATTTGCCCATTTGCGTCGCAACGGCATGATTGAGGTCCGCGAGCGGCCACGACGGCGCTCCGGACACCTGCCGTGTCTGCACGACAAAGTCCGGATCGGCCTGCGCCAGCACAAAATCGCCAGCCGCCTGGAAGTCGTAGAACAAACCGTCGAACGTCAGCAGATGCGTGTCGCCGATGCTGTGCGAACACGACGCCGTCGTGGGCGAGGAATTGGTCTCCGTGAACTCGATTCTCGGTTCCGACAGCACCGGGATGACCATCGGGGTTCCCGAGAGCGTGAGACTGTTCGTCTCGCCCGTCGTGCCGTCGTTCGCGACGCAGGTGGGGGCCGCTAGGACGCCGTCCGCGATGCCGATGCTGACGACGAGATTCGTCGGGCCGGTGAACGTGGCCCTGCTCCCGCCACCGTCGCCGACAACGTTGAACTCCGTCTCAGTCCAGGCATTCGACAGACCGAGCTCGCTGGCGGGCGCCGAATACGCGGACGCGCCGCTCGTCGTCGTCAGCTTGACCGTATCGTTTGCACCTGCCGCTTCGCCTTTCATGACCGCGCCGGGCAAATCCGCGGAGGTCAGGGGTGTGACGTAAGTCATGGGGCTGTTAAACCAACAGCCGCTCCCGCTGGCATTCCATAGCGGTCCCGGCTGCGACGGTGAAACGGCCCAGGAGGGCAGCGCCGGACAGTGTGATCCGAAGTTGTAGATCCAGTACTCAATGAATAAGCCCGGGGTGGTGCCGGGTGACGCCGATTGCTGGCTACCTGTAGGCGGAGGGCCCTGAGTCTGGGAGAATACGAACTGTTCCCAACCCGAGCATCCCGCGACGCCGCCACAGGCCGGGGTGTTAAAAGGACTTCCATCGCTGCTGTTGACAGGGCTTTGCGAGTTCATCTGCAGCGTAAAAACATTTGGGAGCGAAGTTGATGTACCGTAGACAATTCCGGTCTCGCTGCCCGCGATCGAGGGGGAGCTCACGAACGTACCCGTAGACGACGCGATCAAGTTGCCCGATGACTGGGCCACATAGTCGGTTCCATCGCCCACGACATTCCTGGCAGGCGACGGACGCCCGCACGGAACTTCGCGCCACTCGGTCTGCGGATAGGTGACGTTGAAGCAGCCGCTCTTCGGCAATGGAAGCCGCAACATCTGCGCATTCCAAGCCTTGCGTATCTCGGACAGCTGAGCAGCCGACTGGGAAGCGGGCTTGGACACCGCAGCCGGCTCGGCAGCATTGCCGACCGAGAGCCCCAGCGGAAGACTCGCCACGACCATGGAGCCGAGGACTCTTGCAGCGAGTCCGCGCAGCGAGCGGTAAGCTTTCATAAGCGGTCCTCCAAAACGTGGTCCAATCGACTCTCGTGCAGAACCTCATCGACGCAGCATAGTGCCGAGAATTTTAAAACATTACCGCAATCTTACTAACGACTTGCTGCCGATTAATTGTAGCTCCCGTAATTTCTTCATTTCAAGGCTTTCTTAGCGTAGTCAAGATAGTCTGTGACGAATCACAACGGGATATTCTAAGTTGTCGGTTGCACTGCAACGAACCGCCGCAAATGCCTTCCATGAAACTCTACACCGCTGATATAATTGGGAAATATTTGGAATCTTGGCGATATTGAGTGACTATTGTTGGGCAGTCTGCACCGCTTCGGTTTGTTATACCGCTTATAGTATCGCAGCTACAGCCGAACGCGGCGATCCCGGCCGCAGCTATTTCCCGAAATCCGGCGTCGAAAAACTCGGTACTTACAGTGTGCAGACGACGCGCGATCTCGAAGACCGCGAAATCCGCGAGACGAGCGTGTATCGCTTCACGGGTTAGTCATTCCGGAAAGCGCCGCCTTATCATCCGCAGACAGATCGAGGTGCGCGGTGATGGCAAATTGCTTTTTCGCCTCCGCTTTATTGCCGGACCAAAGCAGCGCCTCGCCCCATTTGAGATGCAGTCGTCCCCAGTTCGGCGCGTATTTGTCGGCTTCCGCGAATTTCGCCAGCGCCAAGTCGGAACGGTTC
>JBEKDC010000163.1:0-7671 GCA_050014535.1 Rhizomicrobium sp.
GACGTGCGCGCGCGCAACATCGGAACCATCGCAGAAATCGAGCGCAGCTCGGTCGATCTCTACGCGACGGAGCGCAGCCTCTACCGGCAGCATCGGAACGCAGAGATCCACGGCGGCAAGCCGGACCTGCAAAACCTGCCGAAAATGTGACATTCGGCATCCGCATGAATCTATTCTTTGTCGAGCGCGTCGTCGGATTTTGCGCTCGCTACGCAGGACGCATCGTGCTTGCGGTTCTCGTGCTGGGTGCGGCCGCCGGATATTATACCGTCACGCATTTCGAGATGAATACCGACACGGAATCGCTGATTTCGTCGAACACGTCGTGGAGAAAGCTGGAGATTGCCCACAACAAGGCGTTTCCGCGGCAGACCAACCTCATCGCGATCGTGATCGACGGGGTGACTCCCGAGCGCGCCGAAGAGGCGGCATCATCTCTGACAGCGGCGCTCGACACCAACCCGAGGCTTTTTCCCTGGGTGCGGCGTCCGGATGGAGGACCGTTCTTCGCGCATAACGGGCTTCTGTTCCTGCCGCAGCCCCAGGTCGAAGCGACGACACGACAGATGATCGCGGCGCAAGCATTCCTGGGCGCGCTTGCGTCCGATCCTTCATTGCGCGGAATCATGGACAGCCTTTCGACGGCGTTGCTCGGTGTCCAGCACGGGCAAGCCAAGCTCGAGATGCTGAGCGCGCCGCTCTCCGCATTCGGGACCACGCTGAACGACGTCGTCGCCGGAAAGCCGGCATATCTGTCCTGGCGTCAGCTCGTGGTGGGCGGACATCCGTCCTTGCGCGAAACGCGACGCATCATACTCGTGCAGCCCCGGCTCGATTACGAAGCGCTGATGCCTGGAGAAGAGGCCTCGGACGCCATTCGCGCAGCGGCGCGAAGTCTTCAGTTGACGCCGGACCGTGGCGTGCGCGTCCGCCTGACGGGACAGGTGCCGATTGCCGATGAGGAGTTCGCAACGCTCACGGAAAACGCCGGACTTCTGGCAGCCGCGATGATACTTGTCATGGTGATCATGCTGCGGCTTGCGGTGCGGTCGTTCAGGCTGATCTTCTCGATCATGCTCACGGTCCTGACAGGCCTCCTGATCACGACAGCGATTGGCCTCTTTTGTGTCGGCGCCTTCAATGTGATTTCGGTCGCATTCGTTGCGCTGTTTGTCGGCCTGGGCATCGATTTCGGGATTCAATATTGCGTGCGCTATCGCGCCGAGCGCCACGAGCAGAACAATCTGGAACTCGCGTTGCGGCAGGCGGGTGCAGGAGTGGGGGGCGCGCTGACCCTGGCCGCCGCGGCCACGGCAGTCGGATTTCTCTCGTTTCTTCCTACAAGCTATGTCGGCGTCGCCGAACTCGGCTTCGTTGCGGGCATAGGCATGCTGGTGACGTTCGGACTCACGATCACCTTTCTGCCTGCGCTTCTAAAGATTCTCGCGCCGCCGGGCGAACCGGCCGAGATCGGCTACAGCTCGCTCAAACCGCTAGATCGTTATCTCACCGAGAATCGCCGCTTCGTGATGTCTATGGCATTGGGGGTCAGCCTTTGCGGCCTCGCGGCGCTGCCGGCCCTGCAGTTCGATTTCAATCCGCTGGATCTGCGCAGCCCCAAAGTCGAGTCCGTGGCGACCGCACTCGACTTGATGAAAAATCCCGAAACCTCGCCGAATACGATCGACGTCCTGGCGCCGAACCATGCGGCAGCCGTCGATCTCGCGGCGCGCATTTCGAAACTGCCGCAGGTCTCGCAGGTGCTGACCATCGACACCTTTATCCCCGGCGACCAGCCGCCAAAGCTTGCCGCGATCGCCGATGCGTCGACCTTGCTCGATGCGACTCTCGACCCGTTCGTAACCAAACCGCCTCCGACGGATGCCGAGACAATCGCCAGCATGCAGGCGACGGCCGGCCAGCTGCGAGCCGCTGCGGGAACCGGAACGACGAAGGTGGCGGACGACGCAAGGCGGCTTGCGGATATTCTCGACCAACTCGCGCGCGGCACGCCCGAACTGCGCGCCCGCGCCGCGGACGCTCTCGTGCCGGGATTGCAGACGATGCTGACGCAGGCGCACAACGGCCTCGAGCCGCAGCCCGTGACCTTTCAATCGCTGCCACAGGATCTCAAGCAGGATTGGATATCGCCGGCAGGAGCTTACCGCATTCAGGTCTCGCCGAAGGGCAATGCCAATGACAACGAGGTCTTGAAGAAGTTCACCGCTGCCGTGCGCAAGATTGCACCCTCGGCCACGGGCACGCCGATCTCGATCCAGGAGGCAGGCAACACGATCGTGCGCGCCTTCGTCGAGGCGGGAGTGATATCGTTCATCGCGATCGTGATCGTGCTGGCCATCGCGTTGCGAAGCGTATTCGACCTCGCGATGACGCTGGCGCCGTTGATCCTCGCCGGCATCCTGACGCTTGCCACCTGCGTCGTGATCGGTGAGCAACTCAATTACGCCAACATCATCGTGCTGCCGCTGCTGTTGGGGATCGGTGTCGCTTTCGACATTTACTTCGTGATGGCCTGGCGGGCAGGTTCTCGGGGCCTTCTGCAATCCCCGCTCACCCGCGCCGTCATTCTGAGCGCAGGCACGACAGCGTCTGCGTTCGGGACGCTTTGGTTTTCAAGTCACCCCGGCACGGCAAGCACGGGGAAACTGCTGGCCATTGCGCTTGGCTGGATCCTGGCGTCGGTGCTCTTGCTGCTGCCGGCGATGCTGGCGCATTTTTCGCCGCGCGAAGGTCGCTACAGGGGTTGAAGCTTCAATGCGACGGCTTCGTCTCGCCGCTCAGTAATGCGTCCGCCAGATCGTTCATCTTTCTTGTCAATGCGGGAGCACCACCCGATCCGACGGTTGCCGAGAAATCCGAACGCCGCGTCGCGAGTTCGCTCACATAGCCTTCGAGGAAAATGTCGATGATCCTCCAGGTTTCGCCCGCCTGACGCATGCGATAGAGGAGCGGCACGGGCTTATCGCCCACCGGAATCAGCGTCGTCTGTACGATGCGGTCGCCGCTGCGTTGGATCACATTGGGGTCCATCGTGAAGCGCTGGCCGTTAAAGCTGTCGAAATTGCTCGCATAGCTCGCAAGCGTCAGTCGACGGAATGCGGCAATGAGGGATTTGTGATCGGCATCGGACATCGTGGTCCAGGCCGGACCCACGATAAACGGCAGCATGACCTGGAAATCGAAGGCGCTATCGATGGCCGGCTCGAGCGCCTTGTAACGGCCTTGCATGCCGAGTTCATGCCCCCGCTTCATCGTGTCCAATAGTGCGGCGTGGAGCGCCTGAACCTGCTTCGCGGCCGGATCCGCGATCGGGGGGTCCGCCGCGCCGGCAGCCGGCGCCATCGCGCCGAAGGCAAAGGTCAACGCCAGTGCCCCGGCGGCGAGCAGTCTTCCAAGCATGGAAATGTCCCTAAATTCGATCCCGCTCGCCCCTGGGCCGGGGCATGATGCCGATGGCCAATGGATGCCGGTATCCCTGTTTCTCTCAAAGGTAAACGCCTGAAGGGGATTTTGGGCCGAATTAAGTCGGAGGCGTTGCCTTCAAACAGCAGCGACACGCGGCGATAGGCTGAACAGTCCCCTTCGCTCGACATGGATTCGAGCTTTGTCGGGGTGGCGCACCCAATTCGAGCATTATCCGCGGCCCGGGCTTCGTCGCCCCTCGGCCGTTCACGTCGGCGGAATTGCGAGGAGATAGGGCAGGCCGCCATTGATGCTGGCGTTCTCGCCCCAGATCGTTGGGTCGAAATCCGCGGGCAATCCGGCCTCCAATTGCGTGGAACTCACCCCAGTTATGCCTGGATCGTCGCTGGTGTTTCCAGCGCCTTGACTTAGATTTGTGATTCCACTCGTCGTTGTGTCCCAATAAGAATAATTAATGGTCGCAGCCGATTTCCCGATGAGGCCGCCGACGAAGCCAGCGTTTACTCCTGAAACCGCGCCGGTGGCATAAGACGAAATAACATTGACACCGTTTGTTTCGCCAATCAACCCGCCAATGAACGACTGTTTTCCGCTCGTTACGGATGCGGCTGCATACGAGTTGGAAATTGATCCGGAATAGACGAAGCCCACGAGTCCACCCGCGGATGCGTACCGCCGCGCACGCACGGAACCGGTCGCATAGGAATTCGTGATCGAGCCTGCGGTCGGGAATCCACTGTTTGCCCCGACCAGACCGCCGACATATGTCGTACCTGAACTATGGCTGGCGAACACACTTCCCTCAGCGTAGCATGTTGAAATGACGCCGCTGTTAATAGCGACCAACCCTCCGAGAATCGGGCCGCCGCCATTCACTACGATTTTTCCACTGAAGAAGTCATTGAACAATGTTCCATTGTTGGCGAAGGCCAGCCCGCCAATCTCCGAACTCGCATGCTCTCCTGTAATGCTGACATTGCGCAATCCGAGATTTTCGATCCTCCCGCCGCTGCCTACCTCCGTGAACAAGCCGAACTCGGTGACGCTAGTGGCGTCAATCGTCAAATGGGAAATGGCGTTCCCGAGCCCCTCGAAAGTGCCATTGAACGTCGCGGAAACCGGCGACGACGCATAGGTTCCATCCTGTATCGCGTTGTAGCTTGCCGCGAGCGCGTAATAGCCGCCGGCGTTGGCGGCGATATCGGTCGCCAATGTCGCGATGTCGTTTACGAGAGTATAAGCGTGGCCGTTGATCGTCAGGTTGTTTGACGTGCTCAGGAAGCTCACATTGCCCTTTGCGCCGAAGAAAAGCGCGCCGCCTGATCCGCCGTCATTGGTGACGAGGCTCAATCCGCCGGTTCCGTCCACCGCGACCGGCTCGTCGATCGTGATGGATCGATAGGCGTCGAGCGTGAGGCTGCTGCCGCTGGCCCAGGTGAGGGCGGCGGAGACGACGATGTCCGAGGCGTCCGTCGTCACTTTCACATTGCCTGCAGCGAGCAGGCTCTCAAGCTGGGCGACATTCAGGACGGCGCTTTTCTTCGAAGGCGTGCAGACGCTGCTCGTGCAGGTGATGTTTGACGTCGCCTTCGAAGAGATCGTGACGGACGCCGCCGCGCCGGACGCCATGCAGGCCAGGGACAGCAGGGCCGTACTTGTGCCCAGCGCGAAGCGCGCGAGGTCGGCTTGCGAACAGTTCAGAAGATTTAAAGACACGCCGCTCACCCCCTCGAAAACTTTGCAATATTCACCTACAAAGTTGACGGGAGCAATGGACGGATCAAGCCGATGATCCCAGCGCCTGCGGGGTTGTTGCAGAGAGATCGTTCGCACCCATCATGACTCCGGCAGCCAGCGCCGGTGCACCTGCGAGAACGCTTTCGGCGAACAGCCGCGCAAGGCCGATTCGCGTGCGCCACCATTTGTCGTCGTCATCGCCGAGATGATTTGCGGCGATCAGCGCGCCTTTCGCGAGCATCCAGCCTCCCGCGGCATCGCCCAGCAATTTCAGATAGGCCGTCGCGCCGGCAAGTGCATCGGGCTGCGCGTGGCCGCGCCGTTCGATCAGCCAGCCGGTCGCATCGCGGATCGCGGCGATGCTGCCGCGCAATCGCGCGGCCACCGGCAGCAGCCACTCGTTTCCGGTACGCTCGATCTCTGCGCAGGTCTGCAAAATGTCGTCGACAAGTTCGCGCACCGCTTGTCCGTTGCCGAGGGCGAGTTTGCGACCGGCAAGGTCGATGGCCTGGATGCCGTTGGTGCCCTCATAGATCGGTGCGATGCGCGCGTCGCGGTAATGCTGCGCCGCGCCGGTTTCCTCGATAAATCCCATTCCGCCGTGGACTTGCAGCGCAATGGACGCGACTTCGACGCCCGCGTCCGTGGACCAAGCCTTGGCGATAGGTGTGAACAGTTCTTCGCGCAATTTCGCGCGGTCGCGCTCGGCACCGTCGGGCAGGGCCTTCGCGAGATCGGCTGCGACCGCCGTCGAAAGACAAATCGCGCGCGCCGCCTCGATCCGCGCTTTCATCGACATCAGCATACGGCGCACGTCGGGATGATCGAAGATCGGCGCGGGGTATTCGCCGGTCCACGCGGACTTGCCTTGTCGGCGGTCCAACGAAAATGCGAGCGCTTGCTGATAGGCGCGCTCTGCGATCGCGACACCTTGCGTTCCGACCTGCAAACGCGCGGCGTTCATCATCGTGAACATATGCGCGAGGCCCTGGTTCTCGACACCGACCAGTTCCGCGCGCGCGCCGTTATAGGTCATCGTGCAGGTGGGCGAGCCGTGAATTCCCAATTTGTGCTCGATGCCGGTCGGACCGAGATCGTTCGCCGCGCCGAGCGTTCCGTCGTCGCCGACCAGCCGTTTGGCGGATAGAAACAGCGACACGCCTTTGGTGCCGTCCGGTGCGCCAGGCAATCGCGCAAGCACGAGATGGACGATGTTGTCGGCCATGTCGTGATCGCCCCAGGTGATGAAGATCTTTTGTCCGGATAAACGATAGTTGCCCGCGCCGTCGGGATCCGCGCGCGTGCGCAGCGCGGCGAGGTCGGAGCCTGCCTGCGGCTCCGTCAGGTTCATGGTGCCGGTCCATTCGCCGGAGATGAGCTTCGGCAAATAGAGACTCTTTTGTCGTTCGGTGCCGTGGACAGAAAGCGCCTCGATCGCGCCCTGGGTCAGCATCGGGCAAAGCCCGAACGCCATGTTCGCGCTGTGCACCATTTCGTAGACGGCAATTTCGAGCGCCTTGGGTAAACCTTGGCCCCCATGGTCGGGATCGGCGGCCAGCGCATTCCAGCCACCATCCGCGAAAGCGCGATAGGCTTCGGCGAAGCCGGGCACGGCCCGGACGCGACCGTTCTCGATGCGCGCGCCGATCTCATCACCGGCGCGATTGAGGGGAGCGAGCACGTCGCGCGCGAGCCTCCCGCCCGCATCCAGAACGGCGGTCAGAGTTTCGTCGTCGAAGCCGGGATGGGTCTGCTGCAGTCGCCCGGCTCCGGCGATTTCCGTCAGGGCAAACGCAATCTCTCGGAGGGGTGGGGTGAAGGTCATGCGGTTTATCCGGGTGCGGGCGGCCCAGAATAGCAGCTTATCGGGCCCGATGGCGGCTTGCCGGTAACGATCCGGCGACATCTCGAATCTTAAACTGGGGACCCTAAACTGAGCCGAAAAAGGAAACCCATGGCCGGAGGCACGGATTGGTTGCGCACATTGGCGCGGTGGCTCCCACCCGGCGTCCTGCGTCCGTTCGGCCGGCCGGTCGCGCTGTTTTTCCATGGCGTCGAGCCGCACATCGACGACCCAAGGATTCAACTGAACCAGCATGACGCGCATGCGTTCCGGGCTATCGCGAAGACCCTGAAGGACAATTTCCAGATCCTGCCATTGGCCGCGCTGGACGATGTGCTGAGCCATCCCGAACGCCACGAACGCACCGTCTTCCTGATGTCGGATGACGGCTATGCGAACACGCTGACGGTGGCCGCCGACATTCTCGAGGATCTCGAACTGCCATGGACTCTGTTCGCGAGCACGCATCACATCGATACCGGCGCGCGCAACCCCATGACTTTGGCGCGCATATTCTTTCACTATGCGCCTTCGGGCCGCCACGAGATTCCCAATTTCACGGCGCCGATCGACCTTGCGGACGATTTGCAACGTACGATTCTGGCAGGACCGTCACTTGCGGCGCTCAAGGCGATGGATGCAACGCG
>JBEKDC010000164.1:0-8786 GCA_050014535.1 Rhizomicrobium sp.
CCGGAGAGCCTGCCATATTCGATTTTGGGGCAGCGATCCATGATCACGGTGAGGCCGGCCTCGCGCGCCATCTGCGCTGCATCCTCATTGACGATGCCGAGCTGCATCCAGATGGTCTTGATTCCGAGCCGGTCTTTCTCGGCCAGCGCTTCGCGCACGATTCCCGGCGCCGCATCCGAAGCGCGGAAAATATCGACCATGTCGACAGGGGCGGGCACGTCCTTCAATGAGCCATAGACGGTTTGGCCCTGGATCTTCTTGCCTGCCATCCCCGGATTGATCGGGTGCACGATGAAGCCCTTCGCCAGCAGGTACATCATCGCGAAATAGGACGGCCGCATGTCGTTGCCGCTCGCTCCCACCATCGCGATGGCTTTGGTGGAGCGCAGGATGCTCTTGATCAGGTCGTCGGAATATTGGGGCATGAGATCAGGATATCATTCCGGCCAATTGGGTGTGCGCTTTTCGACAAAGGCCCCGATGCCTTCTTCGGCCTCCGCCGCGAGCATGTTCGTGGTCATCACTTCGCTCGCATAATCGTAGGCCTGCGACAGGCCCATTTCGAGCTGACGGTAGAATGCTTCCTTGCCGATTTTGACGGTCTTGGACGGCTTCGACGCGATCAGCTGGGCCAGCTTCGTCGTGGCATCCGAAAGTTCGGTGGGCGATACGACGCGATTGATCAGCCCGATGCGATGCGCGTCCTCCGCCGAAATCATCTCGCCGGTCAGCAGCATCTCCATCGCCTGCTTGCGCGAGACATTGCGCGACAGCGCCACCATCGGTGTGGAACAGAAAAGCCCGATATTCACACCCGGCGTAGCGAAGCGCGCGGCCGTGGAGGCGACCGCAAGATCGCAGCTCGCGACAAGCTGGCAGCCCGCCGCCGTGGCGATGCCCTGCACCTGGGCGATAATGGGTCGGGGATGGCGCACGATCGTCTGCATCAGCTTCGAGCATTGTGCGAAGAGGGCGGAGAAGGCGGCCTTGCCGCGGTCGGCATCCTTGCGCCGCGCCGTCATTTCCTTGAGGTCGTGGCCGGACGAAAAGGCGGGGCCGTCGGCGCCGATGACGATGACGCGCAGCGCCTTGTCCTGCGCCGCTGCGTCGAGAGCGTCCTGAAGCGCCGCCATCAACCCTTCGCTCAACGCGTTGCGCGCGCCGGGGCGATTGAGGGTGAGCCGCACGATCGCGCCGGTGCGTTCTGCGAGGACGAGTGGTTCGGGGCTGGGAGCGTTCATGACTCGCAATGTAGGCCAGCGTTCATGACTCGCAATGTAGGCCGTTCTGGCCCACTTGCCAGCCCTCGATGATTGAGCGGTATTATAATACCGCATACGAAAACCCCTGCAAAATGGCCGTTTACGCTTGACACCCGCGCGCCACCCCCGTACACGGCCCGCCGGATCGAAATTTCTCCCGGAGCTTGGGATATGAAAACCTACTCGGCCAAAGCGTCCGAGATCGACAAGAAGTGGGTCATCATCGACGCCGAAGGGCTCGTGGTCGGCCGGCTTGCTTCGCTGATCGCGTTGCGCCTCAGGGGCAAACATAAGCCCGACTATACGCCCCATATGGATGGCGGCGACTTCGTGATTGTTGTGAACGCGGCCAAGGTGCTGCTCACGGGCGACAAGCTGAAGAAGAAAATCTACTACCACCACACGGGCTACATCGGCGGCGTCAAGGAACGCACCGCCGGTGCCATCCTGGCGGGCAAGTTCCCGGAGCGGATCGTGGAGAAGGCCGTGCAGCGCATGCTGCCGCGCGGCCCCCTCGGTCGTCGCCAGCTATCGCATCTGCGCGTTTATCCCGGCGCCGAGCATCCGCATGAGGCGCAACAGCCCACGAAGGTGGACATCGCGGCGATGAATCCCAAGAACACGAACTATCGCATGACGAAGGCGGCCTGATCATGGCGGAAGATGTCAAAAGCTTCAGCGAACTGAAGTCGACCCTGATAAAGGCGAAGGTTCCGGAGAAGGCCGAACCCGGCGAGCAACCCAAGTCCAATCGCGACTCCAAGGGCCGCGCTTATGCGACCGGCAAGCGGAAGAACGCTGTCGCGCGCGTCTGGATCAAGCCGGGCATGGGCCGCATCACTGTCAACGGCAAGGAAGAGAAAGTCTATTTCGCGCGGCCGGTGCTGCGCATGATCCTGCGCCAGCCTCTGATCGCCGCCAATCGCGACGGCCAGTTCGACGTGATCTGCACCGTCCTTGGCGGCGGCTTGTCGGGGCAGGCGGGTGCTGTGCGTCACGGGATTTCGAAGGCGCTCATTTCCTATGAGCCCGCGCTCAGGCCCACGCTCAAGCTGGGCGGCTTCCTCACCCGCGACAGCCGCGTCGTGGAGCGCAAGAAGTACGGCCGCCCCAAAGCCCGCCGCAGCTTCCAGTTCTCGAAGCGCTAGGTGGACTACAAATTGTTCGTCAAAACAGCGGCCCGGGTGGCCGCCGTTTTGTCGTCGGGCGACTACACCCCTACTATCTTGGGCTACCCAGCATCGGAGTCGGTTCGGATGTTCGCCGAAGCACCACCGATAACCGCCTGGGCCGGATTCGTACCGGCGGAAGTAGGTGCTGCCGGTCGAAATCGTCTGGTGATCGGTTGTTTTGATCGTACCCGTACTCGTGCCGCGGTTTTAACGATAATTTCCGCCCATATTGGTTGAGAATATGAACCACCCCCGGTGGTCGAACGGTCCGGCGCAAGGAGATATTGCCTTGCAACACGGGGGCGAAGCCGCCGACGGTCGATCATTCTATGGTTCGAAAACAGCGGCTTAGAGAACGAGGGAGCCGGACGTTTTCCGCGGCGAATGGATCGTTAGAAGGCTTCCCTGCCGGGCGGGAATGGTTTATGAATCCGCCCGGTCCAGTGTTGGCTGGCGAGCAAATCAGGGGAACGACATCATGAACAAACTGAAAACAGCGCTGTACGGCGCTGCGATGGCTGCGTGCATTGCGACAGCCGCCACTTCGGCAAATGCCCAGCCGGTCGGTACGTTGAAAATGGTTGGTCCGGCGCAAGCCACAACCACCGTGCACTTCGATGTCATGCTGCCGTTGCGCAACAAGAGCGGACTCGAAGCTCTGGTGCAGGCGCAGACGAATCCGAAATCGCCGCAATACCATAAATGGCTTACGCCGGCGCAGTTCGGCGCACAGTTCGGACCTTCCGCCGCCGCGATCAAGAGCGTCGCTTCCTACCTCTCCTCGCGCGGCTTCACCGTGAAGACCTATTTGCGCAGCGTGCGCGTGACGGGGACGACAGCCCAGGTCGCGCAGAATTTCGGCGTAAAGCTGGTGTCCGCGAAGAGCGAGGATGGCACATCGCATATCGTCACGAACGATAGGTTTACGATGCCTTCAGCCCTCTCTTCGGTCGGCGCGCAGATTTTCAGCTTCGCTCCGCACGTCGCGCACACTTATTCCATGAAGGTCAGCGACAAGCCGCTGAATGTCGGTTCGACGCGCACCGCCAGCAATCCCGGCCAAAGGAATATACAGGGATACGCATCCAATTCGGCCGGCTCGTCTGTAAACAACCGCTACAGCGACACAGGTCCTTACTGGTTCGACGACCTGAAACAGGCCAACTTCTATCCGTCGGCGACGGCAACCGTGAACATCGGCGGAAATAACTATCCGATCAACGGCACTGGCACCGTGATTGCGGCATTGATGTCGAGCGACGTCCTCGACTCCGACATCAAGGCCCTCTTCGATCACGAAAACTGGTCGACGATCACCGGTACTCCCGATCCCACTCTTGCCGGGCGTTTCTATGTTGACGGCGGCGCACCGTTCGGCGGCGGCGCCGCCCTCGAAGCTTCGCTCGACACGCAGCAGGAATTGACCGGCGCAACCGGCGCTGCCGTCGTGTTGGTCGACATTCCGGATCTGTCCGACGGCAACATTCTCGCCGGTTATCTGGACATCGACGAATACGACTTCGCGTCCGTCGTCAGTTCGTCGTTCGGCGAATGCGAGCTGTTCTATTTCCCGGTCTACAATGGCGGGGTGGACTATCGCGACGTCCTCGCGGCCGAGCACGAACTCTTTCTGCAGGGTAACGTGGAAGGCATCACGTTCCTCGTCAGTTCCGGCGACGAAGCCGGCCACGAATGTCCTACGCCGTCCTATTTCTATGGCGGTCCTGCGCACTACGTCGCCAGCGTTTCCACCCCGGCTTCCGATCCAAACGTGACCGCGGTTGGGGGAACCAACGTTGTCACCAACTATGTTTCGGGCTCGCTTGACTCCCAATATGCAGGCCAGAACGCGTGGGACGATCCGGAATTCCCAAATGATCCCTATGGCGTTGGCGTCAACGTCACGGGTGCCGTGTGGGGTGCCGGCGGCGGTTACAGCCAAGTCTACGCTGCACCGAGCTACCAATCGCTTGTGCCGACGGGATCCACCACCGCGCGGGCTGTTCCGGACGTCGGTATGCAGGTCGGCGGCTGCCCATACGGCGCCAGCGACTACAATCCGCACCTGAATGTCTGCAATGGTGGCCACAACCCTCTCAACGGCATGGGCAACACGCAGCGCAGCTCCGTGGTCGTAGCCTATGGCGTCGGTGTTGGCGGAGGCTTCTATGCCGTAATCGGCACCAGCGTCTCCTCGCCGGAATTTGCAGGCGTTGTATCGGCTCTGGTCGAACAAAATGGTCGTATGGGCAATCTCAATCCCTTCCTGTACAGCCTCGCCGCAGCCGGCACGACGGCCAATCATGTGTTCCAGAGAAACATTCAGGGCTACAACGATGTTGAGTCCACGGATCTGAACACCTATTACAGCTTGTCTGTCGGCGTGGGCACGCCGATCGTTACCAGGTTCCTCGGCGACACTGGTGTCCACGTCGCCGGAACGCCGCAAACGTCGTCGAATCCGTAATCGACTGCGAATAACGAATGCAGCGCCGGGCAGGATTTTCCTGCCCGGCGTTTTTTTATGTCGAGTCGGATCGTTATGTGGCTGGGTGTTCCACGAATTTGCGATTCGCTTCCCGGATTGCCGCGGCCGCGTCGTCGTAGAGAAACGGCAAGAACGCATAACGTGTGCCCCTCGTCACCGGCATGGCCTCATGCAGCAACGAACATGAGAACACCACAGCGCCCCCCGTGGGCGCGCGATAGCTGCGCCGGTCGAATTCCGGAAAGCGCAAATCGCCGCCTTCGTAGTCCTCGGCATTTAGATTGATCGTGACGGCGAAGCGGCGGTGCATGGTGCCATTGGTGGTGTTGTCGCGGTGCGGACGGAAGAACCCGCCTTCTTTCGCATCGTAGCGCGAGACGATGTAACGCTCGATGCGGGTCGCGTGGAACTGGAACGTTTTTTTCACTTCAGGCACCAGCCTGCGGCTGAGGCGCGCGTCGATCCGACGTCGCAAGTCCGCGTCATCGATAGGCGCGTCCCGGCGCATTTTGAAGCTGTGATTCAGCTGGAAGGTGGTGTTTCCCGTTTGGGGGTCGGTGGCCATGAAGCCGCTGTCGGTGCTTTGGCCCGTTTCGAACCGCTCGATCAGCTGCCTGCAAAATTCGGGCTCGAACACGCGCGGCAGGACGAGCACCGGCGCCGGAACGCCCGCCTGGCCGGATTCGGGATGCGGCGGCAGCGTGGCAAGCATTTCGATCACTTCGCGGGCATGGGTCCTCGCATCCGACAACGGAATGACCGCAAGAACGCGCAAGGCGGTATCGAGCACGAAAGTGACGCATCGCATCGACTTGCGTCCGTTCTCTTCGGCGGTCAGGCCGTAGAGCGCAGGTATTCTTGCAGAGGCATCCCAATAGATATGAAAACCGGGCAGGCGCTCCGCGATGCGCGCTTCCGCCTCGTCATTCGCATCGCAACTGACGGCAAAGAAGCTGGCGAAGCTGTCGTTGAATATTCCTTCCTGCGCGCGAAGCGTGTCCAGCATCGTGCGGACCTCTTCGCGTTCGGCCGAGCCGAAAAAACTCAAGACGACGTACCGTCCAGCCGCCTGGCTAAAATGAAAATCGACACGCTTGGGCGAACGCGCATCGAACCAGGGCGCCGGGTCGCCTATCGTGAGCATTGCCGCTTTCGACCTTTCTCGCGGAGATTATCGGCAGGCAATCCGTCTGCGAAAGCCGAGTTCAGGAAATCACGTCGCGATGGAGTTCCGGAAACACTTTCGAGATCTTGCCCAGCAGATAGTCGCCATATGTGCCGGAGAAATCGTGGACGCTCTGCCGGTCCCAGCGCTGTTCGCGGTCGTCCGAAATTTGCGTTGCGCGCTCGGGAAGCGGCCGGATCTCGGCGTCGAATCCGGGATCGAAAAAAAACGGAAATGATAAGCGCCCGCGACCGCTGACGTTTTTGGCGCGATGGGGAGTGGAGCGGTAAAATCCGCCGGTCAGCCGATCGAGCATGTCGCCGATATTACACACAAGCGTGCCGGGAACGGGCTCAGCATCGATCCAGCCGCGCTGCGTCTTGACCTGCAATCCGCCCGCATCGTCCTGCGCGAGCAAAGTGAGCAGTCCGTAATCGGTATGTTCGCCGACGCTCCAATCCTGCGACGCGCGCGCGATTGCCGGATAGTGAAAAATACGGAACAGGATCGTAGGATCGCCGGTGTAATGGCGGCGGAAATAATCCGCCTCCAGGCTCAGGCTCAACGCGATGCCTTCCAGAATGGCATGAGAGGCTCGGGTCGCCGCATCCAGATAGTCGAGCACGGCGCCGCGCAACTCACGCGGCCGGGCGGGAAACTGGTTGGCGCCGTGCAGCGGCATTACCCGGCCCACGCGCGGATCGTCGGGCCCCAGTTCCGACCCGAAATAGATGCCTTCCTTCTGGTCCGGCTTGCCGGAGGTGAGTTCGCCCCCCACGGGAAAATAGCCGCGCCAGGCATGGCCGCCGCGCGCCATCGCGATTTCGTTCTTTTCGGATTCGGGTAGGGCGAAGAAGATGCGGCTTGCCTCATCGAGGCTCGCAAGAAGCTTCGGCGCGATGCCGTGGCCCCGCGCATAGAAGAAGCCGTGATCGCGGCAGGCGTGGGCAATCTCTCGCGCCACCGCTGCTCGCAACGATGCGTCGCTGCCGAACAAAGGCGCCACGTCGATAATCGGCAGGGTTTCGCGTTCCATCGATCAGTTCACTCGGCGGATACCAAGCGCGACTGGACCGAAAGCACCGACGGTTTGCAAGCGGTCGGTGGGATTAACGCGCCAACCGGCGGCAAATTGCGCCGCCGGTTTCGCGATCGCGAAAGGCTTGAGCCCTATGTCGAAGGCGGGGCCGTTGGAGTTGCGGCGCCTCCGGGTGCCCATGGGGCAGGCGGTGCTCCGTACGCATTGTCGCCGGCAGTTCCCGGCTGGGCACAGAAGTAAATGACGATCAGAAGCGCGACCAGCGAGGCCAGCGCGATCAGATTATATAACGCATAGAATAGTCCAAAGATTGCCCACACACCGACCGACAACACCATCAAACCAAACAGAATTTGGACGGCTACCGGCACCAGCAACAGCAGTGCCCAGATTCCGGGCCTGCCGGTATCATGAAGCCGCCTCACGGTCATGCCGAGATTGGGCAGCAGAAGGGCCAGTACAAACAGTGTCGAGAGCAAGTGGGTTGTAATGGCTGCCACGATCGAAACGCCGATCCCGAGCACAAAACCCACGAGTACGTACCACCAGAACTGCGCACGGCCCACGCGCCCGTTGAAGTCCATGTAGTGGTTGGTGACCGTATCGACGAAGTTCTGCCAAAGCTTGTTGAAATCGACCTGATCCATCACATCCTCCTGCAGGCCTATGGCCTGTGGCTGGCTGGCGCTCCTGGAAGCCCCAAATGGTCGTTGCGGCCTTGCGAAACTCCCGCTATTCGGAGAATCGCCTAGCACACCCAGCTAATTGGCCTTGTAACTTTCTGTCAATGATGGCGCGGCCGGCACGGGGAGCGTAAGAGAATTCATGGTTGCGAGAGTGTTCATAGATGGCGCGGCCGGCACGACCGGCCTGGAGATTCGCGAGAGGCTGGCCGCCCGCGTGGACCTCGAAGTTGTGCAGCTTGCCGAACGGGACCGCAAAAACCCGCGGGCGCGGGCCGATGCCCTCAACGAAGCCGATCTCGTCGTCCTGTGCCTGCCGGACGAGGCGGCGCGCGAGGCGGTCGCGATGATCGAAAACCCTTCCGTTCGGGTCATTGACGCGTCGACAGCGCACCGCGTGGCGGAGGGCTGGACCTACGGATTTCCGGAAATGGAGCCTGCCCAGCGGGCAAAAATCGCCGCTGCCCGCTTCGTAAGCAACCCGGGCTGCTATGCGACCGGGTTTCTCGCACTGGTTCGGCCGCTGATGCGTGCCGGCATGATCCCGCCGGACTTTCCGCTTACGACGAATGCCGTGTCAGGCTATTCCGGCGGCGGAAAGGCCATGATCGAGGAATTCGAAAACAAGGCGTCGCCCGCCTATGTGCAGACGGTGGTGCGGACTTACGCGCTCGCGCTCGCGCACAAACATGTGCCGGAAATGCATATCCATTCTGGTCTCAAACATCCGCCGGTGTTCGCGCCGAATGTCGGACGCTTCTATCGGGGAATGATCGTCGAGGTGCCGCTGCAGCTTTGGGCGCTCCCGGGAATGCCCGTGGCCGCGACGGTCCACGAAGCGATCGCGGAGGCCTATCGCGGCGAGAAGCTGATCGAAGTGGCGCCGCTGACCGAGGCTCTGATGCTTAAATCCCTCGATGCGGAGATGCTGAAGAACACGAACGGCATGAAGCTCTATGTGTTCGGCAACGACAAAT
>JBEKDC010000165.1:0-7923 GCA_050014535.1 Rhizomicrobium sp.
AAGGTTTTGTCTTCAACATCGATCTGCAGGTGCAGATCCATGTTCCCGACACCGAAGCGCCGAAAGTGATTTCCATCGTCGGCACGATGCTCAATCTCGTGAACGAGGTGTTGCAGGCCGCGGTGGGCAATCATTTCCGCGACAAGCTGCAATCCATGCCGGCCATCGATTTCATCGAGAAGCGGCAGGAGGTGCAGGCCCAGGCGCAGGCGCACATCACGGAGAAGCTGAAGGAATATCGCGTGGAGACTCGCGGCGTGTACATCCAGGACGTCATCTTCCCGCAGCAATTGGTCGACGTGCTCACCTCGCGCGAAATCGCCAACCAGCAGAAGGAAACCTACAAGGCCGAGGAACAGGCCCAGGGCCAGCGTCTCGAACTCGAGCAGGCGAAGGGACGCGCCGACATGCAGGCCGATCTCGCGAAATCCTCCGTCGGCATCGATATCGCCAAGAACAAGGCGCAAGGCGTCCAGGCGGAAGCCGACGGCGAATCCTATCGCTTGGACAAGGTCGGCCGCGCCAGCGCCGCCAAGACGGAAGCGGAAGGTCTCGCGATCGCCAAAGGCCTCGAAGCGCAGCAGCAGGCCGTCGGCAAGGATCAGGCGGCCCTGATCAACGCCATTCGCGCTCTTGCCGCGGGCGGACAACGCTTCATGCCGGAAAACCTGTCCCTGACCGTGGGAGGAGAAGGCGGCCTCGCCGCCAATGTGAATGCGCTGGTGCCGCTGATCATGAGCCGCCTGCAGCGCGTCACTCCGCCGGAAACGGTCGAGCCCGCGCCGCCGGCTGCTTAATCGCCATTGTCGCGCAGGAACGCGGGTCTGCTATAAATTCGACTGCAGCGAGAAGCAGGCGCGTCGTTATGCTCAGAACCGATCACGTCGTTTTTCCCGTCTGGGACGCCGAGGCGAGCCTGGTTTTTTATCGCGACGTGATGGGCTTTGCGCTGGTGGAATGCGTGAGCGGCGGAAGCGCCGCGGCCCGATGACGACTCCGTCGCGCCATCCACACCATCCTATGAACCCAACCGGCAAGCCGGTTCCGCGCTATGTCAATCCGAATGTGAGGCCGCGACGTGCCGTCGTCAAAGGACAGGACAGCTCACGCTGGACGGACGTCTACCATGTCGTGCTCACGGCGCCGTGGTGGCTGTTCTTTCTCGGGCTTCTCGCGCTGTTCGGTTCGTTGAATCTGTTTTTTGCCTCGCTTTATGTGTTCGATCCGCACGGCATTTCGAATTCGCGGCCGGGTTCATTTTGGGATGCGTATCTGTTCAGCGTCCAGACCATCGCGTCGGTCAACAGCGAGATGCTGGCGCGGTCGACCTATGTCAACGTCGTCGTGTCGTTCGAAGCATTTTTCGGCATTCTCTATATGGCGACCGTGACGGGTGTCAGTTTTGCCCGCTTTTCTCGGCCCTACGCGCGCGTGCTCTTCAGCAAGGTGGCCGTGATCGCGCCGTTCGACGGTGTGCCGACCTTGATGTTCCGGGCGGCCAACCAGCGCGGCAACCAGATCTTCGATGCGTCGGTCTCGGTTTCGCTGGCGCGGCAGGCGACGACGCTCGAAGGCGTCACCATGCGCCGGTTCGAAGAACTGAAGGTGCAGCGCTCGCGTTCGCCGCTTTTTGCGCTGTCCTGGACGATCATGCATGTCATCGACGACAAGAGCCCGCTTTACGGCGCGACGATCGACCAGCTTTACGATATGCAGTTCGAAATCCTGATCCTTCTGAGCGGCACGGACGACACGTTGGCCGATGTGATCTATGCGCGCCATTCCTACACACCCGACGAAATTCTGATGGGCCATAAGTTCGTGGACGTGCTCTCGGTCACGGCCGACGGCCGCCGGCAGGTCAATCTCCACCGCTTCCACGATACGGAGCCTTTGTCGGCTTGAGCCGCGCGCCCCGAGCCGCTAACGTCCGCCCGCCATGGAACCCTTCAAGAAACTGACCGCTGTCGCAGCCCCGCTCCCCATGATCAATGTCGACACCGACATGATCATCCCCAAGCAATTCCTCAAGACGATCAAGCGCACGGGCCTCGGCCTGGCGCTGTTCCACGAAATGCGCACGTGGCCCGACGGCAGCGAGAATCCGGATTTCGTGCTGAACAAGCCCGCCTACAAACAGGCGAAGATTCTCGTCGCGGGCGCCAATTTCGGCTGCGGCTCGAGCCGGGAGCATGCACCCTGGGCGCTGCTCGATTTCGGCATACGCTGCGTGCTGGCGCCGTCCTTCGCCGATATTTTCTACAACAACTGCTTCAAGAACGGCATCCTGCCGATCCCGCTGCCGCAGGAAGACATCGACAAGCTGATGGACGATGCCGAGCGGGGGGCCAACGCCGTGATCTCCATCGATCTTGAGACGCAGGAGATTCGCGGCCCCGACGGCGGTTGCCTCAAATTCGAGATCGATCCGTTTCGCAAGCAATGCCTGTTGAACGGCTGGGACGATATCGGGCTTACGTTGCGCAACGAGAGCAGCATTGGCGATTTCGAGGCGCACCGCAGGATGGAAATGCCTTGGCTATGAGCGACAACCTCGTCCTCCGCGACGAAAAAGACGGCCTCTGCACGCTGACGCTCAATCGTCCGCAGAAGCTCAATGCGTTGAACTACGACGTGTTCAAGGCGCTCGCCGCGCACATCGACTATATCGAAGCAAACGGCGCCAAGATCGGTTGCGTGTTGCTGCGCGGCGCGGGCCGCAGTTTCTGCGCCGGCCACGATCTGGACGATATCGGCGGAGGGGGCGAAGGCGGCAATGTGGCGAGTTTCGAAAGCAAGACCATCGAGCGATTGAGCGAGCTGCCGATGCCGGTTGTTTGTGTGGTGCAGGGCCATTGCCTGACGGGCGGGCTCGAACTCGCGCTGGGCGGCGACATTTTGATCGTGGCGGAGTCGGCCAGGCTTGCGGACACGCATGGCAAATGGGATCTCGTGCCCGTGTGGGGCATGAGCCAGCGCCTGCCGCGCCGGGTCGGCCGCGCCAAGGCGATGGAAATGATGTTCACCTCGCGGACTTATTCCGGTCGCCAGGCCGAGGCGATGGGTCTCGCCAATTTCTGCGTGCCCGATGCCGAGCTCGATGCGGCGGTCGAGGCGTTCACGAAAGAGGTACTGGCGAATTCCTGGCGCAGCAACCGCGCCAACAAGAAGCTGCTGGCCGACACCGAAGGCATGACATTGAAGGCGGCCCTCGCGCACGAGCTGCACCGCAGCGAAGGCCGCGGCCCCGAAATGGCCGAACGCCTGAAGCGCATGCGCAAATGAGTTGTATTCTATTGTTGCCGGGCGATGGCATCGGCCCGGAAGTGATCGCCGAGACGCGCCGCGTGCTGGGCTGGTTCGCGCAGAACCGCAACATGTCGTTCGAGATCGAAGAGGATCTTGTCGGCGGCGTGTCCTACGAGACTTACGGCACACCGGACACAGACGCGATGATGGCCAAGGCGTTCGCGGCGGATGCGATCCTGTTCGGCGCCGTCGGCGGTCCCAAATGGGATCCGCTGCCGTTTGAGAAGAAGCCGGAGCGCGGGCTGTTGCGGCTGAGGAAAGACCTCCAGCTGTTCGCCAATCTGCGACCCGCCTTGTGTTTCGATGCGCTGAAGGATGCGTCGACCTTGAAGCCCGAGATCGTGTCTGGCCTCGATATCCTGATCGTGCGCGAATTGACGGGCGGGGTGTATTTCGGCGAGCCCAAGGAAACGACCGTGCTCGCCAATGGCGAGAAGCGCGCCGTCGACACGCAGGTCTATACGACCGGCGAAATAGAGCGCATTGCACGCGTTGCGTTCGAGCTCGCGCGGCTTCGCGACAAACGCGTCGTCTCGGCCGAGAAATCGAATGTGATGGTGACGGGCGTGTTGTGGCGCGAGGTCGTTACCCGCGTGCACAAGGCGGAATATTCCGATGTCGCGCTCTCGCACATTCTGGCCGACAATCTCGCGATGCAGCTGGTGCGCAATCCCAAGCAGTTCGACGTGATCGTCACCGACAATCTGTTCGGCGACGTGCTGTCCGACGAAGCGGCACAGCTCACCGGCTCGATCGGGATGCTGCCGTCGGCATCGCTCGGCGCCAAAGACCCGAAGACGGGCCGCCAGCCCGCGCTCTACGAACCGATCCACGGCAGCGCGCCGGATATCGCGGGCCAAGGCCTCGCCAATCCCATCGCGTGCATCCTCTCGCTCGCGATGTGCCTGCGTTATTCCTTCGGCCGCGTTGACGACGCGAAGCTCGTCGAAAGCGCCGTCGAGCGCGTGCTGGCCGAAGGCTACCGCACCGCCGACATCATGCAGTCCGGCATGACGAAAGTCGGTACGCAGGAGATGGCAAGCGCGGTACTGAAGGCGCTGGACGCGTTGGCGGCGGGATAGCGATCAAATCGTTTTCCACCCTCCCCTTGAGTCCGGCTACGCCAAGGCTTCGCCGGACTCAAGGGGAGGGTGGGATTTAAAATTTACGGCTCGATCACGGCCTTGCCGATGATCTTGCGGTCCTGGAGCATGCGCATCGCGTCGAGTGCGCCGGACAGCGGGAACCGCGCGCCGATATGGGGGCGGATTTTCTTTTCCGCGAGGAGGCGGTCGATGGTCGCGATGTTCTCACGGCCTCGCTCGGGAAATTTGCGGCCATATTCGCCCGCGCGCACGCCCACGACGGAGAAGCCCTTGATCAGCGGCATGTTGGCCGTGATCGAGGGAATGCGTCCGCTGGTGAATCCCACCACGAGCAACCGTCCGTTGAAGGCGATGCAGCGCACGGATTCGTCGAACACGTCTCCGCCGACCGGATCGTAGATCACATCGGCGCCGCGACCCTGCGTCAGTTCCTTGACCGTCTCGCGGAACCCGAACGGCGGCAAAGTATATTCCGCGCCATACTGCTTCAGGAAAGCGTGTTTCTCATCGCTCGATGCCGTCGCGATGACATGGGCGCCGAACACGCGCCCGAGGTCGACGGCAGCCAGCCCCACGCCCCCTGCCGCGCCATGGACCAGCAGCCATTCGTCCTTCGCCAATTCGCCGCGACGCACCAGCGCCACATAGGCCGTCAGATAGGCCGTGGTGTAGGACGAAGCGGTCGCGAAATCCGCGCCGTCGGGAATCGCGCGCAACGAGGACTGAGGCGCCTGCGCCTCTTCGGCGAAGGCGCCCGAAAACCCGCCGCCGACAACGCGGTCGCCTTTTTTGAATCGGGTCACGTCGGCGCCGATCGCGATCACTTCGCCGGCCATTTCGCCGCCGACGACATAGGGCAATGGCGGCCGGTGCTGGTATTTGCCCTGTGCCATCAGAATGTCGGGGAAATTCACGGAGGCCGCGCGCACGCGCACCCGCACATGGTCCGGCGGGAGGGCCGGCAGGATCATGTCCTCGAAACGCAACGCATTCAGATCTTCGGCATTGCTCCGGCAGACAAGCGCCTTCATGCAACACCGTCGCCGGCCGTCATGGGAAGAGCGCGGATGCCGCCCAGGAACAAGGCCGTGGCAAAGGCGGTGGCGACTGCCGGATCCCTGATCTCCCGCCTGGACATCCTCTCGGCCAATTCGAACGCGACACCGACGATGGAGGCCATCAGGAAGTCCGCATCGACCGGCGGAAACATCCCTTTGGCGATGGCGCTCAAGAGATCTTCACGAAGTTCCTCGAATCCCGCGATGGTCTCCGGCGTATCCATGCGCACGCGCAGTGTGTCGGTGTTCATGCGCAAGGTGCGAAAGTTCGAGTGGTCGCCGGCGACGAACTCGAAGAAGGTGCGGAAAGTGCCCGAAATGAATTCCTCCACCGTCGCGGCCTTGGCGCGCTCCTCGTGCAGGCGCGGCCGGATTCGCAGCGCGCTTTCGTCCTGGATCGCCTGAAACACTTCTTCCTTCGACTGGAAATAATTGTAGAAGGTGCCCGACGCGAGCGGCGTCGCGCGAATGATGTCGCGCACGGTCGTCGCCCCATAGCCGAGTTCGGCAAACACAAGCCGCGCCGCTTCCAGGATCGTCTGGCGGTTCTGGGCCTTTGTCTGCTCGCGCTTGCCGGTGGGTCTAGGGGCAGGCCGCGGCGCGGTTTTGATCAGTTCGATATCCAATGGGAAATCCCCGATGTGACGGTCCCAATTCTAAAGGATCGTGACGTGCCGTCAACTTTCGGCCTAATCCGCCGGATTTGACAGGGCAATCGGCTTCGCCTTCAACCAGCGCCATGAGCGACAACTGGTTCGACAGGCTCCGGGACCTCGGCAAGCAGATGGGCCAGACGGCCTATATTGCGGGGTTGAAAGGCGAAGTGCTGGAGATGGTCGCTCCCGGCCGCGCGCGCATGCGGCTGCCCTATGGTCCGGATCTCGTGGGCGATCCCGATACGGGCATCGTCCATGGCGGCGTGATCACCGGCATTCTGGATCATACTTGCGGGATGTGCGTGACGGCGGCCCTGCGGACTCCCATGCCCATCGCGACGCTCGACCTGCGCATCGATTACATGAAGCCGGCCGTGCCCGGACAGGACATTTTCGCGGAAGCGGAGTGCCTCAAGGTCGGCCACGAAATCGCGTTCGTGCGCGGCCTCGCCCATCAGGGCTCCCGCGAAGAACCCATCGCGCTCTGCACGGGCGCCTTCATGCTCATCCGCGGCGGCTATTCCCTGCCGCCGGCTGCGGAGTAGGGCGATGGAGCTGCTCGCGCGTGCCATCGCCGAAGGACGCGATCCGGATCCCGACGCGCTCATCGCGGCGATCCCCCATTGCCGCTATCTGGGCATTCGCGCGTTGGTGAAGGACGGCGCGGTCAGCCTGATCATGCCGTTCGCCGAGCGTCTTGTCGGCAACCCGATGCTGCCCGCTCTTCACGGCGGTGTCATCGGCTCGCTGCTCGAGACGGCCGCGATCGTCCAGGTGGTGTGGGAAACGCGCGCGGCGAAAATGCCCAAGCCGGTCGATATCACCGTCGATTATCTGCGCACCGGGCGGCCGGTCGAAACCTATGCGCGCGCCCGCATCGCGCGCCAGGGCCGCCGCGTGGTCAATGTCCATGCGGAGCTGTGGCAGGAAGACGAAACGAAACCCATCGCGGCGTTGCGCGGCCATTTCCTGATCGACGCAAAAACCTGAACCCCGTCAGTTCCAGCGTCCGTCCGGTCCGCCGACACTGAAGCGGCCGGCGCCGAGAAACACCACGGCCAGACTCGAGAACAGGAAGAACGCTTCCACCTCGAGCCCGTAGCCGCCGAACGGGCCCAATCCGACCAGAGACGCTTCCTTGTTCAGCACGGCAAGCGCCACTGCGACGATCATGTTGATGACGATCAGCAGGCCGCCGGCGCGCGACAAAAACCCGACGATCACAAGGATGGGCCCCACCACTTCGCCCACATAGACGCCATAGGAAAGCCATTCCGGAAGGCCCTGGGCCGCCACCATGTGCTTGATGGGCTCGATTCCGGTCAGAACCTTGTGCACGCCGTGAAAAAGCAGCAACACGCCCACCGTCAGTCGCGCGACAAGCTTGCCGAAATCCTCGTCCATCGAAGCCCCCAACCCTTTTTTGTTGGGAGTACCGTAACGCAATCAATCTTGATCTGCGAGCGGCACGTGCCGTTCGACAGGCATATTTTCGGGTAGCATCCTAATTCGACCTTGCGTCTAATGGCATATTTGGCTTCGCGTTTGACGGGATCGGGCCGTAGAACGGCTTGATGCTAAATTCTGTGCAGCCCGTCGGCTTTCCTGTGGTCCCGTCCACATCGACAATCGGATACCAACCTGATCCTTCCATCGGAGGCCACTCTACGCTCCAAAGTCCATGTCTCAGTGAGGCGTGTGGAACGCCTTGGGAGTGTTGCACAGACGCACAGCTTGCCTCTGCAATGGAAATGGCTCTCGCTTCCGTAACTTGGTCAGCGGTCGCATTCGTAA
>JBEKDC010000166.1:0-12897 GCA_050014535.1 Rhizomicrobium sp.
TCGTCATAACCGAACACGGGCAGCATGCGGAGGATCTTGACCCCGGGGCTGTCCATCGGCACGAGGACTTGCGATTGCTGGCGATATTTGTCGGTGTCGGGATCGGTCTTGCCCATCACGATCATGATCTTGCAGCGCGGATCGCCCACGCCCGACGACCACCATTTGCGGCCGTTGATCACATAGTGATCGCTCTTGCGCTCGATGCGGGTGGCGATGTTCGTGGCGTCCGACGAGGCGACGGCGGGCTCCGTCATGATATAGGCCGAGCGGATCTCGCCGGCGAGAAGCGGCTTCAGCCATTTATCCTGCTGATAAGGGCTGCCGTAGCGGTCGAGCACTTCCATGTTGCCGGTGTCCGGCGCCGAGCAGTTGAACGCCTCGGAGGCGAAGCCGACGCGGCCCATCATTTCGGCCAGCGGCGCATATTCGAGATTGGTGAGGCCGGGGCCGTGATCGCTGTGCGGCAGGAACATGTTCCACAGGCCCTGCGCCTTCGCTTTCTTCTTCAACTCCTCGACGACGGGTACGACGATCCAGCGATTGCCCTTCTTCGTCGCTTCTTCCATCTGGGCGTTGTAGACCTCTTCGGCCGGATAGATGTGGTGCTCGAAGAAGTCGCTGACGCGTTTCATCCATTCCTTCTGCTTTGGCGAATAATCGAAATTCATGAGAGTTCCTCCATGGGGGCCGAAAGGCCATTGTTTGGGATAGCGTCCGGCGGACTCTAGCCCTTGGGCGCGGCCGTCACTAGCCCCTCCCGTTTGACAGGGGCGGCGGGGCGCGGCAATCAGGCCCGATGCTGCTGTGGCTGGGACTTTTTCTGCTTGCCGGGGGCGCCGCATGCTTCGCCATCGACCGGCGGGCGGTGCATGTCATCCATGACCGGATCGACTTCCGCACCGAGCGCATGGTGCACGCGACGACCGATTGGGCCAAAGGCGCGCATTGGCTGGTGGTTGCCGTTGTCGCTTTTGCTGCAGCGCATGCTCTGGCCTGGAAGTTCGGTCGGAGCGCTGACGGCGACCTCGTCGAGGCGGCTGCGCTTGCCTTTGTCGTAAGTCTCGCAATCGGAAGCATCATCCTGCATTCGACCAAGATTTTGCTGGGCCGCAGGCGGCCGCGCGACGAACTCGATTTCGGCCTCTCAGGCTTTCGCCCGCTGGGCTTCGATCTGAGCTACGATTCCTTTCCCTCCGGCCATGCGCTGACGATCTTCAGCGTTGCAACAATCCTGTCGGGTGCCCTGCCCGCGCTTGCGTTACTCTGGTTCGCCATCGCGCTATATCTCGCGTTGACGCGGGTCATGCTCAACTCGCATTTCCTGAGCGACGTGTTCGTGGGCGCCGCCATCGGCCTCCTCGTCACCCGCGAAGTGGTTCTGCTGTGGTTCCCCGCGCTCGCGCGCAGCTGGTTTTAGGCCGGTGCTCGCTCTCCTCGGCGATCCGCATGCCTGGGCCAGTCTCGCGACCCTGACCGCGCTCGAGATCGTGCTCGGCATCGACAACATCGTTTTCCTTTCCATCGCGTCGCACCAGCTCGAACCCGCGCAAAGGGCCGCCGCGCGGCGCACGGGGCTCGCATTTGCGCTCATCATGCGCGTGGCTCTTCTGAGCTCGATCGCATGGATCATTTCGCTTTCGACGCCCGTCGTCACGCTGTGGGGCATGGATCTGTCGTGGCGAGACCTGGTCTTCGGCGCGGGGGGATTGTTCCTGCTCACCAAGGGCACGCGCGAAATCCACGGCCTCGTCGAAGGCGAGGACACACACCGGAGGAAAGCGACCGCGTCGCTGTTCGCAGTGATCGTCCAGATCGCAATCTTCGATCTGGTGTTCTCGATCGACTCTATCGTGACGGCTGTGGGCATGGCCGAGCATCTGTCGATCATGATTGCGGCGGTGGTGATCGCGATGATCGTGATGCTGGTGGCGTCGGGGCTAGTAGCGGAATTCATCAACCGCCATCCCACGGTCAAGATGCTCGCGCTGAGCTTCCTGCTCCTGATCGGCATGGCGCTGATCGCCGACGCCGCACACTTCCACATCCCGCGCGGTTATCTCTACTTCGCGGTGGCGTTCTCGGGCCTCGTCGAAGCCCTCAATCAATATGCGGCGAGGAAGAAGAAATCGCGGTGAGCCGCCTCAAATTTCTTACACCCGCCCCCGTGAGGGCGGGTCGAAATTATCTTTGAGCGCCAGCGAAAAGAGAATTTCGGGGCGGGGTGGTCGATCAACATCACCCCGCCCCGAAAAATTCTTCGAATTTTTCGACCCGCCCTCACGGGGCGGGTGAGCAATTACCTCTGCACGATCTTCTGCGCGTCTTCGACCATCTTCTTGGCGCCTTCGCCGTCGCCTTTGCGCAGGGCCGCAAGATCGACCGGCACTTTGACGCCGCGCTGCACCGCGGGACGTTCGGCGATCGCATCGATCCAGCGCTGCAGGTGGGTGAGCCCTTCGACAGATACGCCGGACCAGGGATGCGTGCGCACCCAGCACCAATTGGCGATATCCGCGATGGAGTAATCGCCCGCGAGATATTCGTGTTCGGCGAGGCGTCCGTTCAACACTTCGAACAACCGGCGCGATTCATTCTGGTAGCGGTCGATCACCGATTGAATCTTTTCCGGCCAATAGCGGTAGAACACATTCGCCTGCCCCATCATCGGGCCGATGCCGCCCATCTGAAACATCAACCACTGAATGACGAGGCTGCGGCCCTTGCGGTCGGCGGGCAGCAGCTTTCCCGTCTTCTCGGCGAGATAGATCATCAGCGCGCCGGATTCGAACACCGCGAAATTGTCCTCGTCGCGATCGACGATGGCCGGGATGCGCCCGTTCGGATTGATCTTGAGATACCATGGCTCCTTCTGCATCCCCTTGGACATCTCGATGGCATGCACTTCGTAGGGAACCGCCAGCTCCTCAAGCGTGACGGACGCCTTCCAGCCGTTCGGCGTGGCGGCGGTGTAGAGATCGATCATAGGGAGAGTCCCTCAAACGGTTTCGGTCGGGAAAATTGTAGCACGCGGAGGCGCGGAGCCGCGGAAAAAAATAAATGCGCCACGGAGCCACGCGGGACACGGAGAAGAAATGAGCCGCGCGCGAATGCGCGCATGAAACTTCTCCCACTTCTCCCTTTTTCTCCGTGTTCTCCGCGCCTCCGCGTGAGAATTTTATTCGCGCAAGCGTCAATCGCCCGTGCCGATGACATGCGACACGGCCTCGGAATCGGAAGCGAGCGCCGCCCCACCGTCGAGAAGTCCCGGCGGCAGGATGTCGTCGGCCGAGCGATGCGCCGCGCGAGCGCGGTCGATCGTCTCGCGCAAGCGCTGCTGCTTCGCTTCGTCGAGCTTGTAGCCCAGCGTTATCGTGAGCGTGATACAAGCAAGCGCAATGGGCAGAAGGATATAGAACAGCCGCATATGCTCGATCGCAGCGGGAGCATTCAGGTGCTGCGGATCGAATCCCATCCAGGCGAGGATCGGGAAGGTGATCCCGACCGCCGCGCCGATACCGAATTTGCTGGTCAACGACAGGAAGGAATACATGAGCCCCGCACGCTCCGCGCCGTGCTCGGCGGTATCGGCATCGGCGACGTCCGCCATCATGGCGCGAAGGAGAAACGCCGGCGCGCCATAGCTCACGCCCGTCACGACCAGCACCGAGACGGCTGCGACGAGATTCCCCGGCGCGATCAGGAACATCAACGGCCCGGTGACGATTCCGTAAACGTAGCAGCAGACCAGCGCGCGATGCTTGCCGAGCCTCCGGGCCAGCGCGATCCAGCCCGGGATGAATATCACGCCGGACACGAAATAGATGAGAAGCAGCGTTCCCGCCCATTTGGGCTGGCCGAGCGCAAGCCGCGCAAAGAAAAAGAACATGGCGCCGCGCGCGCCCTGATTGAGGGATTCGATGAGATCGACCGCCATCACGCGTCGGATCGCGTCTTCCTTCAGCAGGAATCTCAGCGTGGGCAGGAACGGCGCGTGCGTCTTGAGCTTCACCGGCGGCTCGGGAACGATGCCCAGACAGAGCGCGACTGAAGGAACCAGAAGCGCGATGGCGAAGATCGCCATCGACATGACCTGGACGGCCTGGCTCGCCTTGCCGTGCTCCAGAATGGCGGGCATCACAAGAACGCCAATGAATCCGACGAGCGTGGAGACCTGCACCCAGCCATAGATGCGGCTTCGTTCGTTATAGTCGGGCGACAATTCCGCGCCCCACGACAGATGCGGGATCACGGTCATCGACCAGCCGAGATACATCACGAACAGCCAGAAGCAGAGATAGGGCACGCCGACGTGCCCTCCCGGAACGAACACCATCCAGATGCCGAGCGCGAGGATGGGCGTGCCGATGAGAATCAAGGGCTTTCGCCGCCCGAATGGCGTGCGCCAGCGATCGCTCAAATAGCCGGTGATCGGATCGATCGCGACGTCGAAGATGCGCATGACGCTGAAGATCACGCCGGTGACGGCAAGGCCGAGTCCGACTTCCTTCGACGCGTAATATTGCGGCAGGTGGACGACGATGGGCATACCGAGCGCGGCGAGAGGAAGAGCCGGCAGCACATAGGCAAAGATGCGCAGGAAACCAAGACGGTCCTGCGCATTTGGCGCGTTCGCGACGCGATCGGGGCGGAGCATGGCGCGGCGCCTCAGGCGGCGCGCATGCGGTCGCAGAGCGGGCGCTCTTCGTCGATCAGCGCCTTGAACGAAGGCCGCGCATGGATCGCGGCGACATAGCGCGCGAGATGGGGCCAGCGCGCGGCGTCCACCGTTTCGCCCGCGTGCTCGAAATTGACGAACATCGAGCCCATCGAGATATCGGCGATGCTGAACATGTCGGCCACGAAGTGCTTCTTCGCGCCGATTTCCTTTTCCAGGTAGTCGAACAGTGGCGGGATCTTGTCCTTGAGCACGGCGGCCACCGCGGCTTCGTCCGGCTGTTGGCGCAGCATTTTCTTGACGATGCGCTCGAAGAACACGCCGGGGCCCAAGGTCTGCGCGAGAATGGTGTCGGCATATTCCTCGAAGAAGATCGCGCGGGCGCGCAGGAACGGATCGGCGGGATAAAGCGCGGGCTTCGGGAACTTGTGCTCGAGATAATCGGAAATGGCGGAGGAATCGGGAATGGTGTTGGGTTCCGGCAGGTCGGTGTCGCGCAGCACGGGAATGCGTTTCAGCGGACTGATCGCCAGGAACTCCGGCGGCGGCGAAAACGGGCTCACCTGTTCGAGCTTGTATTCTGCGCCTTTCTCGTCCAGCACAACGCGCACCTTGCGCACAAAAGGCGAAACATTCGCGCCATAGACGATCAGTGCCATCGGACGTTCTCCCAGTTGTTATTTTGAGCAAAGCCTATCTCAGGCCTGACAGCTTGTCAGGAGGCAAATCGGAGGCAGTCAAGACCGCGCGAGCTGCAAATCCAGCCCTCGGGCGGCAGCCTCGGCCGCGCTTTCAGTCGAAGCCCTTGCCGTTTTCGTAGACCGTTCCGTAGCCGCCGGAATTGTCCGGCTTGAGCGCGCGGGCCACCAGAAAGGCGAACACGCGCGAATAATCGGGATGCGTCGCGATGAACGCCGTGATGAAGGCGCGGTTCTTCGCGTCCGAATCCTGCTCGCCGTTCCACTCCGCTTGCGGCAGCATGAACACTGCAATGCTTGTTCGATGCCGAGCTGGAAGGCGGGCCCGCGATCGATCGTGCCCTGCACGCCGGTGTAAAGCATGGCCGCATTGAACGAGCGGCCCGCTTCGCGTTCCTCGCGCGCGCGCGCCAGCAGCATGTCCGGCGTGAGTCCGGAGATGCTGGAAACGCTCATGTTGAAATACTGCACCTGCCAGCCGTCGCCTGCCGGCAGGAGCCACAATGTGAGAGCCCAGCCGTTGTTGGCGGTCGACGACGCGATGAGGACATGCGCCTGCGACAGTCCCGGCTTGACTTGCACCGACACCCAGTCGTCGCCCGAAACCTTGCCGCAAATCGCGCGCGCGTCGGGGCCGGTTCCCGCGCTTTCGATGTAATAAGTGTGGAGAACCCGTGTGTTCTTGAACGGGCCGGAGGTTTCGTTCATTTGCTTCAGGAAGGCCGTGAATTTGCCCGCGGGAACGGAAGTTTTCGCCGCACTCGTCATCATGGCATAGGCGCTTGCCGGATTGGGCCCGAGGGCAGCCTTCACGAACGCCATCGCGGCGGCGTCGATCGCATCGCGCCGGGACGACGCGATCTCGTTGTCCTGCGCGCAATCGGTCGCGTGGACGCCGAGATTGACCAGCCCGGTCGAAAACACAGCCCCCGCCGCCGCCGCGACCAGCAGAAATACGAGCAGGAAAACCGTCTGCGTTTTTGTCATGTGCACTTTCTGCTGCTGCCCGAGCGAACGATGGAGTAATTGGCTTCGCGCGGCCCCCCTTCCGTCACGCGGCTCGCGCCGCGCGACACCTTCCCCCACGAGGGGGGAAGGTTGGTAAGAAGAAGACACGGCGCTTTTTATTGTTAGCCTTCCCCCCGCGCGGGGGAAGGTGGACGCCTCGCAATTATTGCGAGGCGGACGGATGGGGGGGCCGCGCAAAGCCAATCCAAAACGACCTTACGGCACCACAACCTCACAATCGACGGCGTCGGGCGCCCGTCCAATATTTGCTTCGCCGCAACCTATCTCAGCCCTGCCAGCCTGTCAGGGCAAGTTCGCGTCTCGGATTGACAAAGCGCGAATGTGATCGCACCCTCGCGCATCAACCCTCGGACCATGGGGCGTTTCATGAAGGCTTCAGCGACCTGACCGATCGAGCGCGTGCGACCGCACCGCTCGTCCGACAATCCACAATGCGCGACGCGCGAGCGGCGGACATTCGTCTGCGCTGCAGTGGCGCCGCGCCCGGTCCGGAGACCATAATGAAATTCAATCACATCGGCATTCCCACGAAAGACTCTTTCGCGGGAGAAATTCCGCTGCCGCGCCTCAAGATCACGGTCAGCGATCACAAAAACAACCCGTTCGGCATTCAATGGCAGCGCTATTGGGACGATGCTTCCTATCCCGAACTGGTGAAGACGGTGGCCCATGTCGCGTTCGAAGTGGACGACCTCGAAGCCGCGATCATGGACCAGAAAATCCTCATTGCGCCCAACAGCCCGAGCCGCGGCGTCCTCGTCGCCTTCATCGAAGTCAACGGCGCGCCGGTCGAACTGATGCAAGTCGACAGAGATTTGCGGCCTGACGTTTAGAACGAGCGAGATATCCGGGCACGGCCACTCCGTGCCCGGATATTTTCAGTGAGCGAGAGGCCACTCTCACCTCTCCATTGCCGGGCTCGACCCGGCAACCCAGTCGGCGAGCGCGCGTGGCCGGATTAAATCCGGCCATCCCGAGCCGAATTATGTGCTGCCTGAGTTTGGAAGGAGTCATTCGCCGCGCAGCCCGCCTTCGCTAAAGAGCTACGGCGGGTCAGAACAATATCCTGGTCCGCCGAAGCCTTGACGTAGGCGGAACGCGCGGCGACTGGGTGGCCGCCTCGGAGGGCGGCCATGGTGAGTTTTTTGTACAATCCAATTCACGGCCGCGCAGACGTAAATTACCTCACGCCGGCGCTTCGACCTTCAGCTTCGGCGTGCGTTCGGGCGGCAAGTGATCGTAGAGGTCGGCGATCAGGTCGCTTTTGAGGGAGCGGTGCTTGGGGTCGCTCCACAGGTTCTGCCATTGGCGCGGGTCGTTTTTCAGATCGTAGAGCTCGCCTTCCGAGCCGTCGTAACGCACCTTGCAGGTGATGGCGGCGAATTGCGGCCAGGATTCCTCCAGCCCGTTTGGCGTCGAAGTCGACGGCTCGTAGCGCGTGAGCATGAAACCGTCGCGATAGATCGAGCGCAGGTGGAAACCGTAGCCGGGAAACTGGCTGTCCCATTCGCAGATGGCGCGTTGGCGCGTGTTGTCCTCCGCGGTCGGCAGCACCTTGCCCTGCATCCATTCCGCGGGCTCGACGCCAGCAATGGCGCAGAAGGTCGGCGCAAGATCGACCTGCTCGACCGGCTGCGCCACCGCCGCCGGCGCCACGTTCGCGTTCGGCGCGGGCCGCCAGATGAAAGGCAGCCGCATGAGAGCATCGACATGGAACGGCCCCTTGTAAACGAATCCGAAATCGCCCTGCAGCTCGCCGTGATCGGTGGTGAAGATCACGTCGGTGTCGGCGTCCCAGCCTTTCGCCTTCACCTTCGCCATCACGCGGCCGACCGCGTCGTCGATCAGCTCGTTCATCACATGCACTTTGGCATTGATCTCGCGGATGTTGTCGTGGCTGAGCATCTGCGGCGTGAAGTTCATCGGGCCGCCTTCGATATTGGCGAAGGTGCCGTCGTAATAGGCGAGCCAATGCGCGGGCTTCTGCGCCAGCACGTCGCGGATTTTTTCCGGCGTTCCCGGATAACCTTCCGGCAGCGGCAGATCGCGCCAGTCGCAGCGCTTGTTTTCGGAAGCCGGCGGATCCCAGGGATGATGCGGATCGGGAAAGCTGAGCCACAGGAACCAGTCTTCGTGCGCGTCGAGCTTGTTCAGCCACTCGACCGCGAGATCGGCCAGCCAGTCGGTGTGATAGAACGCGCGCGGCACGGGATTGTTCATGGTCTCCGGCGCGCCGGTGTCGCCGCCGGGCGACGCGTTCAGAAGCGGCGCGGAGGCATCGAAACATTCCGGATGGTTCTTCTGCATCCAGCGGCCGTAATGGCCGGCGGGGTTCCCGCGAAAACTGGTGATGTGCATGGCGTGGATCGCATAATCGAAGCCGCGCCACGGGCCGAAATCGCCTTCCATCTGGCGTCGGTTCTCGCGCCATTTGCCGGTCATGTCGAAGCCGGGCTCGAAATGCGCCTTGCCGATCAGCGCGGTTTTGTAACCCGCCTTGTCTTTCAGATATTGCGCGACGCTGGGCGCGCTTTCGGGCAGCGGCACGCCGTTCGCGAACACGCCATGGGTGCGCACATATTGCCCCGTCAGCATGGTCGAGCGCGCGGGCATGCAGACGGTGTTCTGGTTGTAGGCGCGCGCGTAATTGATGCCGTCTTTCGCCAGCGCATCGATCGCGGGTGTCCTGCAGATGCGGTTGCCGTTGCAGCCCAACGAATCGTAACGCTGCTGATCCGTGGTGATGAACAGAATCTTGCGGCCCATGCTCAATGCTCCTGAATCGGCGCGAGACACCCCGACGCCGCGAGAACGGGTTCAAGCCGGGAGCGTGCTGCCGCATCCAGCTTCGCGTAGGCCGTGCGCAATTCTGCGAGGCATTTCACTTGGTACTTGAACGCACCTTGCGAATAGGGCTTGCCCAGCAAGGTGACGGTGAATGTGTCCGCCCCTTTGGCGACGGCGTCCGCATTGGCGCACAGGAACGGGAAATAGAGGTCGCCCGCGAGTTTGAGCAATCCGGTGATTGCCGGCGGCAGCGCCGCATGAGCTTCACGCCACGCGCCGTCCACGCCGGACGCGTCGTCGAGATTCATCAGCCAGCGGAAGGTGAACGGAAATTCGTCGCGCATCAGGTCGGACGGTGTGGGATCGACGGCCAGTTGCGACAATTGCCCGAACCAGCCGAAATCGGCCAGAGAAGGCTGCGTACCGAACAGATAACATTCCTCCGTCACGTGAGCCTCGAACAGCGCCAGGATCGTGCGCGCGGTTTCCTCGATCAGGGGAGCGTTCTCCGGCGTGCAGCCGACAAGTGCCATGCGACCCACCTGCCGCGCGCGGAACATCGCCGCCGCATCGAGCACCGTCTTGCGGCCCTGGCCCTTCAGCCGGTCGAAGGCGAGCCACTCGCTCATCTGCTTCTGATCGCGCTCGCGATGCCAGCGATAATGGAACATCGCCTTGGTGCCCCATTCGTCCGCGAAATCCTCCAGCAGGCAGGCGAGAAACGCTTGCGCCGGATCGGCCGGCACGATGGAGCGTTCGTCGTGCAGCCGCTCGAGTTCGAACAGCATCGGGGTGGAATCGTTGTGCCAGCTGCCGTCGGGATACTGAATCACGGGAATGACGGGCGCCTTCACATGCTTGAACACGCGATCGTCGCCCATCTCCATCTGCCGCCACACATAAGGCAGGCGGCGATAGCGCAGGATCGCGCGCATCTTCATCGAATAAGGCGAGCCGAGGCCGCCATAGATGGTGTAGGTACTCATGAAGCTGCCCCCGCGGCGCAGCGGATAAGCAAAGTGCGTTCGAGCCCCGTCTCGCTCGGCACGACTGAGTTCGTCATCTTCCACCCTCGCATTGACGGGTTCGGCGCACCCGTCTATATCTGAATTGACATTCAGATTTAGCACCGAGCCGTGCCCGCTGCAAGCCGCAAAACGAAACCCTCGCGCCAAACTTCGGACGAACATCTTTCGTCCGGCGAGAAATGGGCGCTGCCGGCGCAACAGGCGCGCAGCCGCGCCATGCGCACGCGCATCCTGGTCGCGGCCGAGGAAATGTTCGCTTCGAAGGGTTATGACGGCGCGCGGCTTTCCGACATCGCCGAAGTGGCCGATTGTTCGGTCGGCGCGGTCTATTTCCGCTTCAAGGACAAGGATGCGTTGTTCTCGGCCATCGCCGAATCGTTCCGCGACGAGGCGCGCACAGGCGTTTCCAGGTTGCTCGAAAACGCGGAAGGACTCGCGCCTGCGAACATCATCCGCACTTTCGTCACGGCCGGCGCGGCGCGATTGAGCCGGCACAAGGGCCTGTTCCGCGCCATCGTGGAGCGCGGCCTCGATCATCCGGACGCGATGGACACGATCTTCCGGTTCCGCGACGAGCTCACCGTCGCGCTCGAAACGGCGTTAAAAGCGAAGAACGCCGGCTTCAAGGTCCGTGTGATGACGCAGATGATCTACGGTTTCCTGATCACAGGCGTGCTCAACAAGCGGTCGCCCACAAAAATCGAAGATTCGCGCGCCATCGCCGAACTGGGCAATGCGTGCGTCGCCTATTTCGCGAGCGTGTCATGACATTGGCTATCGATCTCTATTGGTCGTTCCGCAGTCCCTATTCCTATCTTGCGACGCCGCGGCTGGTGGAAATGGCGCGCGACTACGATCTCTCGATCAACGTGCGGCCCGTCTATCCACTGGCGGTGCGTTCCGGCGAGTTCTTTGCCCGCGTCAATCCGCTGTGGATCGCCTATCTGATGCGCGACACGTTCCGTATCAGCGAGATGCTGGGCCTGCCCTATCGCTGGCCGCGGCCGGATCCTGTGGTGGTCGATCCGTCCACGCGCGCGGCCACGCCGAACCAGCCTTATATCCATCGCCTGACGCGGCTTGGATGTGCGGCGGCGGAGATCGGCCGCGGGTTGCCGTTTCTCAATGAGGTGAGCCGCATTATCTGGTCCGGCGAAATCGTCAACTGGCATGAGGGCAATCATCTGGCCGAGGCCGCTGCGCGCGCCGGTGTCGATCTCGCTACACTCGATGCAAAGGTCGCGGCCGACGCGCACAAATACGAAGCGATCATCCAGGAAAACCAGAAAGCGCATGAAGCGGCGGGCCATTGGGGTGTGCCCACCATGGTGTTCGAAGGCGAACCGTTCTTCGGCCAGGATCGTCTCGACGTGCTGCTGTGGCGGTTGAAGAAGAACGGGCTGCGCGTGCGCCAAGAAGTACAAAAGAAAGCCTGAACATCATGCGGAAGATTTTTCTCGCCGCGGCGACCGCGATCGCCATCCTGTTCGCGGGCGCATGGCTCGCAACATTGTCGCCGAATGTCGATGTCTGGCTTTACCGCAAGATGGCGACGCAGATCATCGACCGTCCGGTGTCGCAGCTGGCGCAGCCGGGAGAGTTGTCCGTGCTGTTGTGCGGTTCGGGTTCGCCGCTGCCCGATCTGCAACGCGCGAGCGGCTGCGCAATGGTTGCGGCCGGCGACCGGCTCTATGTAATCGATGTTGGCTTGAGTTCGGTGCGCAATCTGCTGCTGTGGCGCATTCCGCTCGACAAGGTCGACGGCGTGCTTCTCACTCATTTCCATTCCGACCACATCGCGGAGCTTGGCGAGCTGCGTCTGCAGACCTGGGTTGCCGGACGGCGTTCGCCGTTGAAAGTGTATGGGCCGCCCGGCGTCGCGGATGTCGTCGCCGGGTTCAACCAGGCCTATTCCCACGATGCCGATTACCGCACCTTGCATCATGGCGAAAAATTCCTGCCGCGCGAAGATGTGGACATGGTGGCCGTCACGATCCCGATGGTCGGCGCGACAGCGCCGGTGTTCGACGACGCCGGATTGAAAGTCACCGCCATCAAGGTACATCACGACCCGGTCAAGCCGGCCTACGGCTATCGCTTCGATTTCGACGGCCGCAGCGTGACGATCAGCGGCGACACCGCCTATTACGAACCGCTGGCCGCGGCAGCGCGCGGCAGCGACGTGCTGGTCCACGAGGCGCAATCGAACGAGTTGGTGGGAATCCTCGGCGCCGCGATGACGGCAGCCGGGCATCCGCGTCCCGCCAAGATCATGCACGACATTCCCGATTATCACACGACTCCGGTGGAAGCGGCCCGCATCGCCAATCTCGCAGGCGCGAAGTTGCTCGTGTTCACGCACATCAACCCGCCGCTGCCGAATTTTCTCGCCGAACGCGCCTTCCTGCGCGGCGTGTCCGATGTGCGACCCCACGGCTGGCTCCTCGGCCGCGACGGCACGCTGATCCGCCTGCCGGGGCATAGCGAAGAGATCGAAGAAACGACGATAGAGTAGTTAGTACCAATCTCGGTGTTCGATATTCTTGTCCGGCCGCCCTCATCCGCCTACGCTGAAGCTTCGGCGGACGAGCCTCATAGTCCGGCGAAGCCTTGGCGTAGCCGGGCCTCATCCGCCTACGCTGAAGCTTCGGCGGACGAGCCTCATAGTCCGGCGAAG
>JBEKDC010000167.1:0-7481 GCA_050014535.1 Rhizomicrobium sp.
ACGCGTCACCTGGGCGGCCCGCTGTGGCGGGCCGCGACACAGAGGGGGCGATCAGACGGGCACTATCGCAGCGTCCGTTTTCCCGTCACGGCGTGGTAGAGGAACAGCACCACGATTGCGCCGATGATCGCCACGAAGATCGAATAGAGATTGAAGCCGGTAATGCTCGATCCGCCGATCTCCGAGAAAATGAACCCGCCCACCATCGCGCCGACGAGTCCCAGCGCGATGTTGAGGAAACAGCCTTCGCCCTGGCGGTTCACCACCTTGCTCGCGATGAAGCCCGTGATCAGCCCGAAAAATATCCAGCCCAGTAACGACATTCTTTCTTCCTCCACTCACGCCCGCCAGACAAGATGGGGAGCAATTCGGGCATGTGCAAGTTGTACGGATATTTCACATCCTCGCGCGGGCGAAGAGAAAGTGACTTCAATTCGTCAATTTTATCCCCGCCAAGGTTCGCGGCAGGGTTTTGCCGATGAGCAAAGTGAGATCTGCCGAAAGCGCTTTCTGTTGGGCGGGGGTGAGATCGTTCGGCGTTTTGGGCCAGAGCGACGCGGGTGTCTCCATCCAGGGCAGCGATCCGTCCGGCATCGCGGCTTCGCGCGAGGCAAAGATCGCGCCGGTGTTCGCGTCGATGACCACGATACGATAGCTCGCATAGACGCCTTCCGGAGTTTTGTCCGCCGCGGAATCGCGCCGATAAAGTCCGAGGCCCTGTAGATCGTGCACGCTGTGGCCGATCGCGTCATAGTGCCAATCGCGCAGGACCAGGATATAGGCATCAATGCCGGGATCGCCGTTCAGTTCGAAAATGTGTTTCCGGAGCAAGGCGTAGTTCCATGTTCCGAAGTCGGCGCGCTGGAAATAGACTTTCTTGACCGTCACGCGCGCCGGCAGCATCGCCGTCACTTCGCGCGTCACATCGTCGTCGATCTTCCAGTCGGAGATTTCGAGATAGCGCGTATCCGGCGGCGCAAACCATTCGAAGGCGGACGGATGCACTTGTTCGAACGCGAAGCTCTGGCCGACGGCCGAAATGATCGCAACCGTCCGGATGCGTGCGAGGTCCGGCGGCGATAGCGAGCCCATGTAAGGACCCGATGCCGAAAGACCCAGCATCAGTAAAATCGCGAATCCGGCCCGAGCGATCACGCGACGCCGCGCCTCACGTCACCACGACCACCTTGCCCTGCGCCTTGCGGTCCATCAGGAGGCGGATCGCTTCGCCGGCGCGCGCTAGCGGAATGCGCTCCGAGACATACGGTTTGAGCTTGCCTTCCGCGATCCATTTGGTGATCTCGGTGAGGTTGGCGAGGCCTGTCTTCGGGTCGCGCGCCATCGACGCCCCCCAGAACACGCCCACGATATCGCAGCCCTTGAGCAGCGTGAGGTTGAGCGGCACGCGGGGAATATCTCCGGCAGCGAATCCGATCACGAGATAGCGTCCCTGCCAGTTCATCGCGCGCAAGGCCGGCTCGGCGTAATCGCCGCCGACGGGATCGTAGAGCACGTCCGCGCCGTTACCGCCGGTCAAGCGCTTGATGTCTTCCGAAAGCGCCTTCTGCTGGTCGCGTGACAACGCGCCGGTCGGATAGACGAAGCCGTCATCCGCGCCGTGCCTCTTCGCGAGATCGACTTTCTCCTGGCTCGAAGCGGCCGCGATCACGCGTGCTCCCATCGCGTGGCCCAGTTCGACCGCCGAAAGTCCCACGCCGCCGGCTGCTCCCAGCACCACCAGAGTCTCGCCCGGCTTGATATGCGCGCGGTCTTTCAGTGCGTGATAGGAGGTGCCGTAGGTGACGAAGAACGACGACGCCACATCGAAATCGAGATTGGCCGGCATCGGCACGCAGCGCGCCGCATCGGCCACGGCCTCTTCCGCGAAACCGCCGGAGCCGATCGACACGATCACTCGGTCTCCCGGTTTGAACGCGGTGACGCCTTCGCCCGCTTCCTTCACGATGCCGGCGATCTCGCCACCCGGCGAGAAGGGAAGGGCCGGTTTGAACTGATATTTGTCCTGGATCATCAGCACGTCCGGGAAATTCACGCCGCAGGCCTTTATAGTGACGACGACCTGCCCCTTGCGGGGCGTTGGGCTCGGCACATCCTGGACGACCATTTCTTCCGGCGGGCCGTAATGGGTGCAAAGGGCGGCTTTCATGGGGTTCTCCCGAGGATGACAATCGGGCGGACCTTAGAGAGGCCGGCCGCCCGCGCCAAGCCGCGCGGCACGGGGCGGCGCATGATTTTCTTTGACCCCGCGGGGCGGCAAACTGGTTATAGTTCGAGGGTAGCCCTTCGAGGGACGTGAACGATGAGGACGTATTTGCCGGCCGCTCTCGTATTGGCTGGCTTGGGACTCGCGGCGGCGACACCGATGATTTCCACGCAGGCGCGGGCCGCTCCGGCATGTCTGGAGCTTGGGCGCATCTGGAGCTGGAAGGTGATCGACGACAAGACGCTGATCGTCGAAGACGACACGCATCAGAAATTCAAGATGACGCTGATGGGCTTTTGCCACAATCTCGCGTTCAAGGAGCGCATCGGCTTCAAGTCGGTCGGCGGCGGCGAGCTCAGTTGCCTGGGCATGGGCGATTACGTGCTGGCCCACGACATCGCCATTCCCGATCGCTGCCCGATCACGAGTGTCGTCCCCTACACGGAGGCGATGGAAGCCGCAGATAAGGCGGCAACCGCTGCCAAAGCGCAGCAGGAAGGTTCGAAATGAGCCCGCGCAGGAAAATCGGATTTACCGGCATCGCGCTGCTGATCTTTCTCGCCGCAGCGCCGGCGATGGCACAGCAATCCTCTTGCCTGGTGATTCGGCAGATCTATGGCTTCAAGGTCGTCGATAAGCAGACTCTCCTCGTCGAGAATATCTCCCACAACGTATTCAAGGTGAGTCTCTACGGACCCTGCACGAATATCGATCTCGATCTGGGCCTCGGCTTCAAGTCGTTTTCGACTTCCGACCTGGATTGCCTGCGCCGCGGCGATGAGGTCGTTCATCACACCGTCGGAATGGGCAGCATTTGCCCGATCAAGTCGGTCGAACCCTACACGGCGGCAATGCAACAAGCCGACCAAGCCGAGGCAGCTGCTGCGAAGGCCGATAAGCAATAGGGCACGCGGAGCCGCGGAGAAGACAGAGAAGAAGGATCTGCGCGCGTACGCGCGTGGACGATGCTAGGAAGTCCGCACCGCCCATGATCGGTGCCCTCACTTCTTCTCCGCGTGTTCCGCGCCTCCGCGTGCCGATCCTTATGGCCGAGGAAATGACGCGTTCATGAGCGCAGCCGCAGGTCGTCTTTCGCCGACGATCGTGCTGCGCGTGTTGGTGACGGGTGCGCGGATCATGGCGTGCGCCGGTTTGTCGTCGCCCAGCAGACCGAATTTGTCGAGGATCGCGGCCATGGTCGTTTCCGATGCGCGGCCCGCACCGTCGTCGATCTTGAGCGCGATGCCGAAACCGAGCTCCGGAATCATCGCGGCGAAGAATCCTTCCGCACCCGTTTTCACGGCAACGCGGCCTTTGGCTGCGCGCATCAGGATCGCGCAGGCGCGTCCCGTGCCGGACACGAGTTCGGGATGCGTCGTCATCGCGCGCACGATCCGCTTCGCGGCAGCCGCACGCGGCGCGGGCAATACGGCAGGCGCGGCAAGCTTCGCCAGCGCGCGGGCAAATCCCTTTAGCGGCAGGGCGAAATTTGGCGCAGCACAGCCATCGACACCCCAGGGCAACTCGCCGCCAATTCCGGACAATTCGCCCAGCGCCTTTGCGACCGCGCGTTGCACCGGATGGTCGTGCGCTTCATAACCCGCCGTCGCGACATCCCAGTGCCGCGCGACGGTGAGGAAGCCCGTGTGCTTGCCCGAGCAATTGTTGTGAATGCGCGTCGGGGCCTCGCCGCGCTTCACCATCGCTTCCCAGACCGGCTCGTAGCGCACCGAATGCGCACCGCAGGCGAGATCGTCCGCCGTGCAGCCGATGCGTTCGAGCCACGCCGCCACGCGCGTCGTATGCATGGGTTCGCCCGAATGCGAGGCGCAGGCGAGCGCCACTTCCTCGTCGCTCAATCCGAACGCCTCGGCCGCGCCGGATTCGAGGAGCGGCAGCGCCTGAACCGGCTTCAATGACGAGCGGGGATAGACTGGTGTGTCGACATCGCCCAGCGCAAACGCGATCGCACCGTCCGCGTCGGCAATGGCGATGGAGCCGCGATGGACGCTCTCCACGAGGTCGCCGCGGGTGATTTCAACAAGTACGGGGTTGGCCAAGCACGGCTCCGGGGTCTAAGACGCACACTCATAGCGCAAAGCAGAGGGGCCATGCGCGGCTATTTCGCAGTCGGGGTCGACGGGATTTCCAAGCCGATGAACCTCGGCAATCTTTTGCGTATCTCCCATGCGTTCGGCGCAAGCTTCTTCTTCACGATCGACGGCAAGGTGCGGCTGGCCGACGCCCAATCGGACACCTCGAGCGCCGAGGGCCATCTGCCGATCTATGACTTCGCCACGGCGGCGGAATTCCGGCTGCCTCAGGGCTGCCGGATCGTGGGGGTGGAGATCACGGACGATGCGGTCGACCTGCCGCGCTTCCGCCATCCGTTGCGGGCGGCCTATGTGTTCGGCTCGGAGCGGATGTCGCTGTCGGAGGCGACGCTCGCCCGTTGCGAATTCGTGGTGAAAATCCCCACCAAATTCTCGATCAATGTGGGCATGGCGGGCGCCATCGTCATGTATGACAGGCTCATAAGCCTGGGGGGTTACCCGGCGCGGCCGATCCGGCCCGGAGGCGGCGAAGTTCCGCCGCCGCACAGCTGGGGCGCGCCGAAGGTGCGGACACGCAAGAAATAGCAGAATCCTTTCGCAATCCGGCCCGGTCTGTATAGTGCGCGCACTCCAAGATGAGTTGAAATGACTCCCGCCTTAAAGATATCCCATCTGACCAAGCTCTATCGCCGCGGCACGCTCGCGGTCGACGATTTGTCGCTGGAGGTGGCTCCAGGAGATTTCTTCGGATTCCTGGGCCCCAACGGGGCCGGCAAGTCGACGACGATTCATTGCATCACGGGGATTGCGACGCCGACCTCCGGTACGATCGAGATTTTCGGCGTGGACGCCGTGAAGCGCTATCGCGACGCGCGCCGGCTGATCGGCATGTCGCCGCAGGAATTCAATGTCGACACGTTCGCGAAGGTCTACGACATCATCGACTGGATGGGCGGCTATTTCGGCATGAAGGCGCCGGAACGGCACGCGCGGGTGGACATGCTGATCGAGAAATTCGATCTCGAGGCGCACGCCAAGAAGCAGTTCCGCGATCTTTCGGGCGGACTCAAGCGCCGCGTCATCCTCGCGCGCTCGCTCATCCACGATCCCCAACTTCTGATCCTCGACGAGCCCACTGCCGGCGTGGACGTCGAGCTGCGCCGCGATCTGTGGCGCTATCTCCAGCAGCTGAACAAGGAGGGCAAGACGATCTTCCTCACCTCCCATTATCTCGAGGAGATCGAGCGATTGTGCCAGACCATCGCCATCATCTATGAGGGCAAGATCGTGAAACATGGCCCGAAGAAGGAATTCACCGACGAGCCGGGCGGGATCGAGGCGGCCTATCTGCGCGCCACCGGCGCCGAGCCCGATCACGCCGAAGCGCCAATTGCATGAGCGAAGAGGGCACATGAGCGACGGCAGCGCCGTGAACGAGGTGGGTCCTCTCGTCAACTGGGTCGGACTGTGGACGATCGTGCGCCGCGAATGGTCGCGCCTGATGCGCGTCCCCGTCCAGGCGTTCATCGCCCCCTGGATTTCGGCGCTTTTGTTCATCTTCATCTTCGGCTTCGTGGTGGGCGGACGCATCGCCCATATCGGCGGGCACCGCTATCTCGAATTCGTGCTGCCCGGCATCCTGATGATGAACATTGTCAATGCGTCGTTCCTGCAATCCTCGTCACAGATCTATTTCTCGCGGTTCCTGCGCTATGTGGAGGAATCGCTGGTCTCGCCCTTGTCCTATGCCGAGATGATCGCAGGCGTGCTGTCGGTGGTGATCGCGCGTTCGGTCATCACCGCCATCGGCATCCTGATCATCGCGTCTTTGTTTGGCGTCACCTCGATCCAGAGCATCTGGGAGTTCCTCTATTGGGTGATTTCCGTTTCGATCGTGTTCGGACTGTTGGGGATCATCATCGGGTTGTGGGCCAACAATTTCGAGCAGCTCACCATTCTCAACGTGTTTTTCATCACGCCGCTCTCCTTCATCGGCGGCGTGTTCAACACCGTGAACATGCTGCCCGGCTGGATGCACTGGATGGCCTATGTCAATCCGTTCTTCTATTTCATCAACGGATTGCGCTATGCGATGATCGGCTTCAACGAGGCGAACCAATGGTTTGGCGTTGGCGTGACGGTGGCGCTCGCGGTCGTGATGGCCGTCACCGTCTGGCGGCTGTTCTCGATCGGGTATGGGTTGCGGGAATAGCGACCGCGGGTTTCGCGGCGGCGCCGGGCCGCACGTCCACTGCGCGTGCGTCCAGCGCTTCGCCGCATTCCGAGCAGGTGAGCACGGAGCGGAAATCGTGACCACACGTGCGATGGCGATGGAGCAGCGGCGGGCCGCTCTTGCCGGCATAATGCTTGTCACCCCAATGCACGAGCGAGATCAGCGCGGGATATAGCTCCAGGCCTTTTTCGGTGAGCCGATATTCGTAGCGAACCGGTCGTTCCTGGTAGGGTCGCTTGACGAGGATGCCATCCTCGACAAGCAGCGCGAGGCGCTCGGCCAGAACGCGCCTTGCAATTTTGAGGCTTGCTTCGAATTCCTCGAACCGGCGCACCCGCAGGAAGCAGTCGCGCAGAATGAGCAAGGTCCACCGGTCGCCGACGACCGCGAGCGTGCGGGCGAGCGAACAGTTTTCGCGATCGAGGGTCTGCCAGCGCATCGACCAACTCTGCCATTGACAAAGTCTTAAATCAAGACTTACTTGCGCGTCGGATCAGGGTGGAGTAACACCATGCAGCAGCGCAATGCCACGGCGGCGATCATCGGCGCTGGCGATTTCATCGGCTCGGCGATCGCGAAGAAGTTCGCGCGCGAGGGTTACATCGTATTCGCCGGACGGCGCACAGCGGAAAAGCTGGTTCCGCTTGCCCAGGCGATCGAAGCGGAAGGCGGACGCTGCGTCGCCCGCGCGCTCGATGCCCGCAAGGAAGAAGACGTCACGCAATTTCTTAAAGCGGCCGATGACATGGCGCCGCTGGAAGTCTGCGTGTTCAACCCCGGCGCCAACGTGAACTTTCCGATTCTCGAAACCACCGAGCGCGTATTCCGCAAAGTGTGGGAGATGGCGTGCTATGGCGGCTTTCTTGCAGGCCGCGAGGCGGCGCGTCTGATGCTGCCGCACGGCAACGGCACGATCCTGTTCACGGGTGCGACGGCCAGCCTGCGCGGCGGCATCGGCTACGCGGCATTC
>JBEKDC010000168.1:0-7463 GCA_050014535.1 Rhizomicrobium sp.
GGGCTTCATAGATCAACAGTTTACCGGCAAGACTCTCGCCGATGCCCAGGATTTCCTTCAGAACTTCGAGGGCCTGTAGCGTCCCCATCACGCCTGCAGCAGCCCCCAGCACACCTGTCTCGGAGCAGGATGGGGCCGTTCCCAGCGGTGGTGGCTCGGGAAACAGGCAGCGATAGCAAGGATAATTGCCGCTTTGATCATAGGCCTTGAAGGTCGCAAGCTGGCCGTCGAATTCGGTCACCGCGGCGGACACCAGGGTCTTGCCTGCAAAATAGCTCGCGTCGTTGACGAGGAAGCGGGTCGCGAAATTGTCCGATCCGTCGGCCACGATGTCATAGCGGCCGATCTGATCGAGCGCATTGCCGGCATCCAGGCGCGCCGAATGCGGCTCGATGTGGACATGCGGGTTGATCGCGCGGGCTGCGTCTCCGGCGGAAGCCGTCTTTCGCCGGCCGATATCGGCGCTTCTGTGGGCAATCTGCCGCTGGAGGTTCGAAAGCGTGACATGGTCGAAATCGACGATGCCGATCGTGCCCACGCCCGCAGCGGCCAGATAAAGGATGACGGGACTGCCCAGGCCGCCGGCCCCAATGACCAGCACCCGGGCGGCGGCCAGTTTCGCTTGCCCAGGACCTCCCACCTCGCGCAACACGATATGGCGGGCATAGCGTTCGAGTTCTTCATCGGACAGCGGCATGCCGCAGGTCTTAGCCGACACTGGCGCCAGGAAGAAGGCCAGCGAGGCGACTGGATGCCCCTATCGGGCTGTGGCGATTGGTCTTCACCCTAAGCTTTGGAAGAACTTGTGCATTCCCGTCAATGGATTAGGGATTTCTTGCGGCAGAGCGCCCTGGGGGCCTATTCTGCGTTCTATAAGGCGGCCGGGGCCGCCACCATAAAACGCCGGCTCTCAGACCGGCGGCAGTGCGACAGCAGGAGCTATCATGTCCCAAGACGGGCGAAATCCGAGTGCCTTTGGCCTCGAGAATCAGGGTTTTCGCAATCTCAAGGCCGTGCATTGGAACCTGACGGCTCCCGCGCTGTATGAGCAGGCGGTGGCGCGCGGCGAGGGCCATGTCGCAAAGAACGGACCGCTGGTCGTGCTGACCGGACAGCACACCGGCCGCTCGGCTTCCGACAAATTTGTCGTGCGCGACGCTGCCAGCGAGTCCCAGGTGTGGTGGGACAACAACAAGCCGATGTCCCCCGCCGCCTTCGATGTGCTGTTCCATTCGATGATCGCCTATGCGCAAGGCCACGAGCTGTTCGCGCAAGACCTGTTCGGCGGCGCCGATCCGACGCACCGTTTGCCGGTCCGTGTGGTGACGGAATTCGCCTGGCATTCGCTGTTCATTCAGCATCTGTTGATCGAGCCGAATGCAGGCCAACGCGAAGGATTTGCGCCGGAATTCACGATCATCGATCTTCCCGGCTTCCAGGCCGATCCGAAGATTCATGGCTGCGAGACGGGAACCGTGGTGGCGGTCAATTTCACTCGCAAGCTCGTGCTGATCGGCGGCACCTCCTATGCGGGCGAGATGAAGAAGTCGGTGTTCACGATCCTCAATTATCTCCTGCCGCCCAAGCGCGTGATGCCGATGCATTGCTCTGCCAATGTGGGCCACAATCGCGACGCCGCGATTTTCTTCGGCCTGTCCGGCACCGGCAAGACGACCTTATCCGCCGATGCGTCGCGCACGCTGGTGGGCGACGACGAGCATGGCTGGTCCGAGAACGGCGTGTTCAATTTCGAAGGCGGCTGTTACGCGAAGGTGATCAAACTTTCAGCCGAAGCCGAGCCTGAGATCTACACCACCACCCAGCGCTTCGGCACCGTGCTGGAAAATGTCGTGATGGATCCGGAAACGCGCGAGCTCGATCTCGACGACGGCCGCTACACGGAGAATACCCGCGCCGCCTACCCGATCGATTACATCCCCAATGCGTCGAAGACCGGCACCGCGTCGCATCCGAAGAACGTGATCATGCTGACGGCTGACGCGTTCGGCGTGCTCCCGCCGATCTCGAAGCTCACACCCAGCCAGGCGATGTATCACTTCCTGTCGGGATTCACGGCGAAAGTTGCCGGCACCGAGAAGGGCCTCGGCAAGGAGCCGCAGCCGACCTTCTCCACCTGCTTCGGCGCGCCTTTTATGCCGCGTCATCCGACCGAATACGGCAATCTGCTGCGCGAATTGATCGGGCAGCATCAGGCCGATTGCTGGCTCGTTAACACGGGTTGGACCGGCGGAGCGTTCGGCGTCGGCAGCCGCATGCCGATCAAGGCGACGCGTGCGCTGCTCGCAGCCGCGCTCGACGGCACGCTCGCCAATGTCGAGATGCGGATCGATCCGCATTTCCGTTTCCGGGTGCCGGTGTCGGTGCCGAATGTGGATGCGAAGATTCTGAACCCGCGCGACACCTGGGCCGACACGGCTGGCTATGACGCGCAGGCGAAGAAGCTGGTGCAGATGTTCCGCGACAATTTCCGCAAGTTCGAAGCCCATGTCGGCGCAGACGTGCTGCAGGCCGCTCCTCAACTCGCGGAAGCTGCCGAGTAGGCTCTCGATATTCCGACGTTCATTTCCGCCGGTAGACCCACACGCGGGCCGGCGGAAGATTGAACAACACTCGCGCGGCGCGGATCACCGAAAGCGTCGCAGACGGCGGAACGGGCGATTGCAGCCCGTAGGAAAACTGCACAAAGGGAGCGGCAGGCGCGATCAGCTGGAATGCCGTTTCGATCAGCTTTTGGCGCCGATCGGGTGTTTCATTGAGCAGCGGCAGACTTGAAACGATTGCAGCAAAAGGCTCGCGCAGCGATTGCCCCAGCGTTCCCGTGAGGTCGTAGGCATCGCCGCGGACGACGTGCACGCCGGGAAACCGCTCGGCAATCAGCTTCGCAAAATCAGGATCGTATTCGATCGACGTGAGGCGCTCCGGCGCAATGCCGCGCGCGATCAGAGCCGCCGTCACCACGCCGGTGCCGGGTCCGAGTTCGAGAATCGGCCCGCGCCATGCGGGATCGATCTGCGCCGCCATGGCGCGCGCGAGCCCGGGACTCGACGGCGCCACGGCGCCCACCTGCGACGGCCGCGCGATCAGGCGACCCAGGAATCGGATTTGGTCTGCGAGCATGTTTCCAACGCAAAGAAGCACGGCGAATCCGCCGCTTCGGGACTATAGCCCGACGCGAGGCGCGGCTCCTATTGCCGGTTGACCTTGAAAGCCGTGGCGGCGCATCGTTTCCGCGGAGAGGGATTCACGCCATGACGCCGTTTGCGCGCGGACTTTTCATCGGCGGCGCGCTGGCGCTGATTTGCGGCGGCCCTGCGTTCGCCTTCGGCACCATCGTGGGCATGGGGCAGAATGCGGAACATCAGCGCATCACGCGTCACGCACTCGCCTGCAGCAATTCGACGACGGACTGCTTCGAGCCGGAGTCGCTGGAGGCGCTTGCCGGCGGGAAGGCGGGTTTAGGCGCCGTGGGCATTCCGGATCGCGGCGATCTGATGGTTGTGAACAAGATGCATTGCGACGGGGGCGACTGGCTCGACGTTCCCGGTTATCCGCAAAGCAAAAACGCCGCCCAGGCGGCCCTCGAGGCCTGCCGCGCCTGGATGCACGAGAAGCTGGCCGACGCCGTTCGCGACGCGGGCAAGCTGATGAATGACGAAAACAATGTCCGTCAGAGCCAGATTGCCCTGCCCTGCACATTCGCGCCCCAGTTCAAGGGAAACGTAAAATGTACGGTCATCGAGGATTTCGGCATCCTCCTGCACGCGTCGCAGGATTTCTATTCCCGTACGAACTGGGTCGACCGGGCCGATCCGTCGCAACCGAGCGGACCTAAGAATGTGCCGGGACTGGCGCAGACCGGTCGCGCGCGGTGGCTCGATCTGCGCGCGGATGCGCCGTTCCCGCAAGGCCTCATTTCGGGCTGCTTCGAAAAAGTACCGGAAGAACGCGGCTGCAATTACGGCGAAGGTCTCATGCGCGCGAAGCGTCTCTATCTCAACAAGGATATGGGGACGATCGATCCTGAGATCGGCAAGGGCACAACGCCGCGCGGCCTGGTTGCCGACAATTTCGCCCATGCCGTCGAGGCCGCGATCGACGACACGCGCGACAAATGGGCGACGTTGGAGGAACAGCTTGTCGCCACTTATGGCGACCAACAAGGCGCGCGCATGGCTTGCGTCATCACACATGACCGTCCGTTGAACGCGTGCCCCTGACGCGGGTTGCCGACGCAAAACGCGCAAATCGTCAGCAATGATTCGCGAACGTCCCACCAAAAGCCGCTAGAGTGCGCGCCTCGCACAAAATCGGAGCCCACATGTCCCAGCCCCAATCCAACGCAACACGCGCCGCGCAATTCCACACACTTCACAATGACGGCTCGATCCTCGTGCTCCCGAATGCCTGGGATGCGGCGAGCGCGCGTCTCGCAGAGGATTGCGGCGCAAAGGCCATCGCCACATCGAGCGCGGCCGTTTCGTGGTCGCATGGCTATCCCGACGGCGAAGCGTTGCCGACGGCGATATTGATCGCGGTGACCGCGGAAATCGTTCGCGCCGTGAACATTCCCGTCAGCGTCGACAGCGAAGCGGGATTCTCGACGGACCCGGGGACGGTTGCGGATCTTGTGATGGCGCTCGCGCGCGCCGGCGCCGTCGGCATCAACCTGGAAGACGGAACGTCGCCGCCCGATCTTCTCGCCGCCAAGATCGCCGCGATCAAGAGCGCGTGCGAGCGCGAAGCCGTGGATGTGTTCGTCAATGCGCGCACCGATGTCGTGCTGAAGCGTCTCGTTCCGCCCGAAGACGTCGTTCGCGAAGCGATTGCGCGCGGCGAACGCTATCTCGATGCCGATGCCGACGGTCTGTTCGTGCCCGGGCTGACCGATCTCGCGGCGATGGATGAGATCGCCAAGGCGGTCGATTTGCCGCTCAATATTCTGATCCGTCCGGGATTGGCGCACGCTTCGGAATTGAAGGCCGCAGGCGTGCGCCGCCTGAGCGCAGGCACGGCAATCGGACAGGCGGCTCTGGGTGCCGCGCGCCGCGCCATGAAGGAATTGCTGGAGAAGGGTCGCTACGAAGCAATGTATGCCGAAGCCGAAGGATTGCCCAACATGAACACGCTGCTGGCGCGCGCGTGATTACGGCATCCCGTTGCGGTTCCAGAATTCCTTGACCTTGGCGAAGAAGCCTTCGGATTCCGGGTTGGTGCCTTCTTCGCTTTCCTTCTCGAACGCGCGAAGCATTTCCTTCTGCTTCTTGGTGAGCTTGGCAGGCGTTTCGACCGTGACCTCGATGTAGAGGTCTCCCGTCATGCCGCCGCCGCGCATCACCGGCATGCCTTTGCCGCGCACGCGAAACTGCTTTCCCGATTGGGTCGCTTCCGGAATGACGATCTTGCTGCGACCGCCGTCGCAAGTGGGCACTTCGATGGTGCCGCCGAGCGCCGCCGTGACGAACGACACCGGCGCGCGGCAATAAAGGTCGTGACCGTCGCGCTGGAAGATCTGGTGCGGCGAAATCGAAATGAAGATGTAGAGATCGCCCGGCGGCCCGCCGTTCATGCCGGCCTGGCCTTCGCTCGCGAGCCGGATGCGCGTGCCTTCCTCCACGCCGGCCGGAACGCCGACGGAGAGCGTGCGCTCTTTCTGCACATGGCCCGAGCCGCGGCAGGATCGGCACGGATTGCGGATGGTGCGGCCCGTGCCGCGGCAATTGGGACAGGTCCGCTCGATGGTGAAGAAGCCCTGCTGCGCGCGCACCTTGCCGCCGCCCGAACAGGTCGCACATTGCTCCGGTTTGGAGCCCGGCTCCGCGCCTGTGCCTGCGCAGGATTCACACGGCACGGCGGTGTTGACGCGGATCTCCGCGCTCTTGCCGCGATAGGCGTCTTCCAGCGAGATTTCGAGATTGTAGCGCAGATCGCCGCCGCGATTCTGCCGCCGCGCCCGCCTGCCGCCCATGAATTCGCCGAACAGATCGTCGAACACATCGGTGAAGGACGACGAAAAATCGAAACCGAAACCGTTGGCGCCGCCGCCGCGTCCGTTCTCGAAGGCCGCGTGGCCGTAACGATCGTATGCCGCGCGCTTCTGATCGTCCTTCAGGACTTCATAAGCTTCGCTGACTTCCTTGAAGCGGATTTCGGCCGAGTCGTCGCCGTGATTGCGGTCGGGATGATGTTCCTTGGCGAGCTTGCGATAGGCGCTCTTGATCTCTTCGATCGAGGCGCCTTTCGCACAGCCCAGCACTTCGTAATAGTCGCGCTTGCTCATGGGATGAGAGCACGCTCCCATTCGGGACGACGGAAATCAGAAGCCGGAGCTCCCATTCGATGCCCCCACCTCGGATTTCCGAATCCCGGGCTTGCCGATCACGCGGCGCCCTTTTTCTTGTCCTCGTCGACTTCCTCGAAGTCCGCATCGACGACATTGTCGTCGGGCTTCGGCTGACCGCCTTCGGCCGGACCCGCGCCTTCGGCGGCTCCCGCCGCCTGCTGCGCCTTGTACATCGCTTCGCCGAGCTTCATGGAAGCCTGCGCCAGCGCATCGGTTTTCGGCTTGATCTGATCCGGATCGTCGGACTTGATCGATTCCTTGAGCGCCGCAATGGCATCCTCGATGGCCGTGCGGTCGCCCGCCTCGATCTTGCTGCCATGCTCGCTCATCGCCTTTTCCGTCGAATGGATCAGCGCATCGGCGTTGTTCTTGGCCTCGGCCAAAGCGCGCTTCTTCTTGTCTTCGGCGGCGTGGCTTTCGGCTTCCTTGACCATCTTCTCGATGTCTTTGTCGGAAAGACCGCCGGAGGCCTGGATGCGGATCTGCTGCTCCTTGGACGTGGCTTTGTCTTTCGCCGTCACCGAGACGATGCCGTTGGCGTCGATGTCGAACGTGACTTCGACCTGCGGGATACCGCGCGGCGCCGGCGGAATGCCCATCAAATCGAACTGGCCGAGCATCTTGTTGTCGGCCGCCATTTCGCGTTCGCCCTGGAACACGCGGATCGTCACCGCCGTCTGATTGTCTTCGGCGGTGGAGAACACCTGGCTCTTCTTGGTGGGGATGGTGGTGTTGCGTTCGATGAGCCGCGTGAACACGCCGCCCAGTGTCTCGATGCCCAGCGACAGCGGGGTCACGTCGAGCAGCAGCACGTCCTTCACTTCGCCTTTCAGCACGCCGGCCTGGATCGCCGCTCCCAGCGCCACCACTTCATCCGGGTTGACTCCCTTGTGCGGCTCCTTGCCGAACAGCTGTTTGACGACATCCTGCACTTTCGGCATGCGCGTCATGCCGCCGACGAGGATCACTTCGTCGATCTGGTTGGCGGACACTCCCGCATCCTTCAACGCCTGCTTCACCGGCGCCACGGTGCGCTGGATCAGATCGTCGACCAAGGCTTCGAGCTTGGCGCGCGTGATCTTCATCGTCAGATGCTTCGGTC
>JBEKDC010000169.1:0-7436 GCA_050014535.1 Rhizomicrobium sp.
CGCAGGAAACCTTGAACGCCAATGCGTCTTCCCAGCAATATTCGACGGAAGCCGGCATCTTCTCGCAGTTGAACGGACTTCTGGGACAACCGGGTGCGAGTACATCTCTCACCTCGCAGCTCGACGCGGTTTCGACCGCGCTCAACAGCGCGTCGTTGTCGCCCAATTCGGCCACCAGCCAACAGGCCGTTCTTTCGGCATTCCAAAACCTCGCCTCCACGGTCTCGGGCCTTTCGTCTTCGATCAGCGGGTTGCAAAGCCAGGTTGACCAGCAGGTCACGTCGACGGTCGGCTCGGTCAACACGCTCCTGCAACAGATCTACTCTCTCAATCAGCAGATCCAGACCGCGCAGGCGCAAGGCAACGATTCGTCCGGTCTTCTCGACCAGCGCGATCAGGCCGTTCAAAACCTCTCCCAGTATATCGGTGTGCAGACGACGACGCAGGCCGACGGGCAGATGCTTGTCAGCACCAGCGACGGCGTGAGCCTGGTGGGAGGCAGCACCTACGGTCAGCTTTCCTACAGCGGCGGATCGAACGGCAGCTATCCTCCCATTGCGTTGCAGACGATCGACCCCGCGACGGGCCAGAATGTGGGTCCCACCCAGGCGCTCGATCCGCATCTGGGCTCCGGGCAGTTGGAAGGCCTTGTCAGCATGCGCGACGGCGCGCTCGCGAATTTCCAGCAGGAACTGGGAAATTTCGCACAGCAAACGGCGCTCGCGTTCAATGCGCAGTCGAATGCGAATTCCGCCTATCCTCCGCCGACCGCGTTGACCGGAACGGACACCGGGCTTCTTTCGAGCGACGGCCTCAATTTCACCGGGCAGACGACGATCGCGGTGGCCGATCAGAGCGGCAATCTCGTGTCGCAGATCAATGTCGATTTCGATACGGGCACGTTGTCCGTCGACGGCGGGCCGTCGGTCAGCATTGGCTCGACAGTGGGCAGCTTCACCGCGGCTTTGAATTCCGCGCTGGGTTCGAACGGCACGGCCAGTTTCTCGAACGGCGCATTGTCGATTTCCGCAAACGGAACCAATGGCGTTGTGGTTCAGGACGATGCGAGCGATCCGTCCAGCCGCGGCGGAACGGGTTTCTCGCAATTCTTCGGACTCAACAATATTTTCCAATCCTCTGCGCCGTCTGTTGCGGCGACCGGGCTGTCGGCCGGCGACGCGGGCGGATTTGCGGACGGCGGCGCGATGCAGTTCGTGCTCAAGGGTCCGAACGGGCAGATCGGCAAGCAGGCCAGCGTTACCGTCACGGCCGGCATGACCATCGGCGACATCGTCAGCGCGCTCAATACCGCGTTCGGCGGTGCTGCGACCTTCACGCTGTCGTCCAGCGGCGCGCTCAGCATGACGCCGTCCGCGGGCAATGCGGGCTATCAGTTGAATACGGTGAGCGATTCCACGCAGCGCGGCTCCACGGGCGTGAGCTTTACGCAACTCTTCGGTCTCGGCAGTCAACAGCTGGCCGCACAGGCGCAAGGTTTCACCGTCAATCCCGCGCTGTCCGCGAACCCGTCCTTGCTGGCTTTCGGCCAACCATCGATCACCGGCACGACGGCCATCGGCGACCCGATCGTGGCGTCCGGCGATGCCAGCGGGCTCGATGCGCTCGAGAATGTCGCGATCGGGCAGCAGAGTTTTCAGGCGGCGGGAAATCTCTCGGCGCAGTCCACGTCGTTGTCGAATTATGTGGGCGCGTTCTATCAGGACATCGCGACCCAGACACAAACGGCATCGACGAACAGCACGACCCAGAGCGACCGGCTGAGCGAAGCGCAGGCACGGCAGTCGCAGACGTCCGGCGTCAATCTCGACGACGAACTGTCCAAGATGGTCGTCTATCAGCAGGCCTACAGCGCCGGCGCCCGCATGCTGCAGGTCGCACAGGCGCTCGATCAAACACTCCAGCAAGACGTAACCTGAGGCAGCCGCCATGACGATCGGACCGGTATCCACCAGCGCGCAAAGCATGTTGCTGATTTCGCAGTTGAACCAGGACAATATCACGCTCAATCAGACCCAGGAGCAGATCGCAACGGGGTTGACATCGACGACCTATGGCGGAATCGGCGATCAGACGGCCGCGCTCGAATCGGCGCAGGCCGGCGTGGACGCCACGACCGCCTACCAGGCCGCAGCCCAGCTTGGGCTGAACCAGGTCAACCTTCAGGCTTCTCAGCTGACACAGCTTTCGACGCTCGCAAGCCAGCTGCAGCAGGACATCACTTCGGCCGTCGCCAACAATTCGGGCGCGACCTTGATGTCGGATGCCTCGAGTATCTACGATCAGGTGACCCAGATTCTCAATTCGCAGGATTCGAACGGCAACTACATCTATGGCGGCGACCAGAGCAACACGCCGCCCGTGACGACGACGTCGCTCAGCGATCTGGCGTCGCTGCCTTCGGTTTCGCAGGCGTTCACCAGCGGCACCGTCAAGGGCAGCGTCAAGGTGGGAGCAGCACAGACAGTACAAGTGGGGTTGCTGGCGTCGAATATCGGCTCGGGAATTCTGCAGACCCTGGCGGACGTCGCCAATTTCAACAACGGTTCCAGCGGCAATTTCGGAACGACGCTCACCGGCGCGCAATCGACGTTTCTGTCAAACGAGATTCCCGTGGCACAGGCCGCGAGCGACACGGTCAACGCCATCTCCGGCCAAAACGGCGACACCTACCAGGAACTGCAAACGGCGCTGACCACGCAGCAGAGCATGAACACGCTCTATACCGGCTTCGTCTCGAACATCCAGAATGTGAACATGGCGTCGGCGATCAGCAATCTGAACCTGGATCAGACAGCGCTGCAGGCGGCGACCGAAGTGACGGCGCAGCTGAACCAGGTTTCTCTCCTCAACTACCTGTCGCCCACGACCTCCGGCTGATCCGGCTTGCCACGGGCAGGCGGCGGTCCTATAGGGCTGCCGCCATGAGTGCCCGCAACAGCCTCGGAATTGACAAGCCCGCGCACGCAACCCGCGTGGTCGTCGCGATGTCCGGCGGCGTGGATTCCTCCGTCACGGCCGCGCTTCTGAAGCGCGAAGGCTATGACGTGCTGGGCGTGACCTTGCAGCTCTACGATCAGGGAGCGGCTGCCAAGAAGAAGGGTGCGTGCTGCGCCGGGCAGGATATTTACGATGCGCGACGGGTGGCCGAGCGGCTTGCCTTCCCCCATTACGTGCTCGATTACGAATCGCGCTTCCGCGAGCGCGTGATGCGGGATTTCGCGGATTCCTATGCGCGGGGATTTACGCCGATCCCCTGCGTGCGCTGCAATGAGAAGGTGAAGTTCGCCGATCTGCTCGATACGGCTGTCGAACTGGGCGCCGATGTGCTGGCGACCGGGCATTATGTCCGCCGTGCCGAAGGCGTGGACGGCGCCGAGCTTCATTGCGCCGCCGATCCCGCGCGCGACCAAAGTTATTTCCTGTTCCGGACGACGCGCGCGCAACTCGATTTTCTGCGTTTTCCGCTGGGTGCGCTGGAGAAGCGCGAGGTCCGCGCGCTCGCGGCCGAACTCGATCTTCCCGTGGCGGAGAAGCCCGACAGCCAGGACATCTGCTTCGTGCCGGACGGAAACTATGCGCGGGTGGTGGAGCGCCTGAGGCCCGATGCGGCCCGGCCCGGCGAGATCGTGGATCTCGAAGGCCGTGTGCTCGGCCGCCACGAGGGCATTTTTCATTTCACGGTGGGGCAGCGCAAGGGGCTTGGACTTTCCGGCAATGACGAGCCGCTTTTTGTGCTGAAGCTCGATGCGCTGCAGGCGCGCGTCGTGGTGGGTCCGCGGGAAGCGCTCCGCATACGGACGATCGCGCTGACGGATGTGAACTGGCTGATGCCGGCGCCCGCGAGCGCATTCGACTGCGCGGTCAAGGTGCGTTCGACGCGCGCGGCCGTCGCCGCGCGCGTAACGCCGTGCGCGGACGGCAGCGCAGCGGTCGAACTTCTGGGAATCGAAGACGCCGTCGCGCCCGGCCAGGCTTGCGTGTTCTACGCGTCCGATAGCACACGCGTTCTAGGGGGCGGCTGGATTGCCCGCGCCGAGCCGGCGCGCAAGGTGGCGTGAGCGGCGTCGCGGGCATACTTGTCGCTCAGCGCCAAGCGATCATTTCTTCTTTTTCTTGATTGCTTTCTTGGCAGCTTTCTTCGCGGTCTTCTTCTTCGGCGTCTTTTTCTTCTTCGCTGCCGCTTTCACTGCGACCGGTTTCGGCCGCTTGTGGTGGGGTTGATAGACGCCGAGCGTGCCGCCTCCCGGCAACGTGATCTGCGTCATCGTTCCCCAGCCCCGGTTTTGGGGCGGCGTGGTCGCGACCTTGCTCTTCTTCATCGCCGAAACGAAATCTTCGATGTCGTCGCACATCAGGAACAATTCGTGCGCGCCGTTCTTGTCGGATTCATGCAGCGCGATTTCCGCCGGCGGAACGCCGAAGATGAGAAATCCGCCGCCCGCATCGACCGAACTCAATTTCAGGATGTCGGTGAAGAATGCCTTGTCGGCAGCATCGTTTGTGCTCTGGACCATGATATGCGCGCCGATGATCATGATTTCGTCCTCTCGGGTCTCGCGGGCCAGCCTGCCACAGTTTCCGTGGCCGATGCTATCGGCCTTCGCCTTGACAGGCCGGGACCCCGCCCGTAAATCCCCCGCCTTGGCTGGCGCCAGGGCAGCGTAGCTCAGTGGTAGAGCAGGGGAATCATAATCCCTTGGTCGGGGGTTCAAATCCCTCCGCTGCTACCAGCCTTGAAGCGCGGCGAGGAGGCGGCTTGGCCAAGAAGGCGACATCGGCGACCCAGGCAACATCGACCTTTCCCGAGGTTACGATTGCCGATGTGCGCGCCGCGGCAGGCCGCATCCGCGACGCGATCGAGCGCACGCCCACCCATCATTCCCGCACGCTGTCGCAGCTGGCAGGTTGCGACATCCACCTGAAATTCGAGAACCTGCAATTCACCGCATCGTTCAAGGAGCGCGGCGCGCTGAACAAATTGCTGTCGCTCTCGGCCGAAGAGCGCAAACGGGGCGTGGCCGCGATGTCGGCCGGCAACCATGCGCAAGGCGTCGCCTATCATGCGGGCCGCCTCGGCGTCCCCGTCACCATCGTGATGCCGGAAGGCACGCCGTTCAACAAGGTCAAGCACACCCGCGGCTTCGGCGCGCGGGTCGTGATCGACGGCGCGACCTTGTCCCAATCGTACGAGCGGGCTCGCACGATCGCGAACGACGAAAATCTCACCTTCATTCACCCCTACGACGATCCGATCGTGATCGCGGGCCAGGGCACCGTCGCGCTCGAACTGCTCGAAGACGTGCCGGACGTGGACACGCTCGTCGTGCCCATCGGCGGCGGCGGATTGATCTCCGGCATCGCCATCGCGGCCAAGGCGCTCAAGCCGTCGATCGAAATTTACGGCGTCGAGGCGAGACTTTATCCCTCGATGTACGACGCCTTGAAAGGTGCGCAGCTGCCTTGTGCCGGACAGACCATCGCGGAAGGCATCGCGGTGAAGGAACCCGGCGCGTTGACGCGCAGAATCGTGGGTGCGCTGGTGAAAGACGTATTGCTCGTGCGCGAGGAAGATATCGAGCGCGCCGTGGCGACTCTGCTCGAAATCGAAAAGACGGTCGTCGAAGGCGCGGGTGCTGCGGCCTATGCGGCCGTGGCCGGCAATCCCGACATCTTCCGCGGCCGCAAGATCGGCATTGTTCTGTCCGGCGGCAATATCGACATGCGGCTGCTGTCGAACGTGATTTTGCGCGAGCTGTCGCGCGAAGGCCGGATCCTTTCGGTGGTGGTGGAGATCGAGGATCGGCCTGGTTTGCTCGCCAAGATCGCAACCCTGGTGGGCGAAGCAGGCGGCAACATCCTCGAAGTGTCCCACAACCGCATGATCACGGACATGCCCGCCAAATCGGCCGACCTCGGCTTGGTCATCGAAGCGCGCGACGCGACCCACGCCGCCGAAATCCGCGCCTGCCTCGAAGCGGCGGGATTCAGGTTGCGGTAGTGCTCCGGCGCGCAGTCGAGCCGCTTTTCCGATAGTATGGGCCGGCGAATCTAGCCGCGCGGTTTTCCCCGTCATGCAGAACGGCACACTCTTCACCGAAGACTTTCTTCGGGAGGGCATCCTTCAGACATCGGATTGGCAGGCCCTTTCTCCGATTGAAGTCGACGCAGCCAAATCGGCGTTGAGGAAAATATTCGCACCCTTTCATTCGGGCGCGCAGCACAACGAAGCGGACACCGAAGAGCGCATCATTTACCCGGTTCTGTCCGCTCTCGGTTGGGAAAACCTGATCCTCCGCAAGAATACGATGGCGGAGAAGGGCCGCGACGATGTTCCCGACGCACTCCTGCTGCCCGACGATGCATCCCTCAAGCTTGCGGACAAGAGCAAACAGGCTGCCCATAAATTTCGTTGTGGCGTGGTGATCTGCGAAGCCAAGAAATGGGAGCAGCCGCTCGATCAGGGCAAGGGCGACCAGGTCCCCTCCACGCAGATGTTGCGATACCTGACGCGCGCCGACGTGATGTCGGAAGGTCGCATTCTCTGGGGTATACTTTCGAACGGCCGCAAGTGGCGCCTCTACTGGCAGCGTGCGAAATCGCGCCTGGAGCAGTTTGTCGAGTTCGATCTCGGAGCTTTGCTCAACATCAAGGATTACGACGCCGACTTGTTCGCACCCGCCAAGGAGGAGACCGATCACCTGCTCACGGTCTTTATTCTCATGTTTCGCCGGGCTGCGTTTCTGCCGACGCGCGACAAGGGGCGCACCTTTCACGAAGTGGCCCTGGAGGAGGGCCGGCTCTGGGAAGCGCGTGTCGCAAAAAATCTCAGCGATCTCGTGTTCGACAAGGTATTTCCGGATTTCGTTCGCGCTATTGCGGCCGCCTCTCCTTCATCGCCGTTGGAAGAGGTGCGTAAAGCGGCCCTGACGCTTCTTTATCGGTTGTTGTTCATTCTCTACGCGGAAGATCGCGACCTTCTCCCGAAACGCGACAAACGTTACGCGGATTACGGTTTGTTCAAGCGGGTGAGACTTGAAGTCGGCCAGAGGATCGACGACGGCGAGACCTTCAGCGCGAAAGCTCCGCACTACTGGAATCACGCGCGAACGCTTTTTCGCATTGTCGATGAGGGCGACCCCGGCATAGGGCTGCCGCCGTACAATGGCGGGCTCTTCGATCGCAAGGATCATTGGCTGCTCGACGACATCGAAATTCCCGACGCGGCGCTGGCGCCTCTGCTGGACAAGTTGTCGCGAACGCAGGGACCGGAACCGAAACTGATCAGCTATCGCGATCTGTCGGTTCAACAGCTCGGCTCGATCTACGAAAGGTTACTGGAATACGAACCGGTGCGCGGGGAAGACGGCGCAATCGAGGTCCGGCTCAATCCCTTCGCGCGGAAAGGCTCCGGAAGC
>JBEKDC010000170.1:0-7370 GCA_050014535.1 Rhizomicrobium sp.
ATCAGCCCGATCCCGCCACCACCCAGGGTGAGCCGGCTCACTTTGCCGATTACGCCCAATTCATTGCGCTTCATTGTGCCGCCCCTCGGTCTCTCCAGGATAGCGCATTGCGCCCGACTTAGGGGATCAAAACGGCCGCTCCCGAAAAATTTCCGGCGCGCAGGTCGGACAACGCGGTGTTGGCCTCACCGAGGGGATAGCGGGTCGTCGATGTCTCGATGTGGGACTGTGCGGCGAAGGCGAGAAATTCCTCGGCGTCCCGACGCGTCAGATTTGCGATCGAGCGCAGCACGCGCTCGCCCCAGAGGATGTCGTAGGGGAAGGACGGGATATCGCTCATATGGATGCCGCCGCAAACGACCGTCCCGCCCGGACGGGTCGCGCGCAGCGCGGCCGGCACGAGTTCGCCCGCGGGCGCAAAGATGATCGCGGCGTCGAGCGGCTGCGGCGCGGACGCGTCGGAATTGCCGGCCCAGACCGCGCCCATGCGAAGCGCAAACGCAGCTGCCCTGTCGTCACCGGGACGCACAAAAGCGTAGACCGCCTGCCCCCTTAAGCGTGCGACCTGCACGACGATGTGGGCCGCCACGCCGAAGCCGTAGAGACCAAGCCGCTTGGCATCGCCTGCGGCGTTGAGGCACCGCCAGCCGATTAACCCCGCGCACATCAGGGGTGCGGCCGCTTCATCGGAATAGTTGGGAGGCAAAGCAAACACGAAACGCGCGTCGGCAACCGTCTCGGTCGCAAAGCCGCCATCGATCTGGTAGCCGGTGAACCGCGCATTGGGACACAGATTTTCCTCGCCGCGCTTGCAGAACTCGCATTCGCCACAGACCCAACCGAGCCATGGCACGCCCACGCGGTCGCCGATCTTGAATTGGGTGACGGCGCTGCCGAGTTCGATCGCGCGGCCGACGATTTCATGACCGGGCACGATGGGAAACTTCGGATCTGGCAATTCGCCGTCAAGAACATGCAGATCGGTGCGGCAAACGGCACACGCTGAAACGGCAATGCGCAATTGCTGTGGTTGCAATGTCGGCGAGGGCATTTCGACGGAAACGAGCGGCGCGTGAGCCGTGTCAAGCCGCATCGCGCGCATAGTCATGTCTGCTCCCGAAACAATGCCGGATGCCGCAGACGCAAGGTTTGGACCAATGCAAGCGTCTTCATATCGGTAATGCGTCCGGTATCCGCCAGCGCCACAAGCTCCGGCAACGCGATTTCCACAACCGTGATTTCTTCGTGTTCGCCCGCGAGGCCGCCGCCTTCGCCAGTGAGATCGATCGCCGAATAAGCAGCAAGAAACATCTCGGAGCGCTCGGTCGAAATGCCGGGCGAAGTCCAGACCGTCGCGACAGTCTCGAGATTGTGGAGCTGCACCCCCGCTTCCTCCATGGCTTCGCGCCGCGCCGTGTCCGCCCCGTCGCCCGCATCGACCACGCCGGCGATGACTTCGAGCAGATCGGTGTCGCCCGACGTAAGGAATACCGCCGCCCGGAACTGGCGCACGAGCAGCGCGGTCCTGCGTTCGGGATCATAGGCGAGCACACAGGCCGCCCGGCCGTGATCTTCGATCTCGCGGTCGAATTTAGTGCCGTCGGGCAGCACGAAGGTCACGACGGACAGTTTCGTCCAGCCGCGATGGGCGATTTCCGTTTTCTCGATTTCGGGACCGCTCATATCGTCTCCTGAAGTCCGCCGACAGCCAACGCGCCGGCCGGGCGTCGTGTCCGGCGCTGGCCAAATTTCATATCCCAAGAAAATTGGAATTGCGACGGCGCATGACAGATTCACGCCATCGAACTCGCAGCAAAGCTGCCCTGACCGCTCGCCCGAAAGCGCTTTGTCTGGTAGAAGTGTCGACATGATCATCGTAACCGGCACCGCCACCGCATCGCGCGAGACGCTCGCGGAGATGATACGCATCAGCCTCGAGCACGTGCGCCGCTCGCGGACGGAAGAAGGGTGCATCTCGCACAACGTCCATATCGACTGCGAAAATCCGATGCGGCTGATGTTTTTCGAGCAATGGGCCGATGAAGAAACTCTGCGAAAACATTTCGCCCTGCCGGAATCCCGCAAATTCGCGCGATTGCTGAGAGAACTTGCGGTGCCGGCCACCGACATTCCCGATCGGGTGCCCGATCGGATGGATGTCTACGACGCGACGAAAGTCAGGGTCTGAGGTGGAGTTAGATTCAGCGGCGTTTCTTGCGTCGCAGCGGCGATTTGCGCGCGCCACCCGGTTCCGTCAATTCCAGAGGATCGCTGGCGGGAAACGTCCCTTCGAGTTCGCGGTCGAGCTGCGCATCCAGAAGCGTGGCGGACAATTTTCTGGCCGCCGATTTCCGTGCCCGCGATTTTTTCGGTTTTGATTTCTTCGAGGTTGGCTTTGCGCGAGATGCCTTCTTTCGAGCGGTCTTCACATGTCCTCCGGACGAAACGGGAGCGATCCAGCATAGCACGGCTTCCGCAAGCGCAAGGGCCGCGCTACGCTCCGGCAACAAAAGGGCTCCGAACGTGCCGGAATTCCAATTCGTTCAACTCGCCGATGTGAAGCTGCGCGCCGCCCTGGAAGGCAGCGGGCCGCTCGTGATCATGGTCCATGGCTTTCCGGAGTCCTGGTATTCCTGGCGGCATCAGATCGGCGCCATCGCGAAGGCCGGCTTCACCGCCTGCGCGATCGATGTGCGCGGTTACGGCGGCTCCGACAAGCCGCATCCGGTCGAAGCCTATACAATGGAGCGCATGATCGCCGACGTGGCCGGTGTCGCCGAAGCGCTGAGCCCGGACGGTCGCGCCATATTGCTGGGCCACGATTGGGGCGCTCCCATCGTGTGGAACACCGCCCTTGTGCGGCCGGAGCGCGTGCGCGCGGTGTGTGCGCTGTCGGTGCCTTATCTGGGTGTGGGCACGCGATCCTTCATTGACGTGGTCGACGACATCTTCACCAGACGCGGACTCTTCTTCTATCAGGTCTATTTCCAGCAGGAAGGCGTGGCGGAAGCCGAAGCGGAGGCGGACCCACGCGATTTCCTGCGCAAATTCTATTATGCGATTTCGGGCGATGCGCCGGACGGCACCTGGCCCGCAAGCAAGAAGCTCGGCGAAAAGCTGCTGGATGGCCTCGTCGATCCCGATCCGTTTCCCGCGTGGCTCTCGGCATCCGATCTTGACTATTACGTCGGCGAATTCGAGCGCTCAGGATTCCGCGGCCCGATCAATCGCTACCGCAATCACACCCGCGATTTCGAATTCCTGCGCGGCTTCGCCGACCGGAAGATCGCGCAACCCGCTTTGTTCATTTCCGGCACGCGCGATCCCGCGTTCGATATGCTCGGTCGCGGCGATCCGGTCGCCACAATGCGAAACCATGTGACCGATCTGCGTGGCGCGCATCTGCTGGAAGGCTGCGGCCACTGGACCCAGCAGGAGCGCGCCGAAGAGGTTAACGCGCATCTCCTGCCATGGCTGACCGCACTGCGTTAGCCGTCACTGCTTATGCCCCCATCAGAATCTTGCGCACATCTTCATTCGGATCGTTGACGATTTTGCTGACGAGATCGAACTCCATCGTGGCGCGCGTCGCGGCGTCGTAGGCGGGCCAATGCGGCAGGTCTTTGGTATTCGGATCGCCGCTGCGTGCGAACGCGACCCAGGAATCGCTCACAACAGCTGCAAGTTTTTGCGTCGACGGCGCCGTGCCATAGAGGAGCGGCCCCTTGTCGATATTGTCGAAGGCGAAGCCGATCTCCATCGTGTGGGGCGCGCGCAAAATTCCATCGTCGACGGGTGCACCCCAATTCCAGATATACATGTAAACGGGCGCCGCGTTCTGCGCCGCCTTTCTTTCGGCGAGAGTAACCGAGCCGATGAATGCAAAGGCCTTGCTGACGATGTCGGTGTAGAGATAGCTTGGCAAATCCGCTGGGTTGGCCTTCTTCGCGGCCGCAATCAGCGCGTCGGTTTTGGCGCCGAATTGCGCTTTGAGTTTCTCCGTCATCTCGGCTTCGGTGAGCTTTCCCCACCAGGGCATGCCGACATTGTAGAGCGTCTGCTCGTCCTTGGTGCAGCCGATCATCACCGGAATATTTGCCGACTGCGCCGGCGCCACGGGATCGAACGGATTGGCCGCGAGATTAATGCCGTCCACGACCGGCGCGAATCGCAACAGACCCAGGCCACCCGGAGTCTGAAGCGTTGTTGCCGCATCGACGAGAGCCTGCGCCGGCACGGTTTGCAGAGCCTTCGAATCCGCGATGCCGAGTTTTGCCATCACCTCTTTCGCGGTTCCGGTCGCCATATCCTTTGGCACGCCGCGCAAGCCCGGGCCGCTTTCGACGATCGCGCGATGGAAGAGGCCCTTCGCCGCCGGCATCGCCATCAGGGTGGACACTTTCGCGCCGCCACCCGATTGCCCGAAGATGGTGACCTTGCCGGGATCGCCCCCGAAGGACGCGATGTTGTCGCGCACCCATTCGAGCGACGCGATTAGATCGAGCTGACCGGCGTTACCGGAATTCGGATCTCCACCGAGATCACCCAGATAGAGATAGCCGAAGGCGTTGAGGCGATGATTCACCGTCACCACCACGACGTCGTGACGCTTGGCGAGATTGTGGCCGTCATACGCCGGCCAGCTTCCCGAGCCGTAGTTGAATCCTCCACCGTGGAACCACACCATGACGGGTCGTGCACCGCTTGCCGCTTGTGTCCAGACATTCAGGAACAGGCAGTCTTCGTTTTGCCGCTGGACATCGTCGGGTGTCGAATAGATCTGCTCGAGCGCGAGCCCGACCGTGCCCGGAAATGTGACAGCGGAACCGCCGCTGCGAAGTTGCATCGAGGCGGCGCCGAAATGCGAAGCATCGGCGGGCTCCGCCCATGGTGTGGGCTTCTGGGGTGCGGCAAACCGCAACGCGCCGAGCGGCGGCGCGCCATAGCGCACGCCTTTGAAAGTTTGAACGCCGTCATAGACGAGCCCCGCGACCGGACCATTCGTGGTTTTCGCAGCAGTAACTGCCGTCGCCACCTGCGCACGCGCGATGCCGCCCGATGCCGCCGCTGCGGCAACGCCGGCCGCCATCGCAATCACATCACGTCGCGCAAGGCCGCCCGAGAGCGGCGAATCATTCGACATTGAATCCTACCCTTTTTGTCGCGGCAGTCTTCGCGTCGTGCAACGCGCGCCACCGTTTCAACGAGGCGGTATGGTGCCGAAAAAGCTCATTGCTCGCAACTATGGCATCAAGCTGCCGATGTCGCCTTGCGGAGAAATTCCAGAACTGTCGCCGTCTGCCCGGGAATGTAATGCCGCGCGTCCGGCAGAAACCGAATGTCGGCATGCGGGACATCGCGTGCCAGTCGCGCGCGCGTGTCGGCGGAATCCAGCATCACATCTTTGCCGCCGACGATTGCCAGCACCGGCATGGTCAGACGTTTGAGCGTATCGTCGCCGAATAGGGGAATCTTCACCACGCGCGGGCAAAAGTGCCGGAAGATGAGCAGCATGAAATCGCGCATCCGGGTTTGTCCCGGCGACATGGGCCCATTGGCGCGGCCGAACACCATTTCCCGCACTTTGCGATTGCCCCACGTGCCCAGCAGCATCAGCGGCAACGCCTTGAGCAGGAAATTCTTCTGGCGGCCGACACCCGCCGGGCACATCAGTGCGAGTTTTTCGACACGCTCCGGCCGCCGCGTCGCATAGTCGAGCGCGAGCCAGCCGCCGAGCGATAAGCCGACGATCGACGCGCGCGCGATCGATAACGCGGCCATCACATCGTCCAGCCACAGGACATAGGTATCGGAGGCGAGCGGCGGACGCGACGGCGCGCTCAAACCGGGCTCGCCGATCATGTCGACGGCATAGACGCGGAATTGCTCGGACCAGCTCGCGATGTCTGCGAGCCACGCCGTCGCATTCGCACCCGAACCGTGAAACAGCAGCAGAGGGGGCGCCGTTTCGGGACCGCAAGCGACGATGAAGGTTTCGCCTTCGCGCGTCTCCACGCTGAACTGCTTGCTCGGCACAGGCCAGCGGTTCAGGAATTCGCGGTAGCATGCTTCGACGGCGCGGGCGCCCGCCTCGGATTTGTAGATCGCACTCACTATGCGGCCTCGACGATTGCGCCTACGACCTTGAGCAATCCGGCGCTCGCATCGAGTCCGCCCACGATGATGATCTTCAGGCGCGCGCGCTCCGGATCGTGGACCGTCTCAACGCGAAGCGGCTCGTCGTCCGCGCGACGTCCATTCGCGGCGCCCATCAGAAGATTTGTTACGCGGCTGACCGAATCGGGATCGATCGCATCGATTTCCACAATGCTCGACACATCGATATGGCGATGGCGCCGCACCGCTTCGCGGGTCAGCGCTTCCAGCGGGTGGCCGGTCAACGCCTCGATGGCGTCGCGCGCAATTCGGTATTGCTTGCCGATGCGTACGGCTTTGAGCCGTCCCTCGCGCACATAGTTCCGTACGGTCCGCACATGCAGACCCAGATGGGCCGCAACCTGCTCGACCGAATAAAGTTCTTGCGACATGACGTACCTCAAACGACCGTGATTTCGGTCGAATATACCCTAAACATCCCTATATAAGTCTATGGATATTGGAAAATAAGGAACTATTCGGAAAATATGGTGCAGCGGCAAGGGTTTAAGTGCCCCTCAAAACGTCGCCTCCAACCGATGCCAGCCGGATCAAATCGGAATTTCTGCGGGTGCGAGGTTGCACGGAACCGGCCGGCTGCGCTTTGTAGCTTGCTCAGGCGCGGAAGAGCGCGGCTGTGGCGGATTCAATACGACGCAAGAACGAAGAGCGTGAGGATCATGGAATTCGAACTCTCCGAAGAACACCGGATGCTCAAAGATCTGGTGAACCGCTTTGTCGCCGACGAATTGATGCCGCTCGAAGCGGGCGTGCTTGCGCGCGAGGCAGCGGGCCAGGGCATGTTCCTGGCCGAGGCGGAACACAAACGCATCGATGAATTGTCGAAGCGGCTGGGCCTGTGGGGACTCGATGCGCCGACAGATATCGGAGGTTCGGATCTGCCGGCCGTGGCGCTGATCGGCGTCAATGAAGAGCTGGGCCGCACGATCACGCCTTATACGCTGCCGCCGGACTCGCCGAACCTGCGCATGTTGATGGCAACCGTCACCGAGCGCCAGCGCGAGGCCTATCTCGCACCTTACGTGCGCGGCGAAACGATTTCGGCAATCGGAATCTCCGAGCCGGGCGCAGGCTCGGATCCAGCAGCCATGACAACGCGCGCCGAACGCGACGGCGAAGACTGGATCATCAACGGCCGCAAAATCTGGATCAGCCGCGCCGACCACGCAGACTTCACGATTCTGATGGCGGTG
>JBEKDC010000171.1:0-7359 GCA_050014535.1 Rhizomicrobium sp.
GTCGTTCACCTGCCGCTCGTCGTGCCGCCGGGATGCGGCTTCCGGGTGGGCGGCCGGCAACGCGAGTGGCAGCCGGGCAAGGCATTCGTGTTCGATGATTCGATCGACCACGAAGCCTGGAACGACAGCGACGAACCCCGCGCGATTCTGATTTTCAATATCTGGAGCCCGTTCCTGAGCGCCGCCGAACGCGAACTCACCCGCACGCTCACCGCCCGCATCGGCGAATATTACGGCACCATGTCCAACAGCGACGGCACGCAGGCTTCCGCATAACGAAAAGCCGGCTTGGAGACCGAAAGCGCCGTCGCAAGTCCGTGCGCGATATGCGATACACGGGATCGGCATACCTTTTGCGGGCGTGCGCGCAGCTGTGGAGATTCGGGTTTGGGCAACGGGATGAATCGGCTGATCGCCGGCTATCGCGCGTTTCGCGACGGCCGTTGGCAGGCGGAACACGAGAAATATTTGGCGCTGGCCCTCAACGGGCAGACGCCTGAGACGCTCGTGATCGCCTGCAGCGATTCGCGCTCCGACCCCGCCACGATTTTCAATGCGAGTCCCGGCGAGTTGTTCGTCATCCGCAATATCGCGGCCATCGTGCCCCCGCTGGAGGTCGACGGCGCGCATCACGGCACGACCGCGGCCATCGCGTTTGCCGTGCTGGTTCTAAAGGTCCGCAATATACTCGTCATGGGGCATGCCCAATGCACGGGTGTAGCCGCGGCGTTGGATAAAAGTATCGGAGACGACGTTCCCTTTCTGCGCTCCTGGATCGATTTGCTCGCGCCAGCCGTCGAGCGCGTCCGCGGAGCGACGAGCGAAGCTGCCCGCAATGTTGCGCTCGAGCGCGACACCGTGCGGCTCTCGATGGAACGGTTGATGACCTATCCGTTCATCGCCGAGCGCGTGCACGCGGGCACTCTCGAGATCAACGGCGCGCGCTTCGGGATTGCGGACGGAAAGCTGGAGATCTTCGATCGCGCGACCGATTCGTTCGTCGCGGTTTAGCGCCGGCGTTGCAACGAGCGGGACTGAACTTCCGTCACCCGATCACTCAGGCGCAATCCCGATTGTGCCTTCGACGTTCTCCACAAAATTGCGCTCCTCGCGAAGGATCAATCGCTTGCTTTGCGCCATATCGAAATTGGCGCGCGCCTCCGGATCGCTGCGCAGTCGTGCGCGATAGGCCTCGTAGGCCGCGAGACTCTCGAACGCGATCAGGCCCCAGGCGACGTCGTTCGTGCCTTCATCGGGCAGAAAGTAGCCGACGAGATGGCCGCCGCAGCGCGGGATGATGCGGCCCCAGTTTTCGGCGTATTTGCGGAATTTCTCCCGCTGGAACGGATCGATTTGATAGCGGATCACACAGGTTAATGACATTGCCGGTCTCCGATACGCGGAGCCTAGCAGGCGCGCGACCGCGTCACTTCGTTGCCGGTCGAACAATGAAGGGCTGCGGCATCGATTGGCCCGCAAGCGCAATCTCGTCTAATATGACGATCGACCCGGAGCCGCACACGCGGCGGAGAATGCTGCCATGCCTTTGTCCCGACTCGACCACGTGACGATCCTCTGCAGCGATCTGGCGCGATCCCGCGCGTTCTATGCGGAAGCCCTTGGCCTCGTCGACGGGGATCGCCCGCCTTTCGATTTTCCGGGCGCGTGGTTGTGGCTGGAGGGCCGTGCCGTCGTGCATCTGGTCGGCGGACGCAATCGGGGTACGACGGGAACGGGCAGCTTCGATCATTTGGCCTTCGCGGCTTCCGACCTGGAAGGAACGCGCGCCAGATTGACGAAAGCCGGCATTCCGTTTCGCGAGGCAGTCGTGCCCGGCAGGCCGCTGCACCAGATATTCGTTACCGATCCCGACGGCGTGACGATCGAGTTGAACGTCAACCTGGCGGGCTAAGCTCCAATCAGTTCGCAGAATTTTTTGAGATCGATATTGCCGCCGGAGACGATGGCGACGACCGGGCCTTTGCCGGCCTGGCCCGTCAACGCGGCCGCGAGAGGCAGCGCGCCGGCGCCTTCGGAAATAATCCGCGCTTTTTCCGCCATCAGCCGCATCGCGGCCTTGGTCTGTTCCAGGCTGACGACGATGTAGCCGTCCATCAGGGGCTTCATGCGCTCCCACATGCGGGGGAACACGCTCTGGCCGCCGGCGCCATCGACGAAGCTGGATTTCCAATCCGTGAAAACCTGCGGCGATCCCATCTTGAACGACAGCGCGGCCGGCGCGGCCGTCTCGGGTTCGGCGCCGTACATTTTGACGTCGGGCTTCAGCGCCTTGACCGCGCTCGCCACGCCGACGACAAGTCCGCCGCCTCCTATGCCGCCGATGATGGCCGATACGTCCGGCGCGTCTTCGAGAATCTCCAGTCCCATGCTACCGTGACCCGCGATGAAATTGTGATCGTCGAAGGGATGGATGAACGTGCCTTCGGCTCCCGGATAGCTGCGCTCCTCGAGCGCCTTCCACGCGATATCGTAAGGCACGGTTATCAGTTTCGCGCCGAGCGCGCGCATGCGGTCGAGCTTCGATTGCGGCGCCGTCTCGATCGCCACGACCGTGCACGGCACGCCGGCAGCCCGCGCCGCATAAGCGACGCCCTGCCCGGCATTGCCGGCGCTGATCGTCCATACGCCGCGCGCGCGTTCGGACTCGGGGAGCATGGCGACCGCGTTGGCCGCGCCGCGCAGCTTGTAGGCATTGATCGGCTGCAGATTTTCCAGCTTGAGACGGATATCGGGAAAATCGGGTCCGAGCTGCAGGCGAATGAGCGGCGTGCGCACAATCGTGCCCGCAATGCGCTCGCGCGCCTCACGAATTTCGGCCAGCGTGATCGGACGGACGGCTTCAGGCGTTGCGGACATTGGCTGTTCTCCTGACTCCACCCTCCCCTTGAGGGAGGGTCGAAAAATTCGAAGAATTTTTCGGGGAGGGGCTGGCCACCGCGGTTGTGGTCCTACCCCTCCCCGAAATTTTCTTCTCGCTGTCGCTCAAAAAAAGCTTTCGACCCTCCCTCATGGGGAGGGTAAAGATTTTACGCAGCCCAGCAGGCAAATTGCATTAGCTTTCGTACCTTGCAATCGCTTCCTTCGCCAACTCATCCTCCGGCACGATTTTTCCGCCTGCGACGCGCAACGCCTTTACCTTGCCGTCCTTGCCGCGCACGCGCCGCACGGGCTCGCCATAGGAATGAAAGCTGCCGGCTTGCGCGATGCGCGCTTCGTCGCGCCCCGTGACTTCCAGCTCCGGCACTTTGAGAAACGGATTGGGCCAGTCAGGATTGGCCAGCAGCACCTTGTCGCCCATCGCGACGAGATCGGTCGCGGCCCATACGCTCCACCAGCGGCCGGTCCAGTCTTTGGTCGCGCGCGCCGGCGGCCCTTCGGCCTTGAAGCGCTTGAGAATCTGCAGCGCGCCGTCGAGCCAGAAATGCGATTGGCCGTCCACGGCATTGGTCAGCACGGACAGCGAAATATCCTCCGACGGCACGACCACGCTGCGCGTGATGTAACCCTGGAAACCGCCGCTATGGCCGAACCACGACCAGTCGTCGAGCGTGCCGCTGATCGTGCCCAATCCATAGGACAGAGGCAAAGCCGAATACGCGTCGCGCCATTGCGGACGCGCCATCTCGCGCCGGCTCGCAACCGTAAGCACGCTCGTCTTCGCATGGGGTGAAAGCTGGGCGAAGAATTTCGCGAGATCGGCTGCAGTGCTGACGAAGCCTGTCGCCGCGGCGAGCGCGTGAGTCGATCGATCGCCGGGAAACACCAGTCTGCGTCCGAGGAGAGCCTTGCTGCCGTGACCGCGCGCGAATTTCGCTTTGGCAGGCAACGGCACGTCCGGCGTTGTTTCCGCCAGTCCCGAGGGCCGCACGATCTCGCGCGCGATCCAGTCGACGTAAGGCTCGCGTGTGATCGCTTCGATGATCAGACCCGCCAACGCAAATCCGTGGTTGGAGTATTTGAGCCGCGTGTTGGCGTCGATCGCGGGCGGCAGTTTGAGATCCTTGCGCAGCCGCGCCGCATCCGAGAACGGCGCGCGATCCACCCAATAGGCGCAGTCCGTGCCGTCGCGAAAAATGCCCGCGGTATGCGACAGCAATTGCGCGATGGTGGCCGACGCGATTTCGGGATGCAGGCCTTTGACGTATTGGCCCGCCGCATCGTCCAGCTTCAACCGGCGCTGCTCGCGCAATTTCAGGATGCCGGCGGCCGTAAATGACTTGGAATGCGAAGCGACACGAAAGCGGTGGCGCGGCGTCAGTCTTTCGCCCGTGCCGCGATCGGCATGGCCGAACGCGGCTTCGAGCACGACCTTGCCCCGATACGCGATGGCGATCGCGCAGCCGGGCTGCTCGGTGATCCGCATCTGATGGCCGAGCCATTGCGGAACATAGGCAAGAGCCGGCGCGAGCCAGGGAGGGAGTTTGGACATTGTTGCGATCCTGCAGGCGCCCGAAGCATCGCATGAACGGCGGCAGTCAGGCAGAACTTATTGGCGCGGAGGCCGCGGGGAAAAGAGCGGGGAGATTTGCAGCTTCCTCAGAAACACTTCTCCGAATCGTCCACGGCGCCGGATTTCGCCGTGCCGCCCGCATAGCCGAACACGATCGCATGCATCACATAGCCGTTCTTGACATAGCCGCAATGCGCGGTGGTGGGGAGCTCGGCATAGCCGAGATAGGTATCGGCGTTCGAGACGACGAAATCGATCACGCGGCCGCGATCCGTCCGCGGCACCAGCCGGAACGACAACAGGTCGTTGGGATCGACGAACGCCACGACCGTGAGCGCCGCGGCCCCCTCGCCCGGTTTGCGTTTTTCCATCGCGCTCGCGACGAACTCGTCGAGCGGAACGTCCGGCGCGCCGGAAAAATTGAGCAGCGGAAGCTGGTTCGCCAGCATGTAGAAATTCGTCAGCGAACCCATCGCGACCGAGATGTTGGCACTGTTGGTCCGCGCCCGGCCCATCGCTTCATTCGCGTTCGCCATATTCGCATTATAGGTGTTCAGAGCGGGATTGGGCTTAGCCGGAGCCCCCTTGAGAATGCGCGCGACCGCCTGGAGCTTGGGGGCATTCGCCATCAGGCGATCGACCGAGCTTTTTCGAGCAGTGACATAGTCGAGTCTGAGACTCCGAAAGGCGTCGAACAGAACCGTGCTGCCGAGGCTCTCGGAGATCAGCGCCGTGAAGCGCGCGCCCGACGCGCCGGCGCAGCCCGTGGCGGGATCGAATGTGCCGTCGAGCAGGTCGCACACGGCCAGCTGCGCATCGCTACGAATGTGGTCTCCGTTTCGGCCCAGATACACCACCACGTCGACGAAACAATCCTTGATCAGGCCCTGCTTGAGAGCCTTGTTGAGCGTCGCGCGGTCGTATTTATAGGGATTGCCTTTGCCCGATTCGATGTCGCCGATCGCGCGCGCCTTGAACGGCCGCGTCAACGGCGACCAGTCGAAGAACCATAACTCCATCGTGCGCGAGGCGCCGGCAACGCGCGCGGGAACGTTGAGCGTCTCCTTGATCAGTTGTGCGCCGCCTTGCGACAGCGACGTGATCGTCGGTCCTCCCGACTGGCTTGCGCCGGGATAGGCGGCGAGGAGGTCGCGCGTGCGCACCTGCCACCAGGTGTAGGGACTGCCGGGTTGCGTGCCGTCAGAAGGCGTGCACATGCCATGCGTCCACAGCACGCGCGGCGGAAGGGTTGTGCCGCCCACAGGCGTACCCATCTGCGCCAGATCGTCGAGGCCCGCGAAACCCTGCGACGGCACTTCGCTGCTGGCGCCGCTCGCGGTGGAGAAATTCTCGTCGAACACGGCAGGGGGATCGTAAGGCTGCGAGCACGCCGCAAGCGCGAGCGCGGCGGCCGCTGCCAGGATGAACCTACGCATGAACTCCCCCTCGACCCTCGCGGCCGCAACATTAGTGCAGTTGGCCGCCAAATAGGAATGGCAGTCATGAAATCTTCGCGACGAGGTTACTGCCCAGCGGAAAACGGCTACGATAAACTATAAACCCTCGCCGAGAGTCGGCCGAGCCACAACCTCTCGAGACACCCCAAACCAGAGGTCCAGCCGTGACGAAATCCGCGCGCCCCTTAGCCTTTCTCCTGTCGTTTGCAGCGGCGCTCGTCGCATATCTGGCACCGCTCCATGCAGCCGACAAAGATTATGTCGACGCGGGCACCGCGCAGATGCTGCCGACAGGGCAGCGGATCACGCCGACGGCGGCGACCGACGCGCTGTTCCAGCAGCTCGATCCCGAGCTTGCCGGCTATCCCGCGTTTCGCGCCGGCATGGCCGTGACCACGGTCGCCAGTCACGACGGCAAGACCCTGCTCATCCTGACCAGCGGTTTCAATTCGCTGGCCGACAAGGCGGGCAAGCGCGATGCCGCGGGCTCGAACGAATATGTCTTCGTGTTCGATATTTCGGCGCGCGCGCCCCGCAAGCTGCAGGTCGTGCCCGTTCCCAACACGGACAGCGGCCTCGCCTTCGCGCCGGACGACCGGCACTTTTATGTCTCAGGCGGGGTCGACGACAATCTGCACATCTTCGCGAAGGCGCATGACCGCTGGGACGAAGACGGCGCACCCGTCGCGCTCGGACACAAGCATGGCCTCGGCATCATCATGAAACCGAGCGCCGCGGGGCTCGATGTCTCGGCCGACGGCAGGAAGATCGTCATCGCCGACCGCCAGAACGACGCGATCACGATCGTCGATCCCGTCGCGCGCAAGGTGATCGGCGAACTCGATTTGCGGCCTGGCAAGAACGATCCCGCAGAACATGGCGTGGCAGGCGGCGAATATCCCGATTGGGTTCGCATCAAGGGCAACGACACGGCGTATGTTTCCAGCGAGCGCGACCGCGAAGTGGTGCAGGTCGACATCGCAGGCGCCCCGCACATCGTCGCGCGCGTGGCCGTCCAGGGCGTGCCCAACCGCATGGTGCTGAACGCCGATCAAAGCCTGCTTTATGTCGCGGCCGACGACAGCGACCTGGTCTCCGTGATCGACACCAAAACGGGATTGCTCGCGGAAACCATTCCCGTGGCCGCGCCGCCGGGAACCTTCGCCAATCCCCAGCGCTTCAAGGGTGTCGCGCCGAACAGTCTCGCGATCTCGCCGGACGGCGGCACGCTCTATGTGACGGATGGCGGCGACAATGCGCTGTCGATCGTGCGGCTCGGCGGCACGGCGCCGCATTATGTGGCGGGTCTCGTGCCCACGGGCTGGTATCCGAATTCCGTCAGCGCGGTCGGCGACATGATCTATGTCGTCAACGGCCGCAGCGATCCTGGCCCCAATCCGCAAGGCTGCTATCATCCCAATCCCGACAAGC
>JBEKDC010000172.1:0-7348 GCA_050014535.1 Rhizomicrobium sp.
TGCAGGATGCCATGTTGCGCGCCTATCGTGCTTTCGACTCCTTCCGAGGAGACAATGTGAAGCCCTGGCTGCTTTCGATTGTTCGGAACTGTTTTCTGACGGCGGCGGGTCAGACGCGGCACACCCGCAATGTGCCGCTGCCCGCGGATGGCGAAGCGGGAAGCGACGATCCGGCGCTGATCGTCGATGCCCCGGACCCCGAGGCTGCTGCCATCAGTGCCGAGGAAGGCCGCCGGCTGGCGGATGTCGTCGCAAGGCTGCCGCAGGAGTTTCGGGAAGTGCTGGTGCTGCGGGAGATGGAGGATTTGTCCTATCGGGAAATCGCTCAGATCACGGGCTCGCCGATCGGCACAGTCATGTCCCGGCTCGCCCGGGCTCGCGGCATGCTGAAGGAAAAATGGCATAGCGACGTGGAAGGAGCAGGCCATGTCCTGCAGTGAGGCGTTGCGCGTGCAGGAATATTTCGACGGCGAGCTCGATGCGGGCACGGCGGCGGAGGTCGAACGCCACCTGGAGACCTGTGCCGAATGCGCGGCGCTGCTGAAGGATCTGGAAATGACCCGCGCGGCGCTTCGGGAAAGCGGCCCCTATTATAGGGCGAGCGATGAATTGCGTGCCAGCATCGCGGACGCGCTGGACGACGAAAGCGGAGAACGTCCTGCGCCGCGGCCCGCGAGAGTCGGCAAAGGATTCTTGTGGGGCGCGCTGAGCGGAGGTGGAGCGACCGCGCTGGCCGCGGCGTTCGCGGTTCTTCTGTTCCTGCCTGCGGCTCCGAACCTCTTGGTCGACGATCTCACCAATGCGCATCTGCGCTCGATGATGTCCGATCACCTGATCGACGTGGTGTCGAGCGACCGCCATACGGTCAAACCCTGGTTCGCCGGTCATACCGACGTTTCGCCGCCGGCGGTCGACTTCGCAAAGGAAGGCTATGCGCTGATCGGCGGACGCGCGGATTATATCGACGGACATCGGGCCGCCGTCGTGGTCTACCGGCACGGCAAGCACGTCATCAATGTCTTTGCCTGGATCGCCGGCGACGAGCATTTTCCGACCGAGGCGCTCCGCAACGGATATAATCTCGTGTTCTGGAAAAGCGGCAATATCGCGTACTGCGCGGTGTCGGATACCGGCCTCGAAGAGATCGCGACATTGACGCATCTCATTCAAAACGCCGGTGCTCCCGTCAGCCCGGAATAAATCGGCGGGCACACGAGTCAACCCTCTCGAAACCACCGAGAGGGTCCCATGTCATCCGATACTGAACTCAACCAATCCCGCCGCAGCGCGCTGAAGTGCCTCGCATTCGGCGGCGCAGGCACGCTGTTCGTTCTATCGGGCGGCGTTCTTGCTCCGATCGACCTGGCGCTCGCTGCGTCAAAGAAATCTGCGCATGCAATGGCGGGCATACCGCTATTTCTGCAGATCAGCGACACCCATATCGGCTTCAACAAGGAAGCCAATCCCAACGTCGCCGGCACGCTCAAGCAGACGATCGACTTCGTCAACGCCATGCCGACGAAACCGGCGCTGACCATTCACACCGGCGACATCACCCATCTTTCCAGGCCGGACGAGTTCGACACCGCGTCGCAATTGCTGTCGGGACTCAACATCACCGAGCTTCATACCGTGCCCGGCGAGCATGACATCACCGACGGCATCGGCACGGAGTATTTCAACCGCTTCGGACAGGCCTCGGCAAACAAGGGCTATTACAGCTTCGATCACAACGGCGTGCACTTCGTAGCGCTCGTCAATGTGATGAACTTCAAACCCAATGGCCTCGGCGCATTCGGCAACGACCAGCTCGCATGGCTCGAGCAGGATCTGAAAGGCCGCTCCTCGAGCACACCCATCGTCGTGTTTGCCCATATGCCCATGTGGACGATCTACGAGCCGTGGGGCTGGGGAACAGGCGATGCGGATCAGGCTACGAGCTATCTCAGCCGCTTCGGCTCCGTCACCGTGTTGAACGGTCATATCCACCAGATCGTGCAGAAGGTGGAAGGCAACATCACCTTCCATACCGCACGCTCGACGGCCTATCCGCAGTCGACGGCCGGCGACGGCCCGGGGCCCGGACCGCTCAAGGTTCCGAGCGATCAGCTGCCCAAGATGCTGGGCATCACCAGCATCAAGGTAGTGACGCATCCGAGCTCGGCCGTGCTGACCGACACGACGCTGGGTTGAGCCCCCCAAACAATTTCTCGAACACTCTCGCCTTAGGAGAAACGCATGCTTACGAAGAACTTTGGCCGCAATCTCATCGGCGCATTCGCCGTGACGGCGATGCTGGCCACCGCCTCGGCAGCCGGCACAAGCGCCGCAATGGCGCAAGAGGCGAATTCCGTCGTCATGAAGAATTTCGACTTCGCGCCCATGTCCATCACGATCAAAGCCGGCACGTCCGTGACCTGGAAAAATCTGGACGGCGAGCCGCATACCGTCACGAGCGTGGATGGGCTCTTTCGTTCGGGCGCACTCGACCAGAACGACTCGTTCACTTTCAAGTTCGATAAGCCCGGTACCTACAAATATCTTTGCTCCATTCATCCCCGGATGACGGCGTCGGTCATCGTGCAATAGAACGGGTGACTCGTCGCGCACGCCCCCCCAAGCGACGGTCGCTCTCAAGCGAGCGGGATGCTCAGGCCCTCGAGCATCCCGCCCGCCCCTATTGCAGCAAGCGAGCGGCGGTAAAGATACCGCCAATTCAATCCAGGGAGACATTCATGGGATCGCTCAGCATCTGGCACATTGTGATTCTGACTATGGTCGCCCTTCTATTGTTCGGCGGACGCGGAAAGATTTCCGACCTGATGGGCGATGTCGCCAAAGGCGTCAAGAGCTTCCGGGCCGGCGTGAGCGATCTCGACAATCCCGCCGCGAAGATCGACGGCTGATGCCAACATCGCCACTGGTAATCCAATCAGGAAATCGGTTCTGCGTTGCCCGTTTGGGGGAATAAAACAGCGAACACGCAAGTCTCCTCACTGACGATGTCACTTCAAACAAAAAGGAGACCTGCTCATGTTAATGTCCACAGATCAAGTTCACATCCGCACGAAATCCGCCTCGTCGGGCTCGCTGTCACTGCGATGCAAGGCGGCGATCATCGGCGCACTCGCGCTCACAGGTGTAGCCGCCAACGCACAGGCCATGTCGAACACGTCCGACAATCCAACTTCCGGCCAACTCGCCCAGGCTCGACAGATTTGCGAGAGCGTTATTCGCGTCCAACCGGGCGAGGAACACTTCGCCGGTTGCGTCTCAAGCCTGACCGGCTCTCTGCAGAGCGTCCGCCACGTTCATGCCGTCGTACAGGCGCGCAACGCGTGTTTCGCGGAAGGACTCAAACCCGATAGCGCCGACTTGAGCCTTTGCCTGCTGCGAGCGGACGGCGCTACCGCGAGTCCGTCGGAGATGGCGAACACGATGGAAATTGGAATGAAGCAATCTTCCGAACCCGATGTCTCGGCCTCATTCGACGCCGTCTTCCACAGGGAACAACAGGCCTGCGCGCAACTCGGCCTCGACCCGGCTTTGGGGAGCTTCGATAGCTGCGTCGCAAGCTTGCAGGACACGCTTCAGAGAATCGATTTCGCGGGAGGCTGACGTCGCGGATCCGCAAGCGGAACGGAAATCGCATTCGCAACACCCGTCACCTTGATTCGCAATCGCACGGATCAGGGTGACGGTGCGGATCGCGCAAACGGCGCCGATCTGAAGACGCAAAAACCCCGACCGCAACTCTCCGAGCCGCAATGCACGCGAGGGCGTTTTCATGTTGCCCAAATATTCTGCTGTGGAGCGCCGCTCTGCTCCGACCAGGGACGAATTCCAGCGGTTCACCTATATCGCGATCTTTTTCCACTGGATCGTCGCCGGGCTGATTCTCACCAACATTCTCATCGCCTGGCAGTTCCCGCTGCTGCATGGATCGTTGAGGGCAGCGGTCTTTCAGATTCACAAATCGATCGGAATTACCGTGCTGCTCTTGAGCGTGCTGCGCCTGGCATGGCGCATGCTGAATCCGCCGCCGCCTTTCGCAAACACGATGCGAGCCTGGGAGACGGGGGCTTCGAAACTCGTCGAACGAAGTTTCTATTTCATCATGCTGACGTTGCCGCTCACCGGCTGGGCTTTGTCATCGGCTTCGGACATCCACGTTCCGATCGTATTGTTCGGCGTCGTGCGCTGGCCGGATATCCCCTTGATCGGCACGCTGCCATTCGATCAGAAGCTTGGCGTGTACAGCCTGTCCGTCGCGGCGCACCACCTCCTCGCCAAGATCACGTACGTGCTGGTCGCGGTGCATGTGCTCGCAGCGCTTCGCCATCAGTACATCAAGCGCGACCTCGTTCTCGCGCGCATGATTCCATCTCTTGCCCGGCGCAGGCCGATCCACGATCTACGAAATTATTGAACGCCAGGAGGGTTTCTTTCTCGTGGCCGGGAATAAGAGGCCGACCGAGTGAGTCTCTTGTCTGTCTCATATCGATGACCGCAACCAAATTGGAGATGAATCCGTGTCAACATCAAGAAAATTCGCGGCATTGTCCGCACTCGCCGTGGCCGCAATGACCTCGCCTGCTCTGGCGAAGCCGGGCCAGCTCGACCCCAGCTTCGGGAACAACGGCGTCGCCGTGGTCCCGATCGCCACTGGGCTTGTTTACAAAACCCTGCAGCAGCCGGACGGCAAAATCCTGGTCGATGGCGGTTTCGGAACTGAGACCGAAATCGTCCGGCTCCTCCCGAACGGCACCATCGACACCTCGTTCGGTAATCAGGGCGTCGTATCGTTCAGCGTTCCGAACAACGAATTTCAGCTGAAGGGCGACATGCAGCTGCAGCCGAATGGTTCGATCGTCGTCGTCGGAGCTGTGAACGTGCCCGTGCCGCGCGGTGCGATGCCTCATGGCGTGGTCCTGCGCCTGCTCCCCAATGGCGCGCCGGATACCAGCTTCGGCGCCGCCGGCCTCGTGCAATTGACGTCGCTCGGAGGGCCGCAGACCGATTCGCCGAATGTGCTCCTGCTCCAGCCCAACGGACAGATCCTGATCGCCGACGATTTTTCGTCGGTTAAGACAAGCTCGCATCAGGTCACCCGCCTGAACGGCAACGGCTCGGTGGACACCACTTTCGGCCACAAAGGCATTGCGGCCATCCCGGATGCAACCGACCGCGGTAACGACGGCGCTCCCCGCGCGCTGGCGCTGCAGAGCGACGGCAAGATCATCGCCATCGACTCCACTCCGACCGTGGCAACGGAGGCCCGTCTTCTGTCAGATGGCAGTATCGACAAGAGCACGAAAGCCGGCACCATCGTCGCCAGCACCGCTGCGCAGGCGCAAATCAGTGTCAACCCGCCATTGGCCCTGCAGTCGAACGAAGACTATATCACCGAACAAACGACGGGCCCCCAGCTGGCGCAGTTCGAGCTTGATCGTTTCACTCCAGCCAACACGCCAAATCTGTTCGAGAGTCCCACGATTGCATTCGGCCCGGGCGTGACGAATCTGAGCCAGGATTATGCGAATGTCGTGCAGCCGAACGGCAGCATCGTCGTCGTGGGACGTTTCCTGGTTGCTCCGACTGAAGATTTTGCCCTGGCGCGCGTGCTGCCCACCGGCGCGCTCGATACGAGTTTCGGCTCGAAAGGCGTGGTCGTGACGCCGCTTCCCGGCAACGATCCGCTTGCTACCGCCGTTGCGCTGCAAGCCGACGGCAATATTGTGGTAGCAGGCGACTCCGGCGGCCAGCTCACCGTTGCCCGCTATTTGGGGAAGTAAAAACCGCGGAGCTATTCACGGACAACCGGCCGGCGACGTGCTTGTGCGTCAGCCCAAGTGCGTGCCGGCGCTTGTCCAAATGCTGACTCCGCGTGGTTGGAGTTTCAGGCTAGGGCTTGGGTCGAACCCGTAGGAAAGCGAGCGGAACGTATGGCGGTGGGATTGCGATACGGTGGGCCGTCGCGATTGGTGAGTTTGGTCACACGCCGACGCCTTCTCATTGGTAGCTCGCCAAAAGGTATGGAATTCCTCATGTTAGAATCATTCTAAATTATCTTGACGGCACTATCGCTGGTCGACAACTTTCGCGACGTTCGCAGAGTGTTCAGAAATTTTTGCCTGTTGATCCTTTTTCGACCCCCGCTGGATCGCCGGGCGATCTGATAGAATGCGTCCATGAGTTCAGAATCGCTTCCTTTTACCGTGTCCCTCCCGTCTGGCGTCGAATATTTTGACGCCGCGCTGGCCGAGGCGTCGCGCGGGGTTGTCTGGCTGCGCGAGGCCTATGAGAAGAACACGCTCGAATTGCTGCGCGTTCCCGAGCGCCGCGACGATCTGGCCCGGGCACAGGAAGCGGCGGATGCGCTCTCGAAAAACACCTCGGTCGTCGCGGTGCTGGGTATCGGCGGCTCGAGCCTGGGCGGACAGGCGCTCGCCGATCTCGTGCCGTTCGGCTCGACGCGCGTCCCTCGCGTGATCTTCTTCGACAATATCGATCCGGTCACGTTCGATGCGGCGCTCAAAAGCTTCGATTTGCGCACGGCACGGTTCGTCGCGATTTCGAAATCGGGCGGCACGGCAGAGCCTCTGGTGCAGACGCTCGCGGCGGCCGATGCGATCGACAAAGCCGGCGGCGGCAAATACATCAAGCATCATTTCACTGTCGTGACGGAGCCGAAGCCCAATCCGCTGCGCGCCTTCGCGGAGGGCATCGGCTGCGCGATTCTCGATCATCCTGTCGGTGTCGGCGGTCGCTACTCCGTGCTGACGAATGTGGGCATGTTGCCCGCCTTGCTGATGGGCCTCGACGCAGAGGCGCTGCGCAAGGGTGCATCCGATACGCTGGCCAACGTTTTTTCGGGGGCCGCGGCACGCGATATTCCCGCGGCGGCAGGCGCGGCGCTGCATCACGCCTTGGCGCGCGCGGGATGCCTGCGGCAAACCGTGTTGTGGTCCTATGCCGACCGGCTGAAGACCTTCGGTCCGTGGTGGAGGCAGCTCTGGGCCGAAAGTCTGGGCAAGGACGGCAAGGGCACGACGCCGGTTGCGGCTCTCGGGCCGGTCGATCAGCATAGCCAGTTGCAGCTCTTTCTCGATGGGCCGGATGACGCGCTTTATACGATGCTGTCTACCGACACCGCGCAATTCGGCGCCGAGATTCCTGCGGCGCGCGCCGATGCGCTGGGGCTTTCCTATCTGAGCGGCAAGACGATGGGCGATCTCGTGGCCGCGGAAGCGCGCGCAACGGCCGAGACACTTGCCAAGCGCGGCCGTCCCGTGCGCCGTATTCGCGCGCCTCAGCTCGACGAGCGCACGCTCGGGAGCCTGATGAT
>JBEKDC010000173.1:0-8633 GCA_050014535.1 Rhizomicrobium sp.
CGCTGCGGGAACGACACTGACGATGTCTTCCGGCGATACGTTGACTTTGACAGGTACCACGACTTTTGCGGGTTCGACCGCGGGGCCCGGTACGCTGTCATTCTCCGGCGGCACGGAGACGTTCGATGCCGACGCGAGCTTCGGTTCGGCGCTGGCGATTCACAGCGCCGCCAAGGTGTCGCTTGGCGGATCCGTTTCGGTCGCCGGCGCGCTGTCGCAAGCGGCAGGTACGTCGATTGCGATTGCCGCGGGCTCGACGCTGACCTTGTCGGGAACGGGATCGGCATTTGCCGGAGCCGTCACCGGAACCGGGACGCTGGCATTCTCGGGTGGAACGGACAAGTTGAGCGCCGGCACGAGCCTCGCAGTCTCCGATCTGTCGCTGTCGTCCGGCGCCACCGCGAGCCTCGCATGGAGCCTCGCCTATGCGGGAGATCTCAGCGAAGCCGCAGGAACGACGTTCGCATTGAACTCCTATGCGCTCACCCTCAGCGGCGCGGGCTCGACGATCGCGGGGGCCGGGCACCGCCGGCGGCGGGCTGACATTTTCGGGCGGCAGCCAGGCGTTCGATAGCGGCGCCACCTTGACGACTGCGAAGTGGACATTGTCCGGCACGGACGCCGTCGCTCTCGACGAGAACCTCGCCTATGGCGGAACCTTCGCCGCGGGGGCCGGGACGACGGTGACGATCGCATCGGGCGACACGCTGACGCTGAACGGCGTGGCGACCATCGCGGACAAAATATCCGGCACCGGTTCGCTGGCGTTTACGGGCGGCAGCCAGACATTGAACGGCGGCACGACACTGGCCGGCTCCGGCTGGACGATCTCGGGAAGCGATGCGGTCAAGCTCGATGCCTCGGTGAGCTATGGCGGGCCGTTCTCGGCCGGCGCGGGAACGACGCTGACGATCGCATCCGGCGACACACTGACACTGACAGGCGCTTCGACCTTTGCCGGCTCGACGGCGGGAGCCGGTACGCTCGAGCTTTCCTTTGGCGCGGAGACGTTCGAGGCCGGTGCGCATTTCGGTTCCCTCGTGTCGCTCCACAGCGCGGCCCAAGCCAGTGTGAACGGCGCGGTTTCCATCTCGGGCGCGTTATCGGAAACGGCGGGCACCGCGATTGCGATCGGCGGGACGCTGACCTTGTCGGGAACGGGATCGGCATTTGCCGGAGCCGTCACCGGAACCGGGACGCTGGCATTCTCCGGTGGAACGGACAAGTTGAGTGCCGGCACAAACCTCGCAGTCTCCGATCTGTCGCTGTCGTCCGGCGCGACCGCGAGCCTCGCCTGGAGTCTCGCCTATGCCGGCGATCTCAATGAAGCCGCGGGAACGACCTTCGCATTGGGCCCCTATACGCTCACGCTCAGCGGCGCGGGCTCGACGATTTCGGGATACGCTCACGCTCAGCGGCGCGGGCTCGACGATTTCGGGTGCCATCACCGGCACCACCGGAGGAGGGCTGACGCTTTCGGGAGGCAGCCAGGCGTTCGACAGCGGCGCGACGTTGACGACTGCGAAGTGGACATTGTCCGGCACGGACACAGTCGCTCTCAACGAGAACCTGACCTATGCGGGCACCTACTCGCAAGCCGCGACGACGTCCTTCACTATTGCCGCGAGCGACACATTGGCGTTGACCGGAACGGCGAGCCTCGCGGGAACCGTGACGGGGAGCGGGACGGTCAGCGTTTCAAACGCCACGGTGTCGGGCCTTGTCGTGGGCGGTACGCTCGACGATCTCGGAACCGTGCATCAGACGGGCCTGGTGACGATCGGCGATTCGAGTTCCAACGCCGCGACATTGTCGATCGCATCCGGCGACAGCTACGACATCGGCGCCAACGTCAACATCGCGATCGGCGCTTCCGCCGCATCCGCAATCGACGACAGCGGCCTTCTGATCAAGAACGGCGGCACGGGCGTCAGCATCGTCGCCTTGGGCATCGTCGACAACGGCCACATCGAAGCTTCTACCGGCACGCTCGAACTGTCGCACGCCATCACCGGCTCGGGTGCGATGCAGGTCGACGCGGGCTCCACGCTGGAGTTCGGCTCCTCGGCAGCCTCCACGCTCGCCATGACCTTCAACGGCGCCAATGCCACGCTTGAGCTTGCCGGCCCCTCGACGTTCGCCGCAACGATCTCGGACTTCGCGGTTGGCGACAAGATCGACCTGTTGTCGATTGCGGCCACCGCGGCAACACTCGAGACCGGTGACCGGCTTCTCATCACCGACGGCACAACCACGGTCGCCACGCTTCAGCTGACAGGCACCTATACCGGCTATGCCTTCAACACCGTCTCCGACGCTCATGGCGGCACCGACATCACGGCAACCGCACCCCAAAGTCACGCAAACGTCGAGTTCGACAGCAACGACGCTCTCACGGCTGCCACGCTCAGGCAGTTCGATGCCCATCTCTCGGATTGGCATCTGGGGTAGGAATCGACGGCTTAAGCCGCGAGTTCGGGATAGAGGTTGGCGAGCGCGCGCGAGACGCGGGCATGCTCGGCTGCGATGTGTTGCGCGGCATCGTGCAGGTCGGGTCCGGTGTCGCCTTCGCGGGCCCGTTGCGTAAAGCCTCGCGCGGCGGTCGTCAGGGCCGCGAGTCCGAGGCCGCCGGCAGCTCCCGCAATATCCTGCGCGATCCGGGCCGCTTCGTCCCAGTTCCCGCTTTCGCTGGCCTGTTCGAGCTTGGCGCAGAGTTCTTCGGCCGTTTTCATATAGGACTGCAGAATTTCGATGAGTATGCGCAGCCCCAGCGATTTCTCCAGCGCGGCAAAAGCAGGCGCGTCGATCGCGGCAGTCGCCTGCTGCGCCGCATCCGGCCGCATGCCGCTCGAGTCGGCGCCGCGTCCCAGCAGATCGCGCAATGTTGCGTACAGCGCGCTCGCGGCGGCGGGCCAGCGCAACATTTCGCCGGCCGCGGCAGGCGTGCGCATGCCGCTCGAGACAAGCGCCAATAGCGGCGCCTTGACTCCCGGAGCGGCCGCCACGGAATCGGCATCCAACGCGCTGACGATGATCGCGTCGAATGTTTCCCGGCCGGCCAATCCGATCGCCTCGGCCGCGCTGTCGGCGAATACGAGCCGGTTTCCGAACGGCTCGAGCATATTGGCGATTTGCTTGCGCGCGCTTTCGTCCGCAACGCGCACAAGCAGCGCCAATCCCCATGGCGGCGAAGAATCCGTCGCGAGCGCGGAGGAATGTTCCTGCACCGACTGGTCGCTGCCGATGGCCGGCACCGTGAACCAGAAGGTCGAACCCTGGCCGGGCTCGCTTTCAAATCCGATTTCGCCGCCCAATGTTTCGATCACGCGCTTGGCGACGGCGAGACCGAGACCCGCGCCTTCGTTGCGGCGCGTATAGGAATTGTCGCCGGGCATGAACGGTTCGAACACGTTGACGGCGATCTCCGGCGGGATGCCGTGTCCCGTATCGATGACGGAAAAGCGCAGCCGCTGAGTGCCGTCTTCGCGGTCCTCGGCTTCGACGCGAATCTCGACGCCGCCGCGCGGTGTGAACTTGATGGCATTGTCGGCGAGCTTGAGCAGCACCTGGCGCACGCGGCGCGGATCGGCGGCCACCCGGGGCAAATTCGAACCGGCGCTGACCCCGAGGCGCAACTGCCTTTCCCAGGCTCGCGGCTGCAGCAGCCGTGCGACCGTTCGCGCCGTCTGCGCCGCGTCGCAATCTTCGTCCGCAACGTGCCGGTCTTCGCCTTCGTCGCGCGACAGCGCGATGACGTCGTCGAGCAAAGTCTTGAGTCCGCGGCCGGCCTCAAGCAGCACTTTGACATGACTCTTCTGCGCCCGGTCGAGTTCGCTGCGCTCGAGAAGCTGCGCCATGCCGAGCAGCGCGTTCAACGGCGTGCGGATTTCGTGACTGATATTGGCGACGAATGCGGATTTGGCGCGCGTACTCGCTTCCGCCAGGTCGCGGGCCGTTTCGGCGTCGCTTTTCTCGCTGGAGAGCTGAACGACAAGATCGGTATTTGTGCGGCGCAGACCTAGGCTCTCGTCGAGCAGGCTCGCGATCCCTTCGCAATAGGAATAAAGCACGCCGCCGAAAAAAAGCACGAGCAGGCTCGACATGCTGGCGTAGACATTCCCCGCCAGAATCAACATCACGGCCAGCGGACCCAGCGACAGCGCGGCATGCGCGAGATAGGCGGGACGATAGACGCAGCGCGCGATGAACTCGGTCGCGGTCATGCCGAGCATCGCCAGGGTCAGGAAGGCCTGCGCCGGAAAGAAATCCGGCGAGAACCAGGCGACCGCGCCTATTCCCCATGCCGCACCCGAAAGACCCGATGCGATCGTAAAACGTCTCGCCCACAACTTGGGCGGATCGGAGGGATCGCGGCGGCGATAGGCGTCCGCGAGCTGTCCCGTGTAGACGGTCGCCGCAATTTGCAGCAGCAGCGGCAGAACGGCAATCCAGATCGGCACGATCCGGATGTATAAAACACCCGCAATGCACAGCGCCGAAAAAGGCAGAAACAGGTGATGCCGGCCGAAGCGATAGAGGATGTCGATGCGTTCGGAAAAGACGATGGCGTCGCGCTGCGCGATCGGCGCAGGGGCGTCTTCGATCGTCGATTGCGTCGCGTCAGGCCCGGTCATTGACGGCCTCCCCTTCGCGAGCCTAGCTTTCGCCCCTTTCAAAACGCTTAAGGTTAAGCAATTCCAATGGCTTCCGTTTCGCCTTCGCAGGACATCGCGCGCGCCGCGCATGCCTGGCCTTTCGAAGAGGCCCGCAAGGTGCTGGCCCGCATCGAAAAGCGCGGGAGCGACAAAAAAGCCAAGGATTACGTGCTGTTCGAGACCGGCTACGGACCGTCCGGCCTGCCCCATATCGGAACATTCGGGGAAGTTGCGCGTACGACCTGGGTCAGGCGGGCCTTCGAGGCCATGTCGGGCGTGAATACGCGACTGATTTCCTTCTCCGACGACATGGACGGTCTCCGCAAGGTTCCGGGCAATGTGCCCAACCAGGACATGCTGCGCGCGCATCTCGGCCAGCCGCTCACGGCCGTTCCCGATCCTTTCGGCCAACATGAAAGCTACGGCGCGCACAACAATGCCCGGCTGCGCGCGTTTCTCGACCGCTTCGGTTTCGATTACGAATTCTTGAGTTCGACGGACTGCTACAAGAGCGGCCGCTTCGACGCGGCGCTGCTGAACGTGCTCGCGAATTACGAGAAAGTGCGCGACATCGTGCTGCCGACGCTTGGACCCGAGCGCCGTGCCACTTATTCTCCGTTCTTGCCGCTGTCGCCGCGCACGGGCGCTGTCCTGCAGGTGCCCGTTCTCGAATGGCACCCGGAACGCGGTACGATCGTTTACGACGAGGACGGCAGGAAGACCGAAGTTCCCGTTACAGGCGGTCATTGCAAGCTGCAATGGAAGGCCGATTGGGCCATGCGCTGGGAGGCGCTCGGTGTCGACTATGAAATGGCAGGCAAGGACTTGATCTCCTCGGTCGAATTGGCGTCGAAGATCCAGCGCGCGCTGGGCGGTCAGCCGCCGGAGGGCTTCAATTACGAATTGTTTCTCGACGAGAACGGCGAGCGCATTTCCAAGTCGCGCGGCAACGGGCTGACCATCGACGAGTGGCTCACTTATGGTCCGGAAGAAAGCATTGCGCTTTTCATGTTCCAGAAGCCGCGCGCAGCCAAGCGGCTCTATTTCGACGTGATTCCCAAAGCGGTCGACGACTACATCGATCTCCTGAAGCAATATCGCTCCAACGAAATGGGCGAGGCGCAGCGTCTCGAAAGTCCGATCTGGTTCATCCATCACGGCAATCCGCCGGCGGAAACTTATCCCGTGAGCTTCGCGTTGCTGCTCAATCTCGTCAGCGCGTCCAATGCGAGCGACCGCAACGTGCTGTGGGGTTTTATCCGTGCCTATGCGCCGGAAGCCAATGCGCAAGACAACCCGGGACTCGACCTGCTTGTGAGCCATGCGCTCAAATATTACGACGACTTCGTCAAGCCGCAGAAGCGCTACCGCGTCGCGACCGAGAAAGAACGCCTGGCGCTGGAAGACCTCGCCACAGCACTCGACGCCATGGCCGGCGAGCGCAACGCGGAAACCGTGCAGAGCGCAGTCTATGCCGTCGGCAAGAAACACGATTTCGAGCCGCTGCGCGATTGGTTCAAGGCGTTGTACGAAGTGCTGTTCGGTCAGACGCAGGGCCCGCGTTTCGGCTCCTTTGCAGCCTTGTTCGGTTGCGCACAAACGGCCGCATTGATCCGGCGTGCCTTGGCCGGCGAACTCGCGAGCGACGCATGAAACATGTTGCCTATCTGGCATTGACGATTGCGTCTCTCTGGGCACAAGGCGCGATGGCAGGCGACAGCGCCGGGCTGGCCCTCTTTACTGCCGGCAAATATGCGCAAGCCGAGAAGGCCGGCGCGGCGGCGGGAGACGCTCCCGGCTATGCCCTGGCGGCCCGCTCCGTCCTCGCCGACGAAGTGATGCATGCGCCGTGTCTCGAATGCCTGGAGCGCGCGGAAACCTATTCGCGCAAGGCCATTGCGGCCGATCCCAAATATCCCGAGGGCCATATCTACCTCGCGGTGACGTTCGGTTACGAAGCCCGCATCATCGGCGTCATCGAAGCGCGCATTAAGGGATTCGCCGAACAGGCCAAGGACAACCTCGACGACGTGATTGCCGTGGAGCCCAACAATCCATGGGCGCTGGCGGGTTTGGGCGGCTGGAACATCGAGATCGTTCGCAGCGCCGGCGAGTCGCTCGCCAGTTGGCTCTATGACGCAAGCCTCAAGAAGGGCCGCCAATATTTCGCGAAGGCTTTTGCGGCCGACCCCAACAATCTCGTATTGCGCTATCAATACGCACTCGTGCTCGGCGCCTATGATCCGGACGGCTACCGCAAGGACATCGAAGAGACGCTTGCCCGTGCGGTGGCGGATACGCCTCACAGCGAATACGACAAATTCGCACAGGCACATGCCCGTGCGCTGCTGGACGCGATCAAATCCGGCGACACGGACAGCTTCTCGAAGATGGTCCGCCGCGATCAGGGTTATCCTTGATCCCGCGCCTGTTTGTCTCTCGACGCGTTAAAGTGGGTTCCGGGAATCAGGCGAGGTCGGGCGCATGTTGATGGACGCCGGTGCGGCACTGCTGCGCTGCCTGCCGCCGGAGACGGCGCATCGGGCGACGCTCGGGCTGCTGCGGCTGTCGGCGCCGCTTCTTCCCGCGACGGCTCCGGACGATCCGCGTCTCGCCGTGACGGCGTTCGGTCTCGACTTTCCCAATCCCATTGGACTCGCGGCGGGCTTCGACAAAGACGCCGAAGTGCCCGACGCGATGCTCAAATTCGGCTTCGGTTTCGTGGAGTGCGGTTCGATCACGCCGCGACCCCAGATCGGAAACCCTCGCCCACGCCTGTTTCGTCTGGCGAGTGATCGCGCGGTCATCAACCGGATGGGTTTCAACAATCGCGGGATGGAGCGTGCGGCGCATCGACTCTCGGCGCGCAGGCGCCACGGCATTGTCGGCGTCAATATCGGCGCCAACAAAGACAGTGCCGACCGCGTCGCCGATTATCGCGTGGTGTTCGAGCGCCTGGCGCCTTTCGCCGATTACATTGCGATCAACGTGTCGTCGCCCCACACGCCGGGCCTTCGCGGACTGCAGAACAAAGACGAGCTTGCGCAATTGCTTGGCCTTTTGACCGAAACGCGCGCAACGATCGGATCGAATCTTCCGCTGCTGCTCAAGATCGCGCCGGACATCGACGACGCCGCGATGGACGACATCGCCAATGCGGCGCTGAGCTTCGGCATCGAGGGATTGATCGTGGGCAACACCACGCTCTCCCGTCCCGCCAAACTGACATCGGCGCAGGTACGAGAAGCAGGCGGCCTTTCGGGCACGCCTTTGTTCGAATTGTCGACCAAAGTGCTCGGCGCCATGCGCGCGCGCGTGGGTTCGAAGCTGGTGCTGGTCGGAGTGGGCGGCGTCGGTTCGGGCCGACAAGCCTACGCCAAGATTCGCGCCGGCGCGTCGCTGGTCCAGCTTTACACGGCGCTTGCCTATCGGGGCCCCGGCCTGATCGCACAAATCAAACGCGATCTTCATGGGCTTCTTATGGCGGACGGTTTCGCCACGATCTCGGAAGCCATCGGCACAGACTTCCGCTGAGACTCGAGTCCGCACGAAGAATAATTCCAACGGCCGCTGCCCTTCATCCCTCTCGTTGTCATAGCCCACGAATGCGGGCTACCCAGGTGGAGCTTGTTCATGGTGCAAGTGACACTCACACCCTTTCTCATTCCTTGAGATCGGAGACACGTCACCTGGGTGGCCCGCATTCGCGGGCCATGACACATGAGGGGAGAACAAGTCGTCATTTGCGGTCGTTGGTGTCGTCGCGATGCGAGGCAAAGCGAAAATCCTTCGTTACATCTTCGTAAGGCGAACGAGACGAAATCGTCGGAATAAAACCCGAGATGGTAAATATCCCGCCTGTCGAACGGCACGTGCCGCTCGCAGATCAAGATTGATTGCGTTACGGTACTCCCAACAAAAAAGGGTTGGGGGCTTCGATGGACGAGGATTTCGGCAAGCTTGTCGCGCGACTGACGG
>JBEKDC010000174.1:0-7315 GCA_050014535.1 Rhizomicrobium sp.
GATCGTTCCGAGGAGCGCGGTTCCGTCGTATAAGGGCCATTCGCCATATCTGCTGATGACCAAGGACAACAATTATCTGGGCATCGGTCCCCACGGCAACGGACACAACCGAATCGCGGTCGTCGATCCGGACGTGCCGCACAAGGACCTTTACAGCAGCGTCATGGTCATGAAGGACATCGAGACGATCCTGGGGCCCACGCAATTTCCCGGCGCGCCCGCAGGCGCCGTCTACGAATGGTGCATCAATTCGGCAGTGGTCGATGCGGCAAGCCATTCCATTATCGCCAACAGCGAGGACGGCCACGTCTATCATTGGGATCTGGGCACCAACGCGTTGACACAGTCCCTGCTGCTCAACGCGCCGCGGCCCGAAGCCTACACACCCAGCATTATCGGCCCGGATGGCACCGTTTATGTGATCAACAATTCCACGCTCTATGCCATCGGGAATTGAGTCCGTCGTTGCGGAATGGGTTGACAGCAGCACGATTCGGAGTTGATTCACGCGTCCGCCGATTTATTCCCGGCTGACGGGAGCGCCTGCGTTTTGAATGAGGTGCGTCAACGTCGCGATCTCGTCCAAACCGGTATCCGATACGGCGCAGTACGCGATATTGCCGCTTTTCCAGAACACGAGATGATATCCGTTGCGCAGCGCCTCGGCGGGCAAATGTTCGTCGCCGGCGATCCAGGCAAAGACATTGATAATGTGCTTGCCGTGCCGATAGACCACGACGGCGGCCCGATGGCCGTCCACATAGTCCGCGCGCCCGCCGATCAGCGTGTAACCGTCCTTGGCGAAATCGACTGCCGGCGGCGAGACGTCCGTATGGCCGGCGAACCACGGCTTGACCGTATGGCGATCGCTGGAGACCACATCGATCAGGTGATCGGACATCATCGAGCGCAAATGCGCATTGGTGAGATCGTCGACCGCAAGGTTCGGAGCCGCAGGCAGGAACAGAAGAGCCGCGAACGCCGCGGCCAGCGCGGTCGCCCCGCCCCCGCTCAGCGCACCCCACAGAAATCCTTTGCCGATTCTCGCGGACCGCCGCGCGGGACGTTCTCCGCTTTCGTCGTCGAGGATATCGGCGATGCGCGCGCGCAACTCATCGCTCGCGCGATAATAGGGGCCGCTTTCCCGCAAGCCTGTGCGGGTCGTTTCCAGATCCTTCAACAGCGCCGCACAATCGGCGCAGGTTTCCAGATGGCGTTCGACCTCCGCCGCCGCGCCCGCATCGAGCTCGCCGTCGAAATATTCCTGCACGCGCAACGCCTCACTGCAGGACATGGCCAACTCCTTCCACGTCACTGTGCCATTTTTCCTTCAGCATGCCGCGAGCCCGGGCAAGCCGGGACATGACGGTGCCGATCGGCGAACCGGTAATCTGCGCGATTTCCCGATAGGACAAATCCTCCATCTCCCGAAGCACCAGAACTTCCCGAAACTCCTGCGGCAGCTTCGCGACGACATCCGCGAGCCGGCGGCCTTCCTCCGCCCTGATGGCAGCAGCCTCCGGGTCCGGGGCATCGACGACCAGCGCCGGATCGTCGCTTCCGACTTCGCCGTCCGCGGGCAGCGGCACATTGCGGGCGTGCCGCGTCTGACCCGCCGCCGTGAGAAAACAATTGCGAACAATCGAAAGCAGCCAGGGCTTCACGTTGTCTCCTCGGAAGGAGTCGAAGGCACGATAGGCGCGCAACATGGCATCCTGCACAATGTCGTCGGCGTCCAAAGGCGGACGCGCCAGCCATTTCGCAAGGTTGTAGGCCGCATCGAGATGCGGAAGCGCTTGCGTTTCAAACCGCCGGCGCCTGTCACTCATTCCCACGACCCAATGTCGCGTGCATCGTTTCTCCGGGCGTACGTGGTCTCTGACTCGGGGGAGCAGCCGTTTATTCCCCATCGACGGGAATAAGTCGAGTATGCCCGATATCGCCGGGATTCCGAACGTTCGAGGCCTGCTAGATGGACATCCCGGGTATGTCCATGTTTGGACGGGAGTGATAGGGGGAAGTGGCGCGCGAAGCGCGTCGATGGAGGCCCCCTTCCGCCTTCGCCAAGGCTACGGCGGACACGAATAATGAATTAACCCGCCGTAGCTTTAGCGTAGGCGGGCCGTCTCGCGCGCGGTTGAGGAGGAGCGAGAGCGAGTCCAGTTGATTACATTTCTACTTCTTCGGCTGCCCATGAAACTCGGCAGCAGGCGCCGCAGCTTTCGGCGCGGGCCTCTGCGGGATGCCGGTTTTCGGGGCCGGGCCGCTGTCGCCCAGGCTGCCCGCGACCACGACAGTCATCGCGTTGGGATTGAACAGACGCGTTGCCGCGCGCTTCACATCGTCCAGCGACACCGCGTTCATCAGCACGTTGCGCTTCTGAAGATAATCGACCTTCAAATCGGCGCGCTGGAAGGTGTTGAGCTGTGCCGCGATGTCGACATTCGAACTGAACGCGAGCGGGAACGAGCCGGTGATATAGGTTTTCGCGTCCGCGAGTTCCTTGTCCTTCGGACCGTTGGCCGCGAAGTCGCGCAAGGTGGCGCGGATCACATCGATCGTCTGCCGCACGCTGCCGCGCTTCGTCGCCACCTGCCCGACCACGACACCCGCTTTGCGAAAATCGTCCATCGACGTCGAGATATCGTAGGTCAGGCCGCGCTGCTCGCGCACCTGATCGGTCAACCGCGACGAAAACCCGCCTCCGCCGACGATATAATTGGCGACATAGCCCGCAATGTAATCGCGATCCGCGCGCAGAAAACCCGGCATCCCGAAGATCACCGTCGGCTGCGGAACATCCATCGCGACGACCTGCACGCCAGGTTGTCCGACATGCGTCGGCATCGGAGGCGGAGCCGGCGCCTTGGTCGGCAGCCCGCCGAATGCGCTTCTCAGAAGCTGGGTCAATGCCGCCGCATCGACATCGCCGGAGACGGCGATCCTCAGACCGGAATTCACCCAATGGGTGGCGGCAAAAGCTTTGAGATCGCCCGCGCCGATCGCGGCGATGGTGGCCGGCGTGCCGTCCGTCGGATGGGCATAGGCGTGATCGTGAAAATAGGCGCGGAAGAAGGCCTTGTTCGCCACTTCCGACGGATCTTCCTCTTGCTGCTGCAGGGACGCCAGCATCTGTGCCCGCACGCGCTGGATCGCATCGGCGTCGAAGCGCGGCTTGGCGAGCGCCATGCCCAGAAGACGATACGCCTCCTTCGCGTTCTCCGTGAGAGTTACGAGCCGCACGATCAGATAATCGCGGTCGGGAGACACCGACAGTCTTATCGCGCGCGTGGCGAGCGCGATGTGGAACGCATCCGAGCTGAGACGGCCCGCGCCTTCGTCGAGCAGGCTTGCGGCAAAACTTGCGAGACCGTCCTTGCCGGCAGGATCGTAGGACGATCCCGCGGGAATTGCCGCCGTCATCGCAATCATCGGCAGAGTGTGATCGGAGACGAACCAGATCTGCTCGCCTCTCGGCGCGGGCAAAATGTGCACGTCGAGCGCGCGCGCCGGCATCGCGGCCAGAACCGCGATCATCGCAAGACCGGCAAGGGCCGTGCGCCGCGGGATCATCGCACGGGTACCGGCACGAGGAATCCCGTCACGGCCTCGCGCTTGATGAGATCGTCGGTGGCAACCTGTTTGACGCTCGCCGCCGCAACCGCGCGAATGCGGTCGGGCCATTCTTCCACATCGTCGACCGTGAGACCGATCGCCAGCGCCTGGCCGTAAGCCGACGCCAGCGAATATTGGCTGTCGCGCTGGTAGGTGGCGTCGGCCACCAGTTGGGTTTTGGCGCGGTCGAGATCGACGGTTCGGGGCGCTGCGATCGTGTAGCTCTTGAGCACCGCGTCGATCGCCTGCTCCAGCACATCCATGTGCACGCCGGGTCTCGGAACCGCATAGATACTGAACTCGGCGGCGTCGCGCGTGTAGCCTTCATAGGTCGCGCCGGCATCCGATGCGAGCTTCCGCTTGACGACGAGTTCGCGATAGAGCGTCGCGGTCGCGTCGCCGCCCAAAAGCTGGGCCAGCGCTTCGAGCGCCTCGGCCTCGCCGGGCCTGGCTTCCGTATAACTTGCGACGCGGTAGAGGCGCAGGAACAGCGGCGACTTCACGTCGGGTCGCGCTATCGTCAGCCGCGTTTCGCCGAGCCGGGGCGGTTGCGCGAAATCGGCGCGTTCGGCCAACGGCCGGGCGGGCAGCTTGCCGTAGGTCGTCTCGGCGGACATGCGCACTTCTTCCTGCGTCACGTCGCCCGCCACCACCAGGATCGCGTTGTTGGGTGCGTAATGGCGCACATAATAATCCTGCGCCTCGATGCGGCCGATATGGCGGATTTCATACGGCCAGCCGATCACCGGACGGCCATAGGGATGCGAAAGATGAAGCGCCGCTTCCATCTGCTCGCGCAGCAGCGCTTGCGGATCGTTGTCGACGCGCATGCGGCGTTCTTCGAGCACGACGTCTCGTTCGGTGCTTACGTTCTTGTCGGAAAGATCGAGATTGACCATGCGATCTGCGTCCAGCGACATCACGAGACCCAGGCGATCACGCGCGATCTGTTCGTAGAACGCCGTATAGTCGTGCGTGGTGAAGGCGTTGTTCTCGCCGCCGTTGCGGGCCACAGTCTGCGCGAACTGGTCGCCGGGCATGGTCGTCGTGCCGCGAAACATCATGTGCTCGAAGAAATGCGCAAGCCCTCCGAGACCGGGAGGATCGTCGACCGCGCCCACGCGATACCACAGCATCTGCGTGACAATGGGCGCGCGGTGGTCGGGAACGACGACCACCTGCATCCCGTTCTGCAGGGCAAACTGGAAGACCTTGGTGTCCTGCGCGTGCGCGGGTGCGAGCGACGCCGCGGCTGCAATCAGGGCCGCGGCGAGGCTGGCCTTAGAAAAGCCAACCAAACCAGCCGCCGTTACCCGATTTGTCGATCGTCGCCGAATCGTCCGGCTTTTCTTTTGGAGTGTCCGCCGTCTGATCGGCGGGCGCCGTCGTGTTGGTCTGCTGCGCGGAGTTCGTGGAATCGATACGCGCCTTTTCGGAATCCGCATCGAGCGGGTTTCCCGCCTGTGGATCGGGACCGGTCTGGAAGAGGAGTTGGTTGGTCAGGCTGTCATTGGTCGCTTCCATCGACTTTGCGTCGGCGGCGAGCTGCTGGCGTATGGCGTGGTCGGCAACGGCGGCGCCTGAGGTGGCGAGAACGAGTTTTTCTTCCGGGCTGTAATCGCCCTTCATCTGGGCTGCGATCTGGGCAGGATCTTCACCGAACATCACTGCGGCCGCGCTCTCGGTCGGCGAGTACTGGTTGGTCGGCGCTGCACCCGGTTTGGGGGGCCGCAAATTGTAATCGGGTGGCATCACGAGAGGCGCCTTGGTGACGACTGCGAATTCGTCCGGCGGTTCCTTGGTCATGCCCGCCGCGCTGCGGATGGTGTCGCAGCCCACGAGGACAAGCGCCATTCCGCCAAGAGCCGCCAATCGGAGCAGATGTCGTGTGCGATCGTTCTTATTCATCTTTCGACTCCCGGTTGTCCGTCCGTGCCGGCGACCGTCGCCTCGGGCCGCAGCAACGCATCGTATAGCAAAGCGGCCACGCCGACGGTGATTGCGCAGTCCGCGACATTGAACACATACCAATCGTAGCCATGGACGTAAAAGTGAAAAAAGTCAGCAACCTTTCCATGGACGAGCCGGTCGATCAGGTTGCCCAGCGCGCCACCGATGACCAATCCCAGCCCGATGGCAAGGCCCCGCCGCGTGGAATTCCACAGCCACCAGCCCAACGCCCCGACCGCCACCACGGAAAACACCGCCAAAACCGCCGTTCCCCACGGTCCGCTGGCCGGAAACAGGCCGTAGCTGACGCCGGGATTCCAGACCATGACAAGGTTAAAGAACGGCAGCACCGGAACCCGGTCGTCGGTTCCCATGTCCATGAAATGGAAGACATAGAGCAGCACCAGCTTCGAACCCTGGTCGAGGACAAGGGCCAGAAGCGCGCTTGCGAGCCCCAGATCGCGCGCGCTCAGGCCGAGGCGGCCCGGTCCGTTGCCGCGACCGCTCACGCCGCCACCCCTTCCAATGCATCGACCGCGTCGGAGCAGCGCCGGCAGAGGTCGTCATGGCCGGACACCGTTCCCACTTCCCGCAGGACCATCCAGCAGCGTGCGCATTTGCCGCCTTCGGCCCGCTGAAAAACAGCCGCCGCTCCGGCAACGTCGGGAAGCCGGAACGCATCCTGCGGCCCGTCCCCCAGCTCGACCTTCGCTGCCGATGTGATCGCGATCTCGGCGAGGCTGACATCGTCGAACAGACTCGCATCGGCCGCGTCCTGAACGAACAGCACCGGCGCCGCTTCGAGGCTGGCGCCGATCGCCTTGTCGCGCCGCGCGATTTCAAGGGCACCCGTCACCACGCGGCGGAGCGCGCGAATGCGGGTCCATTTCTCGACCAGACCCGGATCGGTCCAGCTCGCCGGCGTTTCGGGAAACACCTGCAGATGCACGCTCTCAGGCTCGCCCGGGAAACGCAGCAGCCACGCCTCTTCCATCGTGAAGCACAGGATCGGCGCGAACCATGTCACCACGCGACGGAATATTTCGTCGATGACCGTCCGCGCGGCTCGCCTGCGCGGATCGTCGGCGCGGTCGCAATAGAGCGCGTCCTTGCTGATGTCGAAATAGAACGCCGATAGCTCGTTGGTGCAGAAGCCGAACAGCACGGAATAGACGCGGTTGAAATCGTATTCGAGGTAGCTCGCGCGCAATGTCCCGTCGATCTCCGCCAGCTTCGCCAGCATGTAGCGCTCGAGTTCCGGCATTTCGGAATGCGCGATGCGCTCGGACGGCGAAAACCCTTCGAGATTGGCAAGCATGAATCGGATTGTGTTGCGCAGGCGCCGATAGGCGTCGGTGTTCGCCTGGATCACGTCGTTGCCCATGCGCATATCTTGGGTGAAATCCGAGGACGCGACCCAGAGGCGGAAAATGTCGGCGCCGTTCTTTTCCGCGATGGCCTGTGGCAGGATCACATTGCCGACGGATTTCGACATCTTGTCGCCTTCGCGGTCGAGCACAAAGCCGGCCGTCAGCACTTCGTCGTATGGCGCGCGGCCGCGCGTGGCGCAGCTCTCGAGCAGAGAGGACTGGAACCAGCCGCGATGCTGGTCCGAGCCTTCGAGATAGAGATCGGCGTGATCCTTCTGCGGCCATTCCTTCTCGAGCGGCTGTTCCACCGTGAAGACATGCGTCGAGCCGGAATCGAACCAGACGTCGAGAATGTCTTTCACCTGCTCGTAATCGTCCGG
>JBEKDC010000175.1:0-7312 GCA_050014535.1 Rhizomicrobium sp.
CGTACCCACACGAACGCACGTACGCGCAAGGGGCCGGCCAAAGCCATCGCGGGCAAGAAAAAAGTCACAAAGTAAAGTAACGGAAAAAACCGATGGCGAAGCCTGCCGCGCGCGCGCGCAAAAAAGAGAAGAAGAACGTCGTCGTGGGCGTCGCCCATGTTGCGGCGACCTTCAACAACACGATCATCACCATCACGGACGGGCAGGGCAACACGATTTCGTGGTCCTCCTCCGGGATGATGGGATTCAAGGGTTCGCGCAAATCGACACCCTACGCGGCGCAGGTCGCGGCCGAAGACGCGGGAAAGAAAGCCATCGAGCACGGCATGCGTACGCTGGAAGTGGAAGTGAGCGGTCCGGGATCCGGCCGCGAATCCGCGTTGCGCGCGCTGCAGGCCGTCGGCTTAACGGTGACGTCGATCCGCGACGTGACGCCCATTCCGCACAATGGCTGCCGGCCGCCGAAGCGCAGGCGCGTGTAACGAGTTTCGAGTTTTATCAACCCGTCGAACGAATTGGGCGTGTTCGCGCGTCCGGAAAACGATGAGGCAAAACGTGTTTCAGAAAAACTGGCAGGAATTGATCAAGCCGCAGAAACTCCGTGTCGAAACGGGGCATGACGTGGGACGTTCGGCGACACTCGTCGCCGAGCCGTTGGAGCGCGGCTTTGGATTGACGCTCGGCAACGCGCTCAGGCGCGTTTTGCTGTCGTCGCTACAAGGCGCCGCGGTCACTTCGATTCACATTGAAGGCGTGCTGCACGAGTTCTCGTCCATCGCCGGTGTGCGCGAAGACGTGACCGACGTGGTCCTCAACGTGAAGCAGATCGCGTTGCGCATGCACTCGGAAGGTCCCAAGCGGCTTTCGCTGCGGGCCACGGGTCCGGGCGAAGTGACAGCCGGGCAGATCCAGGCGGTCGCCGACATTGAGATCCTCAATCCCGATCTCGTGCTCTGCACGCTGGACGAAAAGGTCGAGTTCCGCATGGAGCTGACCGTTGCGACCGGCAAGGGCTATGTCCCGGCCGACCGCAACCGTCCGGAAGACGCGCCGATCGGCCTTATTCCCGTCGACTCGCTGTTCAGCCCGGTCAAGAAGGTCAGCTACAAGGTCGAGAACACCCGCGAGGGTCAGATTCTCGACTACGACAAGCTCACGCTCACGGTCGAGACGAACGGCGCGGTCACGCCGGACAACGCGGTGGCCTATGCCGCGCGCATCCTGCAGGACCAACTCCAGGTCTTCATCAATTTCGAGGAACCGCGCGAGCGCGTGGCCGAAGAGGCGAAACCCGACCTCGCCTTCAATCCGGTGCTGCTCAAGAAGGTCGACGAGCTCGAGCTTTCGGTGCGTTCGGCCAACTGCCTGAAGAACGACAACATCGTCTATATCGGCGACCTGATCCAGAAGACGGAAGCGGAAATGCTCCGCACGCCGAACTTCGGTCGCAAGTCGCTGAACGAGATCAAGGCCGTGCTGGCGGAGATGGGACTACATCTGGGCATGGAAGTGCCCGGTTGGCCGCCCGAGAACATCGAAGACCTGGCCAAGCGTTACGAGGACCAGTATTGAAACCTTCGCCCTTCGGGGCGCTTCTCGCGAAGCGCACCTCAGGGTGACGAGACAGAGCGAGCGTCATCCTGAGGTGCGAGCGAAGCACGCCCCGAAGGACACACAGAGAGAAGCGTCATCCTGAGGTGCGAGCGAAGCGAGCCCCGAAGGATAATGGGGAAGTCCAATGCGTCACCGTAATGCAGGCCGCAAGCTCAATCGAACCAGTTCGCATCGCACTGCGATGTTCGCGAATATGATGGCGGCGTTGATCAAGCACGAGCAGATCAAGACCACCCTGCCTAAGGCGAAGTCGCTTCGTCCGGTCGTCGAGAAGTTGGTGACGCTTTCGCGCCGCGGACCGACCGACCTGCATGCCCGTCGCCAGGCGATCGCGCAGGTGCGCGACCTCGATCAGGTCAAGAAGCTTTTCGACGTGATCGGTCCGCGCTATGCCGAGCGTCCGGGCGGCTATACGCGCGTGCTGAAGGCGGGTTTCCGCTATGGCGACAATGCCGCGATGGCCGTGATCGAATTCATCGATCGCGATGAGGATGCCAAAGGTCTGGATTCCGGTCCGGTGGCCGGCGATGACGATTCCGACAGCGAGGAGTAATCTTCGCGACAGGTTGGACAGCTAAATAAGGGGCGGCCCGCAAAGCCGCCCTTTTGCGTATGCGGGTTTGATGTGTTGAAGGAGCGATCGATGAAGTCATATCTCGTTTTGGCGATCTCCCTGGCCGGGGTGATCGCGCTCGGACAGGCACAGGCGCAATCGCGCAACGGCGCCGTCCCCCAATCGATGCCGCAGGTGCAACTCACATTTGCGCCGGTCGTGAAGCGCGTGGCGCCGGCTGTCGTCAACGTCTATGCCCGCAGCGTTGTGCAGGCGCCGACAAATCCGCTGTTCAACGATCCCTTGTTCCAGAGGTTCTTCGGCGTTTCGCCCGAGTTCCGCCAGCGCGTGCAGCAATCGCTGGGTTCCGGCGTGATCGTGCGTGCCGACGGGGTCATCCTCACCAACAATCACGTGGTCGAAGGCGGTCAGGATATCGTCGTCGCGCTGGCCGACAAGCGCGAATTCAAGGCGCGCGTGTTGCTTGCCGATACGCGAACTGATCTGGCCGTGCTGAAGATCGACACCAAGGGCGAGAAGCTGCCCACAGTCGAATTCGGCGACAGCGATAAGCTCGACGTGGGCGATCTGGTGCTTGCCATCGGCGATCCGTTCGGCGTCGGCCAGACCGTGACGATGGGAATCGTTTCCGCGCTGGCGCGCACGCAGGTCAGTGCAAGCGACTACCAGTTCTTCATCCAGACCGACGCCGCCATCAATCCCGGCAATTCTGGCGGCGCGCTGGTGACGACGGACGGCAAGCTCGCCGGCATCAACACGGCGATCTATTCGCGCTCGGGTGGCTCGGTCGGAATCGGATTTGCAATTCCCGCCAATCTCGCACGGCGCGTGGTCGAAGGCGCGCTGGGCGGCGGCGGAGTCAAGCTCGCGTGGATCGGCGCCGATGGTCAGCCTGTCACGGCCGAGATCGCGCAGTCGATGGGCCTCGGACGGCCGGGCGGCGTGTTGCTCAAGAGCGTGTTTCCCGGAGGGCCGGCGGCAAATGCGGGTGTGCATGCGGGGCAGGTAATCGAGTCCGTCGACGGCACCGAAGTCGACGACATGCAGGGCCTCAATTACCGCATCGCGACACACAAGGCCGGCGATATCGTGAAGGTGCATGTCGAAGGCGCGGGGCCCGCACATGACGCCGCGGTGACCCTGGGCCTGCCGCCCGAAACGCCGCCGCGCCAATTGACGGCCGTCGCGGGCCGTAATCCCCTTACCGGAGCGAAGGTCGAGAATTTGTCTCCGGCAGTCGCCGTCGATCTGCAGATGGACCTGATGGAAAAGGGTGTTGTGGTTGTGTCCGTCGCCGAGGGCACGATCTCCGCCAATCAGGGGTTCCAGCCGGGCGACATTGTCCGGTCGGTCAATGGCACATCGATTGGAAGCGTCAGCCAGCTGCAGGCCGCGCTCAACGGCGCAGGCGGTCATTGGGACATGATCGTGCAGCGCGGCGAGCAGAAATTGACGCTGTCGGTCAGCGAATGATCGCGAATGGCGAGTAGCGAATGGCGAATGAGGAAATAGACATCGCCGGAAGTCGGGGTTCCCTATTCGCTACTCGCCATTCGCTATTCGCTTTCTCCCTGCGCTAAACTTCGACGATGACTGATCTCTTCGAAGCCGTCGGACTGCCTGACGACGCGCCGCGACCGCTGGCTGACAGGCTGCGGCCGAAGACATTGGCCGAAGTCGTAGGCCAGGACCATCTGTTGGGTCCGGAAGGTCCCATCGGACGCATGGTGGCGCAGGGTCGCCCGCATTCGATCATTCTGTGGGGGCCGCCCGGTACCGGCAAGACCACAATCGCGCGACTGCTGTCCTCCGCGTTCAAGATGCAATTCGAGCAATTGTCGGCGGTGTTTTCCGGCGTCGCGGATCTAAAGAAGACCTTCGAAGCGGCGCGCCAGCGCCGCAAGACGGGGCAGGGCACGCTCCTGTTCGTCGACGAAATCCATCGCTTCAATCGCAGCCAGCAGGACAGTTTCCTGCCCGTGGTCGAGGACGGCACGGTGGTGCTCGTCGGCGCGACGACCGAGAACCCGTCTTTCGAACTCAACGGCGCGTTGTTGTCCCGCGCGCAGGTGCTTGTTCTGCGCCGGCTCGACGATGCGGCACTCGCAACGTTGCTGGAGCGTGTCGAGGCGCATTACGGCGAGAAACTTCCACTCACGGACGACGCGCGCGCGAGCATGCGCGCAATGGCCGACGGCGACGGGCGCTACTTGCTCAATCTCGCTGAGGAAATAGGGGCTCTGAAGACGATCAAGCCGCTCGATTCCGCGGCGCTCGTCGCGGCTGTGCAGCGGCGCGCGCCTCTCTACGACAAGAGTCGCGAAGAGCACTACAATCTCATTTCTGCGCTGCACAAATCGATCCGCGGCTCCGATCCCGATGCGGCGCTCTATTGGATGGCGCGCATGCTGGCAGGCGGCGAGCAGCCGCTTTATATCCTGCGACGGCTCGTGCGCGCCGCAGTGGAGGATATCGGCCTCGCGGATCCCCAGGCTGTCGTGCAGGCGCTGGCGGCCAAGGACGTGTATGATTTTCTGGGCAGTCCGGAGGGTGAAATCGCGCTGGTGCAGACCGTCCTCTATCTGGCAAGCGCGCCGAAATCGAATGCGGTCTACAAGGCGCAAGGTGCGGCGATGCGCGCTGCCGAAGAGCACGGCTCGCTGATGCCGCCCGCGCACATTCTCAATGCCCCCACCAAGCTGATGAAGAATCTCGGCTACGGCAAAGGTTACGAATATGACCACGAGGCCGAAGGCGCGTTCTCCGGCCAGAACTATTTTCCCGACGGCATGAAACGGCAGACGTTCTACAAGCCCAACGACACGGGCTTCGAACGCGAGATCGCCAAACGGCTGGAATACTGGGCGAAACTGCGGGCGAAAAAGAGCGACAAGGAATAGTCGCCGGCTATTTGTCCAGTTCGCGCTGGCGGGCCGCAAACCAGGCGAGGATACTCGCGCGCTTGCCTTGCAACGGCCGCGCCCATTGCTGCATCTTGATGACGTCGCGCTCGCGGCCGGCCCACCATTGCTCTTTGGCGACGATCAGTTTCCAGGAGTCCTTGTCGTCATGCGTGGCGACAAACACCTCGAGTGCGTAGCTGTAGGTCGAGCCCGTAAAACTGTGCCGCGCGCGTTCCCATTCGACGCCGCGATCGGACCAAATATCCAAAGCAAGCTTGGGATTGGCCGCGCGCACGACCTGCTCGAAGGCGAGGAAGAACGTGGCCGAGACGAAACTCTTCATTTGGCTTTCGACGGGGCCTGCTCGCCGTAACGCAGCACCTGCGCTTTTTCGAGCGTCACGAGTCCGCCCTTCATCATCCCGTCGAGAATGGGAAGGAAGTCGTTGATGGCCTGTTCGCTGTCCACGATTTCGATCACCAGCGGCAGATCCTCGGACAGGCGGAGGATTTTTGCCGTATGCAGGCGGCTCGAATGTCCGAACCCCATGGGTCCGCGCAACACCGTGGCTCCTGCCAGGTGCAGCTCGCGTGCCTTCATCACAATCGCCTCGTAAAGTGGCCGGCCGTGGTATTTGTCCGACTCGCCCAGAAACACGCGAAGCAGAACTGCCTCCTTGGGTATTTGCATGATCATGCTCCCTTCAATTGATTGATCGCGGCGGCGGCGGTTGCGCCGAGCCAGACGAACAGAAGGCACAGGGCAACCGACCCCAGAACGTTTCCGCCGGCGTAAAGCCATTCGCCGTCATTCATCAGGTTCAGCGTTTGCAGGCTGAACGACGAGAAGGTCGTATAGCCGCCGCAAATGCCGACCATCACGAATTGGCGCGTGGTGCCGCTTGCGATGATGCGCCCGTCTGGTCCGGTAAGGGTTGCAAAGAACCCGATCACGAAGGAGCCGGTCACGTTGATGATCAGCGTGCCCCAGGGAAATGTCTGGCCGAACGAATTGGCGACAAGGCCCGACACAAAATAACGCGCGACTGTTCCGATTGCGCCACCCGCAGCGACGGCAAGATAAGGCAAAAACGGCATTGAACGACTCCAAACATGCGAGAGATTGAACCGGCGGCGATTCCCGGCCTTTCAAGAAATACGCGGGGGCCGCGCGCTTGTCATGGTTCTTCGGCTGCGACCGCTTCGGCCTCCATTACTTCGTTGGGATCCGCCATGGCCTTGAACACGGGCTGGAACCAGGTCTGTGCAATCAAGGTCGGAACCACGGCGCTGCCGATCACGGCGGTGACCAGGATCGTATATTGGGTCTGGTCGATGATCTTGTTGGTGAGGCCGAACAGGGCCGAGATCGTTCCGAACGTCAGGCCCGTCGACATCAGCAAGGTCGTGTACATGCCCTCGCGCGGTTCGAACTTGTGATATCTGGTGAGTGGAAGGATGCCGACGAATTTCGTGACCATTTTGATGGCGAGAAATACCGCGATCAGACCGATCGAACTCATCACCGCATGTGCCTGGACCAATGAGCCGGCCTTGAGGAAATAGAACGGTGTGAGGATCGAAAACGCGATGATCCGCATGCGATGGGGCAGTTCCTGCTCGCGCAGGAATGTGGGCGCGAGCGCCATGCCCACGAGATAGGCGGGCAGTACGGCCTCGCTGCCGGCCACGCTCGCAAGGCCTCCCAGCCCCAGCAGAATGAGCGACACGAATTTCGTTTGAGGCTCGCTCACGCGGTTGCCCAAGCTATGGAACATTTGCGGCGCGTAGCGTGCGAGGATGACGAGCACGGCGGCCGTCACCCCACCGAACAACAACATCCACAAATCGTAATGCGCAAAGACGATTCCAAGCGCGAGAACCGTACCCAAGTCGTTGATGAAGCAGGCCGCGAGAATGATTTTGCCCAGCTCGGTCTTGTTGAAGCCGGTTTCGATCATCACTGCATAGACAACGGCGACAGACGTGGTCGAAAGCGAGATGCCCGCGATCTGCGCCTGCGGCCACGGCCAGCTGATGCCCCAATGCGCATAGGCCAGGACACCTAGATAAGGCGCGAAGAACCCCATCACTCCGATGCTCATGCTCGAGAAGAAATGCTTGCGGACGATCCGGGGATCGATTTCGGTTCCTGCGAGGAAGGTCAGCAGGATGGCGCCGAATCCGGCTAGGAAGTTGACCCATTCCGTGATGTGCAAGCC
>JBEKDC010000176.1:0-7303 GCA_050014535.1 Rhizomicrobium sp.
CGGCCGGCCCGGCGCGCGGCTGTTCCGCCGTCATCTGAGCGAGAACGCGACGCGGCCCGGCGCCGGCCTCGGCGTCTTGCGCGACGCGCTCGCGCATCTGCAACGTCCCAGCGATCTCGCGGCCGCCTGACATGCATTTTGCCCTTGCGACGTCCGATCTCGGCACGCTCGCGCTCGGGCTGGCAATTGCCGGCGTGTTCGGCGGACTCATTGCGGGCACATTGGGTGTCGATATCGGCATCGTCATTGTTCCGGTCCTCTATCACGTGCTCGCGCTCATTGGAGTGGACGCGACGTTGCGCATGCATCTGGCGATCGGCACGTCGCTCGCCGCCATCGTTCCGGTTTCGCTCGCATCTTTCTTCCGGCCCCGAAAGGAAGCGGCAATCGATTGCGACCTGCTGCGCCGCTGGGTCGTGCCGATGCTTGTCGGCGTTTTGGCCGGTTGCGCGCTCGTAAGCGTTTCAAGTGGACGCGAGCTCGTGCTGATCTTTTCCGGTGTCGCGCTTGTGGTTGCGCTCTATTTTGCGTTCGGCGGCGAGAAGTATCGTATCGCCAACCTGCTGCCGAGTGGTGCCGTCGGGATCCCAATGCCGGCGTTGATTGGAGCCATCTCCGCCACGACGGGGCTCGGCGGCGGCACGCTTGGCGTTCCCACGCTGACTCTGTTCGGCGTGGCCGCGCCGCGCGCGATTGCGACGGCCTCCGCATTCGGCGCGACCATCGCGGTACCGGGAACGATTGCCGCGATCTTCTTCGGCTGGCATGCATCCGGACTGCCCCCTTATTCGCTCGGCTACGTGAATCTGGTCGGCGTTGCCCTTATCGCGCCGGCAGCTTTCGCGATGGCGCCCGCAGGCGCAGCCCTTAGCCGCATGACGGACATAAATCGCCTGCGCATCGTCTTCGCGCTGTTCATCGTGCTGATGACCGGGCGGATGCTTTATGACGCACTTGGCTAATCGGGATTGGCCCGCAGGAAATGCCATTCGAAGCGGCGATGCAGAATGCCGCGATCGGCGTCCCGCATGCGGTCGACGAAATGCAACAGACCGTTGACGTTGCCGCCCGACTGCTGCTCGCGCTCCAGCACCGGATACATGTTGTGATAGAAGGTGACGATGTCCGAACCGAACAGCGAGCGCGCCGTCCAGAAATCGCACAGATCGGCATCGACGCATTCGCCGACTTCCTCGTAGAACGATGAAAGTGCGGCGAAACTGGCATTGTTGTTGTCCAGCGCCAGGAATCGGTCGACCAGATCCGAATAGGCCTGCTCGTCCAATTGCGCGCCGTTGGCGCTGTCGATCGTATCGTTCAGATAATTGTTCCAGCCGGTGGAAAACTGCACGCCGGCCGGCCCGAGCTGGCCGCGATATTCGCGCGACATGTCGAACACGCGCGCGGCCATCGCGTCGTTACGCGCGACCTGCGTCTGGATGAGATTCAGAATGGCCCAAACGGCGAACACCAGGATGGCGATCGTCGCAATCGCGATGCGCGAGATGTGCGTGGTCATCGTGAACACTGCGGCAGGTTGGGATGGGTGATGCAGATATCACGACCGACATGCGTCGCCCGGTGCGTGGTCGGCTGTGCCGGCTTTGGTACGCCGCCCTGTTGCGCGGACGTGGCGCCGGCGCAGATCAAAATTGCGGCGATTGTCGCCGTCGCAAATAGCTGCTTCCCGAACATGAGGCGCCCCCAAAGCTTGCCCGCATTCACGATAGGAGTGGCGCGCACGGGACGCAAGATTAACGGTGCGGCGCCCGCATCGGAATCCAGCAATTCCGCGGGATTTTGGCAAACCGCGCGTCAGAATTTCTGATCGTATTCACCCACTTCCGGATGTTTGGCGAGCCGCGCATCGATATCCTGGAACATCGCGCGCATGTTCGCCTCATTGGCCGGGCTCTCCACCACCACGACCAGCGAAGGCTTGTTCGACGACGCGCGCACGAGCCCCCAGGTGCCGTCTTCCAGCACCAAGCGGATGCCGTTCACCGTGATCAATCGCACAATGCTCTGACCCAGAATTTTTCCGCCGCGCGCCATGAGCTCGGAATAGTCTTTCGTCAGCGCATCGACCACCGCATATTTGCGGTCGTCGGGACAATAAGGCGCCATGGTGGGCGAGCCCCAGGTCTTCGGCAGACCCTCGACCAGCTCCGACATTTTTTTCCCGCCTGCGCGATCGAGCATTTCGAGAATAGCCACGGCCGACACGATGCCGTCGTCATAGCCGCGACCGAGAGGCGGATTGAAGAAGTAATGTCCGCTCTTCTCGAAGCCCGCCAGCGCGCCGAGTTCGGCCGTGCGGCGCTTGATATAAGAGTGACCCGTTTTCCAGTAATCGGTGACGGCACCGTTCCGCTTCAGTACGGGATCGGTTTCGAACAATCCCGTCGATTTCACGTCGACGACGAATTTCGCATTCGCGTGGCGCGCCGAGAGATCGCGCGCGATGAGCACGCCGATCTTGTCGGCGAAGATTTCTTCGCCGCGATCGTCCACGACGCCGCAACGATCGCCGTCGCCGTCGAAGCCGAGGCAGATATCGGCCTTGTGCGCGCGCACCGCATCGGCCATCGCATGCAGCATGTGCATGTCTTCGGGATTGGGATTGTAGCGCGGGAAAGTGAAATCGAGTTCGGCATCGAGCGCGATCACGTCGGCGCCGATGCGCCGCAAGGCCTCGGGCGCAAACGCAGCCGCCGTCCCGTTGCCGCAGGCGGTCACAACTTTGAGCGGTCGCGACAGTTTGTGGCCGCGGGAGACATCGTCGAGATAGCGCTCGCGCATGTCTGCGACATGCACATAGGAGCCTCCCGCGCGCGGCTTGCCCTCGCCGGTCAACACGATCGCCTTCAACCGGTTCATTTCATCGGGCCCGAAGGTGAGTGGACGTTGCGCACCCATCTTCACGCCGGTCCATCCGTTTTCGTTGTGGCTTGCCGTCACCATCGCCACAGCGGGCACATCGGCTGCGAATTGCGCGAAATAGGAAACGGGTGTCGTCACCATGCCGATATCGATCACCTCGCAACCCGCGCGCATCAGCCCCAGCGCAAGCGCCTGCTTGATCGACAGCGAATAGGAGCGGTAATCGTGACCCGTGACGATTTTCGGCGGCACACCCATTTCATGCAGATAGGTGCCGAGCCCCAGACCCAGCGCCTCGACACCGAGCAGATTGAGCTCCGAGCCGAACAACCAGCGCGCGTCATATTCCCGGAAGCCGTTCGGCGTGACGAGCGCTTCGGTCTCGTACTCATAGGTATTGGGCTTTAGGTCGCTACGCGGCTTCATCGGGTACTCGCTGGGAATCGTCCGCAGGCTTTTCGACTATTTCGCCGTGAAGTGAAAGGACGCTAGGAATCGTTGGCCCTGCGCGGTCTGATCAGCCGTTGCATCTTTCGCAACCATCGCCATCACCTGGTACAGGTGCCCGCCAACGAAATAAACTCTGTCATCGATGTTGTTGCCGTCTTTATCCACGACTGCAACTTCATGTCCGACCTGCCCGTCCAACACGCTGAGCCGGTCCAAAACCTGCGTTACGCCTTCCGCCTTGATCGCCGAAACGCAACCGTCGATGACCTTTCCGGCATCGTACTGGCCCTTTGTGAAGTCGCTTACCACGATCGCAATGTCGGGCGCTCCACTGACCTCGTAGGTAATTATCGGAATAACCGTACCGTCCGGGGCTTTGGTCGTGTCGTCGGTGCTGACTGTCGGCGTGCCCGGCACATCGACCGAAAAAGCGGAGTCGGGATCCTTGAATGGAAACCAGACATCCGCCGCGATAGCCCCATCGGATGCGAACGCAAATACCAATGCGACGAGCAAAACGCGCATAAGAAATCCTCTATCGTGGGAAATTGATCGGCACCCCGACCCTCATAATAGGGACAGCGCAACATCTTGCCAGCGGGGATCGGAATAGCCATTTCACATACGTCGCATGTGTGTTAGGATGTAGTACAAATTGCGAGTCGTGGAATGCGTTTTCCAACCTTTGCGCTCAATTCTGCCGATCGCGCCGCCAGCGCGAAGCTGGCGGCCTCGCTCGGGCTGCCGGCTTTCGAGCCCGGTTGGGTGTGGCTGGCGGGTGCGGGACCTGGCGATCCGGGGCTGATCACTTTGCTTGGCCTGCATGCGATCGCCGAAGCCGATGTCATTCTCTACGACGCGCTCGCCAACGATGCGCTGCTCAAGCTCGCCCGTCCCGGCGCCGACCTTGTCTATGCCGGCAAGCGGCGCGGCAAACCATCCTGGAAACAGGCCGACATTTCTCACTCGCTCGTGGCACTCGCGCGCAAAGGCAAGCGCGTGCTCCGGCTCAAGGGCGGCGATCCGTTCGTGTTCGGGCGCGGCGCGGAGGAAGCACTCGAGCTGGCGCGCGCTTGTATTCCGTTTCGCATCGTGCCCGGCGTGACGGCCGGAATCGGTGGGCTCGCTTATGCGGGCATTCCCGTCACGCATCGCGACATCAATCACGCCGTCACCTTCATCACCGGACACGGCATTGACGGGAAGCTGCCCGCTCTCGATTGGGCCGCAATCTCCAAGGGCTCGCCGACCATCGTGGTCTATATGGCGCTCGCTCATGCGGACCAGATGGCCGCGAAGCTGATGGAAGCGGGACGCGATCCCGGCGAGCCCGCCGCGATCGTCAGCGATGCGACGAGCGGCGAACAATCCGTGCGCGTCACGACGCTCGAACATCTCGGCCGCGAGGCACGCGCGAGCAGCGCGCCGGCCATTCTCGTCATCGGCGAAAATGTGCGCCTGCGCGAAGGATTGGATTGGCTGGGAGCGTTGCATTCGGGCCGCACACTCGAACCCGATCCGCTGGGCTACATTGACATCAAACACGCGGGATAAATGCGAAAAAAAATTTCGCCCCTCTCGCGGGCGAAAAGTCCAACGATTCCAATGGGCCTCGCGCGCGATGCAGGGGTTTGGCAGCCCTGCAAAAGTACTGCTGAAACTCCTGCCAAACGACGGATTTTTCCGAGCGAATTGCGCGGCTGCGGATGAGTTGTGTTTCCGCAACCGGACTGTGTGTCCTGCGGCGCCGTCTCCTGTTAAACAGGAAGATAACAGGAGCGGGAACTTTTGGGCGAAACGAACTCCGCATTCGATCCTCCTCACCCACGCGTGGGGGAGGTGTCGCGCGCGCGATAGCGCGCGTGACGGAGGGGGGCGTTGTGCTGCCCCCCTGCACCTCGCTTCGCTCGGCGCTTCCCCCACTCGTGGGGGAAGAGGAACATCGCGCGACTCGCATTCTCCCCTGTTAAACAGGCGAAATAACAGGCGATGATTTTGCAACACTGTCGTCTTCAAACCACGTTTGACTCATTGCGCACGCGCGGCTTCGCGCGCTGCTCGTCATCGATTCAATAGCGATCACCCTCGTGCAATCAAGGCGGCACGCGTCGAACGATCGCAAATAGTTGGGACGAAATTCGTACGACCTTGTGAAAAAATCAGACGCGCAATGCACTTAGCGGCAGTTGGAAAAATCTCCGCCGAATGCTGCATCCAGGGGAGACGGCGGCGTTCAACGATCTTCGCTGAATCCGATGCTGCCGATCTTGCCGTCCTTCGTCAGCGGCGCGATCCCCCATTTCGATCGCGCGTTTTGGCAGACCACCAGATAGTGGTCCATGCCGTCCTTGCCGACGCCGGTGAAGGTCACCGATTTCACGGCGCCCCATTTCGCGACCCGGGAATGAAGGTCTGCAAGCATCTGGCGCGTACCGGCGGCCAGCGTCGGCACCATCGTGTCGTAGTCGGGCCTTCCGCTCATCAGGCCGTCTATCTGATGACGAAGTGCTTTTCCCGTGCCCGGGCTCGGAACGTTGGCCGCGATCCTGCGCGCCATCTCGGCCTCGGCCGCATTTCCCAACGCATCGTCGATGCGAACCGCGTGCTGCTCCTCGCCCGCCTGGTGCAGAACCAATTCGGTCACGCGGCCTCGCGCATCACTCGTGAAGCTGAATTGCGCAGGTAGCGTATCGCCCTTGAGGAAGAATTTGCTGTCGCTCTCGGGATACATCTCGACCGGCGTCTGCCCGATGGAGCCTTCGAAGTAATGGTTACCGCTCCGGCTGATGACGAAGATCACATTGGCCGTCATCCGGTAGTAACCCGCGAATTTGTCGAACCCGGCCGGATCGATCGCGATCTCCTTGCGGGGCAGCGCCTGCTCGGCCAGGTTCTGCTTGATCTGCTGGGCCGACGGTTCGCCGTCCTGCGCGCGCGTCGCCGTGGCGAAGCCGACCAGCACGGGAGCCACAATCGCAACCGCGGCGGTGAAACCCAATAGCGCCTTCTTCGTACGCGTTAGGCGAAGCGCGGATTTGTTCTCCATGATTTTCTCCATGCGTTTGTTGAGATCGGCGCCCGACACTCCGGCCGCGCAGGCAAGCGGCGTATGCAGATAGAATTTGCAGACTTTGAGAATGCTTTCGGCATAGGTTTGTGGATCGTTGCAGGATTCCAGCACGCGCTCGTCGCAGGCATTTTCGCGCTCTTCCAGCAGCCGCGCGCCGAGCCACCACACAAGCGGGTAAAACCAGAACAGCGCCGCCACAAGCATGTGCAGCGAGGCGGTGAGATTGTCCCGCCGGCGGTAATGGCAGAGTTCATGGGCCGTAACTGCCTGTAATTCCTCATCCGAAAGACGCGCGACAATGCCTTCCGGCAGAAGCAGGACGGGACGCCGGATTCCGACCAATCCGGGTTCCAATTGCGCCGCGGACGATTTCATTGGCAGCGGCCCCGCGTCAGGAAGATCGCGCGCTGCGGCGACGATGGCGCGCAGCCGCGCCCAGCGGAACAACCACACCGCCAAAATACCGACGACGCCGCAAGCCCAGAGCAGCAACATTGCAGGCTCCAGATACGATCCTGCCGCACCCGGCGCCGCGAGCACCGGCGACGCGGCGGCGAAGGGCTGAGCGGCGGGCTGCAGTTGGTAGAAAACCGTCGGCGCGGAAAACGCAGGCGCCAAGGGATGAATGAGCGCGCTGCCCAGCAGCATCAATGCGGAAAACGGCAGCAGGAATTTCATCGAGGCCGCGAACCAGAGCCCGTATCGAACCGATGCGCCGTTCCTGCGCAATAGAAGGGTCAACAGCCCAAGCGCCGCCGCAAACAGGGTCGATTGCCAAAGGTGATCGAATATCGCGCTCATTTGCGGCCTCTCTTCCTGCCGGCGATCTCGCGCAGAAGCCTTTCGGCCTCCTGCACGTCCGTCAAAGTGAGTTTTCCCGTCTCGACCAGATGCGCCATC
>JBEKDC010000177.1:0-7289 GCA_050014535.1 Rhizomicrobium sp.
TCTCCTTCGAGTTCAGTGCCGGCGGACAACGTCTGGTGGTCAATTGCGGCGCGTCGCCGGTGATCCAGGAGAAGTGGGACGGTGCGTTGCGCGCAACCGCCGCTCATTCGACCGTCACCCTGGCCGACACGACGATGGCCAATGTGCTGTCGCCGGGCTTAGCCCGCGATCTGATCGGCCCGCGCATGTCCGGCGGGCCCACGAAAGTGGAGACCTTCCGCCAGGAAACCTTGCAAGGCTGGAGTGTCGACGCCAGCCATGACGGCTATCTGACGGGGTTTGGAATTGTCCATGAGCGCCGAATCACGCTGGGCCCGCGCGGCGAGCAGCTGACCGGCAGCGACAGGCTTGTGCCCAAAGCGCGCAGCCGGCGGGGTGATGTGCCTTTCGCGGTCCGGTTCCACATCCATCCGGATGTGCGGATGTCGCCGTCCCAGGGCGGAGACATTCTCCTCAAATTGCCCAATGGCGACGGCTGGCGGTTTCGCGCGGGCGGCGGCTCGGTGGCCCTGGAGGAGAGCGTCTATCTCGGCGGCGACGCGATACGCCGGACGGAGCAGCTTGTGATCTCAGGCGCGGTGCGCAACGAGCCCGTCGAAATCGCGTGGCTGTTCGAGCACATCGGAGCCTGACCCACCGGTTTGTCAGCGGCGCGGCCGCTTGCTATGCAGAAACCCGGGTTACACGAGGGTCAGATGGTCCAGTTCAGCCTGCCGAAGGGCAGCCAGGTCAAGAAGGGGAAGGTCTGGCCGGCGCCGGTGACCGCCAACGGCAAGAAGCCGAAGCGGACGAAGGACTTTAAAATCTACCGTTACGATCCCGACACCGGCGACAATCCCCACATCGATATCTATCGCGTCGACCTGGAGACCTGCGGTCCGATGGTCCTGGACGCGCTGATCAAGATCAAGAACGAGATCGATCCCACGCTCACCTTCCGGCGTTCCTGCAGGGAAGGCGTTTGCGGCTCGTGCGCCATGAACATTGCCGGCAGCAACACGCTCGCCTGCACCAAGGCCATCGTCGATATCTCGGGCTCCGTCAGCGTCTATCCGCTGCCGTCCATGCCGGTCGTGAAGGACCTCGTGCCGGACATGACGAATTTCTACGCGCAATACGCATCGATCCAGCCTTATCTGCAGACGAAATCGGCAACGCCGGAAGCCGAGCGCAAGCAGACCCCGGAAGAGCGCGCCAAACTCGACGGACTCTACGAATGCATCCTGTGCGCCTGCTGTTCGACCGCCTGTCCCAGTTATTGGTGGAACCAGGATCGCTATTTGGGGCCGGCCGTGCTGCTCCAATCCTATCGCTGGCTGGCGGACAGCCGCGACGAGGCGAAGGGCGAACGGCTCGATGCGCTCGAGGATCCGTTCCGTCTCTATCGTTGCCACACGATCATGAACTGCGCCGACACCTGCCCCAAAGGGCTCAACCCTGCCAAGGCCATCGGCGAGATCAAGCAGATGATGGTCAAACGGAGTATGTAAGGCGGAATGAGCTCGCTCACGCATTGGCTCCACGATATTCGCGGCAAACATCCGCTGCGCAACACCTATCTGGAGACGATGTCGCGGCTGAGCACGCTCGACCGGCTCGCGGTGTGGATCACGGGCCATGTCGGCACGATGGGATTTTTCATCGTCATTTTCGTGTGGACGATTCTGTGGCTCGGCTGGAATTTCCTGGCGCCGGCGAATCTCCAGTTCGATCCGCCGATGGGATTCGTCTTCTGGCTTTTCATCTCGAATCTGCTCCAGCTTCTGCTGATGCCGCTGATCATGGTCGGACAGAACATCCAGGGGCAGCACGCTGAGGCCCGCGCCGAGCACGACCTGGAAGTCAACGTCAAGGCGGAACAGGAAATCGAAATGGTTTTGCATCACCTCGAACAGCAAAACGACATGCTGATTGCGATGCTCGAAAAGCAGGGCATCAAGCTGGAAGAAGCCCTGGGCCGGACGGCCCGGGCGAATCTGGCAAAATCGGGAACTCCCCCCGGCTGAGTTGCCTCAATTGATACAAAACGCTCGCGCCATCGTACGATGTCGTGAATTGCGTTTGGGCGGTTGAAACGTTCATTGTCATGAACTCGCAGGATATTTGAGATGCCCCCTATCGTCCGACTGCCGATCCGGCGCCACCCCGGCGCCCTGTTCGCGGCTTTGTTCCTCATTTTCGCGGGAACAGCGACGGTCGCAGCACCACCCCGAGCTTCCCAGGACGATGTGCTGCGCGCGACGCTGCCCAACGGGCTGCGCGTCATCATTGTACGAAATACTCTAGCTCCCGTGGTGGCGACCTCCGTCGACTATCTTGTCGGCTCGGATGAAGCCCCGACGGCGTTTCCCGGCATGGCGCATGCCCAGGAACACATGATGTTCCGAGGCAGTCCGGGACTTTCCGCAGATCAGCTCGCCAATATCGGCAGCGTCATGGGTGGCAATTTCAACGCGAACACGCGGGAAAGCGTGACGCAATATTTGTTTACCGTGCCGGCCGAGGACCTCGACATCGCGTTGCATATCGAAGCGGCGCGGATGAGCGGCGTTCTCGACACGCAGGAGGGTTGGGACAAAGAACGCGGCGCTATCGAACAGGAAGTGGCGCAGGACCTCTCGACGCCTACCTACATTCTCTATGAAAAATTGCGCGCGATCCTTTTCGCCGGCACGCCCTATGAGCATGTTGCGCTCGGCACGCGAGCGTCGTTCGACCTCACGACCGCGCCGATGCTGAAGCAGTTCCATGATGCGTGGTACGCACCCAACAATGCCATTCTGATCGTTGTCGGGGACGTGGAGCCAAAGATGGCGCTCGGCGAAATCAAGCAGCTTTTCGGCGGCATCAAAGCGAAGAAGCTGCCGGCGCGCCCCAAATTCGCCTTGAGCCCGATCAAGACCGCGCCTCTCATGATCGACACCGATCGCCCCGAGGGAACGGAATTGCTCGCCATTCGCATGCCGGGGCTCGATAGCCCGGACTTTCCCGCGCTAGAGCTGCTTTCCGATGTCCTCAACAGTCATCGCTTCGAGCTCTACGGTCTCGTTCCACAAGGCAAAGCCGTCGATACGAGCTTTGCGCTCGATCCGCTGCCGAAATCGGCAGTCGGATATGCGGAGCTTTCGTTCACGGGCAACGCCGATCCCGCGGCGCTGGAGAGCGATGTCCGCGCCATTCTTCGCAATGTGGCGAAGAACGGCGTGCCGCCGGATCTCGTGGCGGCGGCAAAGCTTCAGGAGGAACGCCAAGCCGAATTCGAGAAGAATTCGATATCTGAATTGGCATCGACCTGGTCCGATGCCGTTGCACTGTACGGCTTGCATGCTCCGGACGACGATCTCGTCCGAATGGAGAAGGTGACTCCCGCCGACGTCAACCGGGTGGCGCGGGAATATCTGAAGCTCGACGATGCCGTGGTGGCCGTGGCGTTGCCGAAAGGGTCGGGCAGGCCCGCGCCGTCGAGCGGCGGCTTCGGCGGAAACGAAACCATCACGCTCGCGGAAACGCCGGGAACGATATTGCCGGCTTGGGCGACTGAGGATCTCAACCGCCTCGTGGTCCCGCCCTCGACGCTCAGTCCCACAGTCTCGACACTTCCCAACGGTCTCACCCTGATCGTGCAGCCGGAGACCGTGAGCGACACGGTCAGCATTGTCGGTCATGTGCGAAACCGTCCGGAAACCGAAACGCCGCCGGGCCAGGATGGCGTTTCGCTGATCCTCGACCAATTGTTTCCCTACGGAAGCGAGAAGCTCGATCGCCTCGCTTATCAGCAGGCGCTCGATTCCATCGGCGCTGCCGAGGCGGCGGGACCCGATTTTGCCGTCGAAGTTCTGGCGCGGAATTTCGACCGTGGTACCGAGCTTCTTGCCGACAATGAATTGCATCCCGCCTTGCCGCAGGCCGCGATGGACACGCTCCAGGGCCAGATCGCCCAACTGGTGGCGGCGCGCAACGCAAGCCCCAGCCATCTGACGCAGCTTTCGCTTCGCAAGGCGCTGTACACCGCCGCCGACCCGAGCCTGCGCGACGCGACGCCGGAATCTGTCGGCGCGCTCACACTCGACCAGGTGCGCGCTTATTATCGAACCGTGTTTCGGCCGGATATGACGACCATTGTCGTCATCGGGAAGGTCACGCCGGAGCAAGCCCGCGCGGGAATCGAAAAATATTTCGGCGGCTGGCAGGCGAGCGGCCCCGTGCCGCAGACCGATTTGCCGGTGGCGCCGCCGAACGCGCCTGCCGCAATCGCGGTGCCGGACGACAGCCGCGTCCAGGACAATGTCGTTCTCGCGCAGGACATCGCGCTCAACCGCTCCGATGCCGATTTTTATGCGCTTGAATTGGGCAACGCCGTGTTGGGCGGAGGCTTTTATTCGACGCGGCTCAGCATCGATCTGAGGAAGAATTCCGGGCTGGTCTATTCCGTGTCGTCGCAGCTGCAGTCCGGCCGGACGCGCAGCGCCTATCTCGTGCAATATGCCTGCGACCCGCAGAATGTCGGCAAGGCCGCGACGACAGTCGCCTCCGAGCTCATGAAGATTCAAACGGCCGCCATAGGCGATGACGAACTCAATCGTGCGAAAGCGTTGCTCCTGCGGCGCATTCCGCTCAGCGAAGCAAGCATCGACGATATCGCGCGCGGCTTTCTGGACCGGCGCGACCTCGAACTCCCCCTGGACGAGCCCACGATCGCCGGACGCAAATATATCGAACTGAGCCCCGCCGCGGTGCAAACCGCGTTTCAAAAATGGATCCGCCCCGACGACCTCGTCCGCGTCAGCCAGGGCCCCCCGCCGGGATGATGGTCGCAACTAAACTGGATGGGCTTACGCTGCCACCGGCGCCGGCTTCCGCGTCAGTCCCGCGCGCATCCGAAGGACGCGCCAGAGAATTGCGCTGGCGGCGGCCGTTGTCCGGCTTTGCGGATTGGCGCCGACGGCCTTCGCCACCATCTGCACCATCTTGTTGATGTGCGGACGGCGATAGAGGGTCATCGCGTCGGCGTGAGCGGCGCGGGAATATTCCGCGCGGATATAGGGGTGGGTGGCCTCCATCGATGCGGGAACGTTCGCCGCGTAAAACGCGAACGACAATTCGTCGTCGTCGGTCTCGTTCACGCGGCCGATTGCCACCCACAGCTTGCGCCAGAAGGACAGGTCGGGCTCATTCTGCGCGTGAAGCGTCTCGAAGAAGAGTTTGTAATGGCGGAATTCGTCGGCCGCGATGCGGCCCGCGATTTCCTTCAGAACCGGTTCGTCCGTCGCGTCGCGGATGGCGCTGTAAAAGGATGAGGTGCCCGACTCCACCACGCAGCGCGCGACCATTTCGCCCCGCCTGCTGCCGCGAACCGACAACGCATCGTCGCTCGCGAAATGGGGCGGCTTATAGCCGGCATGAAAGCGGTCGAACGCTTCTCGGAAGTTGAAGCTCGGGTCGGCCATTTCGGCCCAGCGTCCCAGCGCCTGGCCGTGCTGGACCTCTTCGCGTCCCCACAACTCGATGGCAGCGGACGTCTGCGGGCCGGAATCTTTCAGCACGCGCTTCAGATAGACGACGTAGTCGGCGGCGTTGTATTCGACGAGGGAGGCGGCCTTCATAGAGGCCAACAGGCTCGGCTCGACCTTGGACGGATCAAACCGGGACCACTGGACGTCGTCGAGCGTCCAACCCGCACTGTAGACCGTCCCGTCGGTCATTTATCGTTGTGTCCCTTCAGAATAGCCGCGGAGTCATCAAAGCGTCTTATAACAAGGCCGGTCGCCCCAGAGAAACCCCGGGGCCGCCGGCTCGTAGATTACAATTCGGAAATGGCGGAAAACGGGCCGGTTTCACCGCCTTGGAGGGGCAGGCGCGGCTCTAGAACGCGGCCCGGACGATGCGCAGATCCGCCAGGATGTCGGCGGCCTTGGCCCGCGCGGTGGGGGTCGCGGCGGCAATCAGGTCTTCTTCGGCATCGTGGATTCGCTGATCGAGGTCGGTGATATCCATTTCGGTCATGGGCACCGCCTGTTCGGCCAGAACGGTCAGTTTCGTGGTCGTCACTTCGGCGAAGCCGCCGAGGATGAAATATTTCGCGTCGCCTTTGTCGCCGCCTTTGACGTCGATCATGCCGGGGCGAAGCGTCGAGATCAGCGGCATATGGCCGGCAAGCACGCCGAAATAGCCGTCGCTGCCGGGCACCGTCACCATCTCCGCCTGTTCGGACAACAGCAGCCGCTCCGGGGAGACGAGATCGAAGGAAATCTTGTCGGTCATTACGCCGCTTCCGCCGCCATCTTCTGCGCCTTGGCGACCGCGTCTTCAATCGTGCCGACCATGTAGAAGGCCTGCTCGGGCAGGTGGTCGTAATCGCCGCGCACAAGCGCCGCGAAGCTCTTCACCGTGTCTTCGAGCTTGACCGTGATGCCGGGCACATTCGTGAACACCGTCGCCGCATAGAAGGGCTGCGACAGGAAGCGCTCGATCTTGCGGGCGCGGGCGACGACGATCTTGTCGTCTTCCGACAATTCGTCCATGCCCAGAATGGCGATGATGTCCTGCAGCGACTTGTACTTCTGCAGCATCTGCTGCACGGCGCGCGCGACGCGATAATGCTCTTCGCCGACGATGCGGGGATCGAGCAGGCGCGAGTTCGAGTCGAGCGGATCGACGGCGGGGAAGATCGCCTTCTCGAATTGCGTGCGCGAGAGAACCGTCTGCGCGTCCAGATGCGCGAACGAGGTTGCCGGCGCCGGGTCGGTCAAATCGTCGGCCGGGACGTAAATCGCCTGCACCGAAGTGATCGAGCCCTTGGTCGTGGTGGTGATGCGTTCCTGCAGCGCGCCCATGTCGGTCGCCAAGGTCGGCTGATAGCCCACGGCCGAAGGAATGCGGCCCAGAAGCGCGGACACTTCCGAACCCGCCTGGGTGAAGCGGAAAATGTTGTCGACGAAGAACAGCACGTCCTGGCCCTGATCGCGGAAATATTCCGCGACGGTGAGGCCCGACAGACCCACGCGCTGGCGCGCACCCGGCGGCTCGTTCATCTGGCCGTAGACCAGCGCGCATTTCGAGCCTTCTGTGCTGCCCGTTTTCGGGTCCTTGTTCACGCCGGACTCGATCATCTCGTGATAGAGATCGTTGCCTTCGCGCGTACGCTCGCCCACGCCCGCAAACACGGAGTAGCCGCCGTGGTTCTTCGCGATCGCGTTGATCAGTTCCTGAATGAGCACGGTCTTGCCCACGCCGGCGCCGCCGAACAGGCCGATCTTGCCGCCGCGCGCATAAGGCGCGAGCAGGTCGAT
>JBEKDC010000178.1:0-7270 GCA_050014535.1 Rhizomicrobium sp.
GCTTGCGAGTGCGCCGCTTTGGGTAGCGCTTGCCCTGGACCGAGTTCTGCGTGCGCTCCCCACCCCATTACCCAAGCGAATCACGCTGCTGGGTGTCCGCAATCTTCCTCTGACACATGCGGGATAGCTATTCGAATTCGAGCCGCCATTTCAAAATTCGAGTCTGCGCCTGGAAAACATCCATAGGCTTACGGAAGGTGAAGAAACCGCCATTGGAGGCGCGGCGGCTTGCAAGCGAGTATGTGAAACCGATGGGCCCGCGGGTAAACTGATCGACATCGAAAAGATGTACCAAGCTCACTCGCGCTCGCTCGTATCTACACCGAGGAGCTCGATTGCTCCATGAAAAACGGCCGGCGGAGCTTTCGCCTCGCCGGCCGCTTTCAAATCCATCGGGCGCGTTCAGACGGCCTTCAGATTCGTGGCCTTCGAGCCGCGCGCATCCGGCTGGATGTCGAACGAAACGCGTTGGCCTTCCTGAAGGCTGCGCATTCCAGCCGCCTCGACGGCAGTGACATGGACGAACACGTCCTTGCCGCCGCCTTCAGGCGAGATGAAACCGAAACCTTTGGTGGTGTTGAAAAACTTCACTGTTCCGATGGTCATGATAGTTCCTTGGCATCGGGTTCCGCCGGTGCAACATGCACAAGCGGCGCGAGAGGACGCTGATCAGACAAGGAAGTTCAGGCTGTCTCGTCCAGGCGCGCACTTTAGGCGAGTCGGATTCAAAAACAGGTGCGCTTCATCTGACGGGACGCCGTCGCGGGGCAACAAATAGCGCGTTCGGGGTTAATTTACAATGGACCCGAAAAATCGGCGGTTTGGCCGGAAAATCGAGTTCGGCCAGCGGGCCCGAGATCAAGCTTTGGGCGCGGCTTTGCGCTTGACGGCCCGCTTGGGCGCGTTGGCTTTCGCTTCGGCTTTCTCTGCGGCCACCCGGTCGGATTCAACCTTGTCCACGGCTTCCTTGGCAAGGCGCAGCGCGCGCAGTTTCGCGATTTTTGCGTCGCCTGCCACGCGCTCTTTCTCAAGCTCCTGGCGAACGAGCTCGTCGCGCCGCTCGGTCTGGGTGAAGTAATTTTGGGCCTTGCGGCGGGCGGCATCTTTGGGCTGTTCCGTGGAACCGGACATAGGCAATCCTTCAGGGTAAGACTGGCGTCGCCCGCGAATTATCCGAGGGCGGAAGAAATATCGGTCAGAAGCCGAGGACGCGGCACTGCTGGCCGGACACCCCAAACTAGCAGATCATGAGGCGCAATGGGTAAATATTGGGGCCAAAGGGCCGTATTTCAAGAATGACTCTTCAGGCAAACCGCGGCAAATTCCTAAGACCGAGACCTATTGCCGGCGCGAACGACGGAACGGCCCCGACGGGAGAGCAAATGTGACACCGCTCAAGAAGGCGTTCGAGTATGTCCGGGAATTTGCGCTCGGCTACCCCGAAACGCGAGAAGACCATCCCTGGGGAGAAAGCGCCATCAAGGTCAGAGGCAAGACATTCGTCTTCCTGGGCCTCAGCGAGGGCAAATTCGGCCTTTCGGTCAAACTGCCCCGTTCGCGCGAATTTGCGCTCGATTATGCGTTCACGAAGCCCACCGGATACGGCCTTGGCAACAGCGGCTGGGTTTCGGCGAGTTTCGCCGGCAAAGACAATCCACCGCTCGACGTTTTGCGCGCATGGATCGACGAAAGCTTCCGCGCGATCGCCCCCAAGAAGCTCGCCGCCACATTGCCGGACTTGACGGTGCGATCTGCCAAGGCCTCGAATCCGCCGGCGAAGAAGAAAAAATCGAAAGCAGGAACCAGCACGTCGGATCGCAAACAGCACTTGGCGGCACCGAGCGATCGAAAGCGCGATTGAAAACTCCGGAGACAAATCTGATGAGCAAGATGCAATTTATGATTTGGAAATTTGCCGCAGTGTTTTTGGGCGCGGTCGCCGTACAGGCTGCCGCGGCGGCGACACCGCCTATTCATCACGTGTTCCTGGTCGTTCTGGAGAACGAAGGGGCGGGTCTGACTTTCGGCAAGCATTCGCCGGCGCCCTATCTGGCCCGCGATCTGGTAGCGAAAGGCGCGTTCGTGGAAAACTATTTCGCGACCGGCCATTACAGCCTCGATAATTACATCGCAATGATCAGCGGCCAGGCGCCGAACCCTACGACGCAGGGCGATTGCCAGACCTTCTCCGATTTCTCCGGCAACACCCTCGACGCGGACGGACAGGCAGTGGGAACGGGCTGCGTCTATCCCGCCAATGTGCCGACGCTCGCCGACCAACTCGCCAAGGCGCAGCTGACCTGGAAGTCCTATTCCGAGGACATGGGCAACGATCCGGCTCGCGAAAGCGCAGCATGCGGCCACCCGGCCCTGAACACGCCCGACGGCACCGAAAAGGCGGAAGCCGCCACGGCATCGCATCCAGCCGATCAATATGCTTCGCGGCACAATCCGTTTGTGTACTTCCACTCCATCATCGACAGCGATGCCTGCAAGACGAATGTTGTAAGCTTTGCGAGCCTTCAATCCGACCTGCAATCGGTCGCGACAACCGCGAATTTCAATTTCATTACGCCCAATCTCTGCAACGACGGGCATGACGGCGGCAGGCCTACCCGGACCTGCGTCGACGGAAGGCCGGGCGGACTGGTGACGGCCAATGCGTTTCTAAAGCAATGGATTCCACTCATTCTCGCATCGCCCGCGTATCAGCAGGACGGTTTGCTGATCGTCACCTTCGATGAGGCGGATATCGACGTCGGCTACGATGCGGCGAAACATGCTTATTTCAAAAAGGGTGGCGATGTGACGTCCTGCTGCAACGAAAAACCCGGTCCGAACATCGACGCCGCAGCAACCGTCTTCAATATTCCGGACGAGGGCCCCGGCGTTTTCGGCCCCGGCGGCGGACGCATCGGCGCTGTTGTCCTCTCGCCCTTTACCAAGGCAATGACGCTGTCCAAGACGCCTTACAATCACTATGCACTTCTCCGAACTTTGGAGGATATTTTCGGTCTCGCCTATCTTGGCTATGCCGGGCAACCGGGACTGCAGTCGTTCGGCCGCGACGTATTTTCGGCGACGAGGCACGTAAAATAGCGGCGCCGGAGTTCAAACCGCCGCAATCTCGGCGTCGGCGCTGGATATCAACCGCTTGGGCACCAAGAGGATGACGGGCAATATCAACGCATAAACGAGCGTGGTGGCGACGACGCATGCGACGAACCCGCCGTGATATTCATAGAGATCCGTGCCCCAGTAATTTCCCACGTTCACCGCCAGCGCATACATGCTCCACGACATCATCATCATGGTTCCTTCCAACCCCTTAGGGCAGGCGCGAATGAGCAGGTCCATGTAGGCGGCCGTTGCAATGCCGCCGAGGAGTCCCATGGGAATGGCCGCGAGAAGGGCACCGGTCGCGGAATGGACGAAAAGCAGCGGGATAATCTGTGGAACGCCCAGGATTGTCCCCAACCAGAGAAGTTTTTCGAGGGAATATTTCTGGCTGAGATAGCCGAATAGGGCAAACATAGGTACCGAAAAGGCGGTCGATATCGCGTTGTAATCGGCCCATTGTGCGTCGCTGGCATGGAGTTCGTTCGACATATAATACTGCAATACGGTCGTCGTTCCGGGCGAGAAGTTCCACAAAAGCCATGCAATGAGTGCGGGATAGATCGGCCAGTGCCGAACGAGACGATTGAGGTCCGCGAGAAAATCACGACGCTGTTCGCGGCGTCCGGAAAGGCCCAAGAAGACGGCGCGCGGTTTCCAGAGCCCGAGTCCGGAGATCAGTGCCATCAGAACCGCGGCAATCAGAAACAAGATCCGGACCGCGATATTGGCGCTTTCGACTTCCAATAACTCACTGAGCACGCCGCCCGCGACCAGCGCCACGACGATCGACGAGGTTCCCGCAAAGTTCCAGATTGCGCTCATCTGGCCCGACATTTCGTGCTGCTGGCCGATAGTCGATGCAAGCCCGTTCCACGCGCCCCACATGAACAGAAACGAGATCGCCATGACCATCGCGCAGGCCATGAGCATGGGTTCGCTGACATTGACGAATGCGAGACAGGCAAGGAGCAGAGCCGAGATCGCCCCGAACAGAATGAAATAGCCGCGATCCCCCTTGCCGAACGGGTTCCAGAAATCCCGCGCCACGCCGAACGCGAAGGACAGGTAGCCGGGAATCGACGCCCACAACACGAAGACGGCCAGATCGTTAGCAGACAGGTGCAGCTTGTTTTTCAGTACGAAAGACAACGGAATAGTGAACAGCCCGACCGACGGATTGATGAAGCTGAGAGCGACGATGATGACGCCCGAATAAAGCAGGATCGTTCTGCGTTCCGCTGCATTGACGCGCGTCACGTCGGATGTCGCTGGTGCATCGCCGGCGCCGAAAGGAGGCTCGGTCATGGGGTTCTATCGGGCTGCGACGCGCCAGACGATGTTTCCCGTATCGTCTGCCACCAGCAATGCGCCGGTGCGGTCGACGGCGACGCCGACGGGACGGCCATAGGCGATGCCGTTGACCTTGTCGGCCATGAAGCCGGTGAGGAAATCCTCCGGCAATCCCCTCGGCATGCCGTCGACGAAGGGAACGAAGATCACCTTGTAGCCGCTATATTGCCGGCGATTCCACGAACCGTGCTGACCGATGAATGCGCCGCCGCGATAATGGGCGGGGAATGCGTTGGCTGTGTAGAACGCGAGCCCCAATGGTGCGGTATGCGCGCCCAGCGCGTAATCGGGCGTGATGGCCTTGGCGACGAGATCGGCTCTCTGGGGCGTGACGCGCGCGTCGACATGCTTGCCCCAATAGCTGTAGGGCCAGCCGTAGAAATCTCCGTCACGCACGCGTGTAAGATAATCCGGCACCAGATCGTCGCCCAGCATGTCGCGCTCGTTGACGACGGTCCACATAACATGACTCCGCGGTTCATAGGCGAGCCCGTTGGGATTGCGTGTGCCGGATGCGAAGATGTGCAAGCCGCTGCCGTCCGGATTGATCTCGAGCACGTTGGCGCGATGGAATTCGTTGGCCGCGCCGTTTTCGCCGACATTGCTTCCGGAACCGACCGTCACGAAGATCTTCGAGCCGTCGGCGCTGACGAGAAGGTTGCGGGTCCAATGATTGTTGTAGCCGCCTTCGGGCAGATCGAGAATCTTCTGACCGGTTGCCGCGATCTGCGTGTCGCCCGTGCGATAGGGATAGCGCCAGACGCCGTCGGTATTCGCGACGTAGAAGGTGCTGCCGATCAAAGCCATGCCGAAAGGCTGTTTGAGGCCGCTGAGGAACGTCGTTCGCAAATCGACCGTACCGGTTCCCTTGGAAACGCGCAGCAAGGTGATGCGATTGGCGCTCGGCATGACGGAGCCATTGTTGCGCTCCAGCCAGGCCTGCACGCGATCCATGATCGATTTCGGCGCTTTGGGCAGGGTTGCGGACTCCGCGACCAGCACGTCGCCGTTCGGCAGGGTGTAGATCCAGCGGGGATGATCGAGCCCCGCCACGTAACGCGTCACCTCGAAACCCTGAGGCGCAACGGGTTTCGCGCCCGCCGGCCAGGGGATCGCGGTGGAAAAATTCGCCGTCGGCAACAAGCTCTTATCCGGCGCCGGCAATACCGGATGCGGTCCATAGCTGGCTTTGGATTCGGGTTCACCCTTTTCGCACCCCGAGAGCAGGAGCGCGGAGAGCAGAGCGAGCGTCGTTGCACGCAAGATCGGTGATCTCGGGTTTCGTTGCGGCACAAATTCAATCATCGGTAAGAAACTCGCCTCGGGGTGTCAACTTGCGCGAGTGTAAAACCATTAGCCGCTCGCGTCAGTAATGTAAAATTCGTACCGATCTATGAAACGGCGGAATTCGGATGGCTACACAATTTTAACCGAGTTGCGCCATCTTGCGTGACGAATGCAATCAAGACCGGGGGCCTCACTTGATGCGTATCTCTTCGCGGGCAACTCTGGCTGCCCTTTTCGCGTTGGCCACCTTAGCGGCGACGCCTGTCCTCGCGGACGACTCCAACCCGTCGTCCGGCAGCGGCTCGATCGTCGATCAGGGCATGGCCATGTTTGACGACGGCAAGTTGCTCGCAACGGGCGGCGTCAGCGATCTGGAAGGCGCGGGCGGCGGCGGCCTGACGACCTGGGCACTGACGACAGGCTATGGCACGCGCGACGGCATCGGCCTCGACGGACACTTTACCTATATCGCGCTTCCCGACTACGCGCTGTGGACGGAAGGCGCAGCCATTGGTCTGTGGGATCGTGTGGAACTTTCCTATGCGCATCTCACATTCGACACCGAAAAGGTGGGCGAGGAGCTTGGGCTCGGCAAGGGGTTCGAATTCGACCAAGATGTCGTCGGCGTCAAAGCGAAACTCACCGGCGACGCGATCTACGAGCAGGACTCCTGGATTCCGCAGATCGCCATCGGCGCACAGTACAAAAGCACCGACCATGTCGATATCCTCCACGCTGTCGGCGCCAAATCGGGCGACGGCACGGATTTTTATATCGCAGCGACCAAGCTGTTTCTTGCCGAAAGCCTATTGGTGGACGCGACCTTGCGCGAAACCAAAGCCAACCAGTTCGGCATTCTGGGCTTCGGCGGCGATAAGAACAGCGGCTACTCCACCGAATTCGAAGGCTCGGCCGCCTATTTGTTCAGCCGCGATTTCGCGGTAGGCGCGGAATTCCGCACCAAGCCCGACAATCTCAGTATCGCGCAGGAGAACGACGCGTGGGATCTGTTCGCGGCATATTTTATCAACAAACATGTATCCGTCACGCTCGCCTATCTCAATCTCGGGAATATCGTGATCAAGGACAATCAGCAGGGCGCCTATCTCTCGCTTCAGGTCGGACTATAGGAGACAAACATGCACCACAAATTCTTGCTCGCCGCGTCCGTTGCACTGACGATTTCGAGTTCGTTCGCGCGCGCCGACGATCCGCTTTTCCACGATCTGGGCGGCCGCGACGGCATCGCAACCATCGTCGACGATGCCACTTCGAATTTTCTTTCCGATCCCCGGATCAAGGCGACATTCGACAACACGAACATGGACCGCTTCAAAGTCAATCTGACCGATCAGCTTTGCGTGGTCGCGGGCGGCCCTTGCGAGTACAAGGGTCACAGCATGAGCGAGGCGCACAAGGGCCTGCACGTAACCAACGCGGATTTCAACGCACTGGTTGAGGACCTTCAGGCCGGTATGGACAAGGCTGGCGTGCCGTTCGCGACGCAGAACCG
>JBEKDC010000179.1:0-7251 GCA_050014535.1 Rhizomicrobium sp.
TTCGAATCGTCCGTGAGCTGAAAATACGTCGTCGCATCGATCAAGCTGACGTTCCCGCCTTTGGCCGTCAGCGTCAGCGCGCCGTTGGGCGCGACATAGCCGCCGCCCGACACGTCGAGCAGCGCGCCGTCATTTATGAGAATGCTGCCGCTGATGTCGACGTTTACGGTCGGTGCATTGCCGGCCAGCGTGTCGGCGACCGACGCCGTGGCTTCATACAGGGTGACGCGGGGAGCCACCGAGATATCGATATTGCCGCCATCGAGATAGGCGCTGCCCACGAGCGAGGCAGGTGTCGCCTGATAATCGTTGACCCAGCTACCGCGCGCAGAAAGCGACCCGTTCACGACCACGTCGAAGGATCCGAGTTGCGCCGTCTCGGGCACATAAACGGAACCTATTCCGAGATCTATCGTCTGAAGATCGATCGTGCCCGATGGCACGGAAACATTGCCGTCGACCGTGATCGTCCGTCCGGCCTCCGCGTTGAACACGCCGCCCGGAGCAAGTGTTATATCCGCGCCCTGCGCCAGATCGATTTGGCCGCTCGTCTCGAGCGACACGTCGCTGAGGCCCATGTTCGAAATCGCATCGGCCGAGAGCATGATCGTGTCGATGCGAGTCTGCGGCAAAAAGGAAGCAGGGTCTCTTGTCGGAACGACCAGATTTCCGTTGGCGTCGATCGAGACCGATTGGCCGTAGATGAGACTGGACGAGACCGGCTCGTAATCCGCCTGGTCTACCACATCGATGTCGCCGCCGCCGGTAATGACACCCTGCGTCGTATCGGTGCCGAACGCCTGCACGAACAGAAATCCACCGGATGGCAGCTGCGATGGCGCCGCCTGCAGTGTGCGTTGGTCGCCATAAATGCTTGAGCTTGCAGTACCGATTTGCGCGTCGGCGATCTGGAGCGGTCCCGGAAAGGCATTGGCGTAGACCGTGCCGTCCAACACCACCGTCGATCCCTTGATCGTCAGCGAACCGGCATCGCGGCCTTCGCTGTACTGACCTTCATAGTGGGAGCCGAGAAGCAGGGGGTTGGCATAGGTCTGTGAAATGCCCCAGCGCGCCTGATTTTCGACATAGCCGTCGTAGATGCCGATAAAAGTGTCGTTGGGATCCGCGTCCGCGATGTTGACGATATTGCCCGACGCGTCCACCAATTCGGTCGTCTGGACCCAACCGGCCTGATACGTCACCCAACCGCCGGAAACGTCGATCACCGCACCCGACTTGACCGTCACATCCGGAACAATGCTCGTGGGCCCGAGTGTCGAGCTTTGAACGCCCAAGGTGACGTTGCCGCCCGGGGTCATCAGCTCCTGGACCGTGACGCCGACCTGTTCGGCATAGCTCTGCGCGGGAATCAAGGGCGAACCGACCCAAGCAACGCCGTCGGCGCTCACGCCGGAAATTCGCGGATCGACATACACTGTCGCTCCGTTCAGGAAACCGTCGCGATAATCCGGTGAATCCGCCAGCGAGTTGGCAGTCACCGGACTGATTTCGATGGCATTTCGGGATGCCGGGATCACAACATCGGGAAGGCCGGCTGCGTCGATGACCGCGCCGGTATCGATAAAGATGCGTGACGTTCCTTCCGAGTTCAGATCCGCATTTGTGTCGGGGCCGGGATCGGCGCCGATGGTGATGTTGCCGCTGGGAGCATAGATCATCGCGTTTTGTTGGATTTCGATGCGCGATGAATCCGTCCCGATGTCGATTCCGGAGGGCTTGAAGTCCTCAAGCGAGGTGGGATCCTGCGGAATGGTCTCCGCGCTCGCGTCCGGACCGATTGCAATCGTGCTGCCCAGCCCTAGCTGGATGTCGCCGCCGTCCAGCCTGATAAAGCCGTTTCGCGACACGCTCGTTGTTGCTTCAAGAATGCCGTCATTGATGACGGCGCCCGAATCGGTGGCTTGCAGGGACACATATCCCTGCGGCGCGTCGATGATTCCGGTCGCCGTATTCAGAGCGTAATTTCCCGCCGACGCCGACTGATCGAGGGCCGACACTACGAAGCCCCGAACATTCGGATCGATGCTGGTCGAGGAGCCATCCGACGTTTGCAGCGTCACCAGCCGCCCCGACTGCAGGCTCACTTGCCCTTCCGGCGCCGTAATGGAACCGGAATTGACCACCTTCGGTCCAGTCAGCAGCACGAATCCGCCGGTACCGGCCTGAATGTCGGCGCCGGCGTTGACTTCAACCTCTCCTTCGAGAGCGTCGTACTGGGTGGACGAAATAGCCTGGGATGAAAAAGTGAAAGCCGATGGCAGTTCTAACGGCGAGGCTTGGTCGGCATAGCCCAGAAGTCCGTAATTCAGGAAGTCCTGGTTGCGATCGGCAATATTCAGGATCGCACCGCTGTCGGCGTCGATCGCGCGGCCGACTTCCAGACTCGTCGCAATCAGCGAGTTGACGTTGATCTGCGAGGAGCCTCCGAACAATATTCCGTTTTGATTGATGATCAGCACCGTTCCCTGCGCGTTGATCGTGCCGAATATCTGGCTCGGCGCCGGCGTCAGGTTGGGATTGCGCAGTCCGGTCAACGGATCGAGCTGACCCACGACCCGGTTGAGGACGACCCAGCCGGGCTGCGCCACGCCGCCCTGTGTCTGATTGAAATCGAGCGTCGTGTTGGGTCCGACATTGAACGTTTGCCAGGATAGAATCGCGTTCTGCTGCGTCTGCTGAATCGTCACCTGCACCTTGTTGCCGGTTGTCGTCTCCGTGGGCGCGCTAGCGCCTTGCCAGGTGTTGAGACCGGTCGGATCCTGCGCCGCCGGAACCGGATCGGCGACGGGATTGAGACCGCCGAACACCAGTCCGTCGGGCACAGCAGGCTCGGCTCCCAGCACCGCGGTGCGCGCGGCCGATTGCGCCTGTTGCGCGAGACTGATCGCTTGCGCCACCTGACTTTGATATTGCAGCGCGCGTGCTTCCTCGGCGCTCATGCCGGCCGTATTTTGCGTCGGAGTGGCGGGAGCTTGCGGTTTCAACAGCTTGGCAACCTGGGCATTTGCTCCGGTCACCGATGCGCGCAATGCGGACAGGCTCTGGGCAGAGCCCTGTGACGTGCCGAGCGCCGTAACGAGGGCCACCACGCTTGTTCCGCGCAACAGATGCTTTCGCAACTGCCCCCTCGCCTGCGATCTGCCCTTGTCGATGCTGCCCATCATGCTGTCCCGGTCCGAGAGAATATTCTATCGACTATTTGTGCGGTTCTTGCGACGGCGCGGTCGCGGGTCGAGCCTGGCGCGGATCGAATTTTCCGTCATACAACCGGTCGCCGTAATCTTGCGCGAGATTTTCGAGTTCGACCCGTTTGAAGCCGATGAACGGCTCGTTCGCGCCGAACGCATCGCCGAAATCGAATTTCTGGTACGCCGCCAAAACTTCGTTTCCCACCTTGAACAGCTGGTCGTTCTTGGCCTGACATGCCGTCAACAGCGTTTGAGTATTTGTCAGGCCGGCCTGCAGCTTGTCGTGATCGGCCTGCGCCTGAGCGGCAGTGCCGGTCGCCTGCGTATAGGCGCTCTTATATTTGGAAACCTCGACGGCCAAGGCCTGCACCTGCCCGCGGTCCTGGCCGCCGCGAGCGAGTTGCGCCTTTGCAGCGGCGAGTTGAGCCTTGAGTGCGTCGCGTTCCTGTTCGGCCTCCGCCTTCTGCGCTTGCAGCGACGCCTGATCGTCCTGCAATTGATGCAGTTGTTGCACCGTCGCACGCAGCTGGTCGCGCAACCTGTCTTCGATCGACTGTGCGGACGCGGGATACGCGCCGAACAAGGTTGTGACGGCCAACAGAATGAGAAATGTGTGACGATTGCTCATGGTCAGAAGTCCGCATTGAGGTCGAGTTGGAACACATCGATCGCGAGATTCGGGCCGTACACCTGGTTGGCGCTGAACCAGCGCGCGCTCAACCACGTGTTGTCCCACACGGCCAACGAGGCCTTTACGTAATATCCCTTCGCATTGGTGCCGCCGAGGTGAAAGTCCACGTTTGTGAAAGCGTCAAGCACGGCGTCCGGCTGCAGATATTTGTAACCGGCGACGATGTTCCATTGCCACAACGCGCGCGGCAAAGGATCGCCGAACGTGACCTGGCCCAAATAGGCGTTGGGTCCGCTCTGAAACGTATTCGTCGCCGCATTGAAGTTGGTGACGGGCGTTACGCCTTCCGACGCGTAACGGGTCGCCACATTCGGGTTATAAGCCAGATTGCGGACGAAATCGGTGTTGATGATGAAGTGGTAGCGGCTGCCGGCCGGGAAATCCAACTCCTGCGTCGCCTCGATTTCGTTGTAATTCATCGCGAGACCGACATATTGCGGTTGCGTATAGTTCGTCGGGTTGCTGGGATCCGGAATGATGTTGCGAAGCAGGAAGAGCGTATTGCCCTTCTGCATGAACGCGGGGCGCGTATCGTCGGTCGAGCACTGCTTCACGCCGAGATAGATTGCACAAGGCGTCGATAGTTGACCTTGCGCGTTCTGGTAGTCGTAAAGAGCGGCGCCAATTCGCCAGTCGAACATTCTCGTGTTCCAATCCGTTCCGAGCTGCGCGCCGAGCAGCCACTCCGTGTGATCTTTCGATTTCGACACGCTGAAGTCCGGAAAATTGGTGTCCATGTAACCGATCGGGAACGCGCCCACGGTCCCGAACGCGCCGAGCCCCATCGCGTCCGCAGCCTTCGTGGCCTCCGCGATCTCCGCGCCGTCGAAATTCAGATTTTCATCCCACACGAGATCGGTGTGAAAGAACGGATTGGGCATGCGCCCCAAGGTGATGGATGTGCCCTGGAAAGGATCCAGCTTGATGTACCCTTGATCGAGCCAAATGTCCTTTTTGTCGAGCCCGCCACCGAGAAGTTGAGTCGTGGAGACCGGACTGTTGTCGTTTCCCGAGGCCAGGCGGATGCCGACAAGCACGCCGTCGGCGACCTGCGCAGTGAGGCCCAGACGGACGCGGATGCTCAACTCGTCGTACCTGTTCTGCGTCGTGTTGAGAAACGGAATATTGTTTTGCAGATTGTTCGGATTGACGTCGGTCGGACCGTTTGCGTTGAAGGCGGCGTAATTGACAAGCCCGTCCACGCTGTCGCTGCCGATGTTGTCGCTTCCGAAGAGGTCTTGCTCGACGCGAAAGCGTACATCGCCCATGAATGTCACGCGCTTCAGCCAGGCCGGTAATGAATTGGGCTGCGCCCAGCCTTCGGATTGCGCCTGCGCCATCACCTCCTGCTTCACCTGATCGGCGATCTGCTTTTTGACAATCGCAGGCACATAGGGAACGCGCACAGCGCCGGCCGGGAGCGGCGGCGGTTCCGGTGTCGGCACCGGCACTGTTGCAGTCGCGACCGCTGTATCCGGTTTCTTTCCGGTCGTCGCGTTGCGCGCCTGCGCGGCCTCGGCTTCAGCCTGCTTCAGCAAGGCATCGCCGGCTTTCTGCGTGATCACACCCTGTTTGACCAGAAGGTGGATGAGATTGACCATTGCGCTCTGCGACGGCGCATCGTCGCTTTGCGCGAGCGCAGGCGAGATGCAGAGCCCCAGGCTCAACGCCGCTATTGCGACGCCGCCGCTCAATCGTCCCGTCAGCCGGGAAATAACGCCATTCGCACTCATAAACTGCCCCATAAAGGATGAATTGTTCGGCTCCCGACGCGCGCCATCAGCCACGCCTCCGGCCGCCGATTCTGATTCGTTGCGGAAACGCCAAGCTGGACGGCGGCGCCTCGTTGAGAGCCGGCATGCTCTGCAGCACGTCGACAAGAGCGACATCGGTTTTCGAATCCCCGCTCGACCGGGACACCGCAGCGCGCGAGATGCGGCCGGACGAATCGATCCACACGTCGATTTCGGCGCTTCCGACGAACGAGTTCGTGCGTTCGTCGCTCTGGACCGCCTGTTGAATTGTGGAACTCAGATAGCTGCCATAACTTGCTTCGCCGAAACCTCCTCCGGATCCGAGGTTCCCGTCGCCGTTGCCGGCGCCGACATTGAAGGCATCGGCACCGGCCTGCGGCGGTCCATTGATCGTCACGGGTTTCGGCGCGTCGTCGGGCTGTTTCGGCTGATCCAGCGGTTTTTGCACCTCCTCCAGCTTCTTCTCGGGCTCGGGAGGTTTCGGCGGTGGCGGCGGTGGTGGCGGCAGCGTCGCGATCAGGGTCGGAAGCGGAGGCGCTTCGCGGCGCATCCCCGCGGTGTCGTGCCAAAAATAGAAAACGACCCCGAGCAGGATCAGCAGAATCACCGCGGGCGTAATGACGCCGCGGTTCCGCGAAATCCAGCCTTCCTCGAAGTCGTCCACGTACATCAGCTTTCCTTCTTGCCCGTCACAAGGCCCACATGAGGCAGATCGATGCGCCGCAGGAGATCCAGGACATCCATGACCTTCTGGTACTGCACGCCGGCGTCGCCCTTCACGATCACGGGGAAATCCGGCGTCAGCGATTTTTGGGTTCGCAACCGGTTTTCCAGTTCGGGCAATGTGACGGGATAGGCATCGAGGAATATCTGTCCGCTGGTGTTGATCGTGATCGCTTTGGTCTGCGGTTTGGCGAGGCTGACCGAGGCGCTAGCCTTGGGCAACTCGATCTTGATTCCCTGCACGGAAGCCGTCGTCAGAATGATGAAGATGATCAGCAGCACATAGGCCAGGTCGAGCATCGGCGTGATGTTGATGTCGTCATACGGCTTGTCTTCGTCCTGAACCTGCATCTCGATCTCTCCCTATTCCGCAGCGCGGACGTGACTGGCGCGTCCGGTATTGCTGTAGAGCTCAGCGAGGCGCGTGATGAATTCGTCGACGAACACCTGCATGTTCGCCGTGACGTTCTTGTTGCGGACGATCAGATAGTTGTAGCCGAACAGCGCGGGGATCGCGACCGCCAGGCCTGCCACGGTTGCCAGCAGTGCCGCCGAAATGCCCGGCGCAATGGCGTTCACGTTGACATCGCCGGATGCTGCGATGGCGGCGAATGTGATCATGACGCCCACCACCGTGCCGAGCAGCCCGAGGAACGGTCCGCCGGAGATGGAGATCGTGAGCAGCACCATGTTGCGGGCAAGCCGCTGGTTCTCGCGCACGAGAGTTGCGTCCATCAAGGCGCGTATCACTTCGATGCCTTCGGCGGTGAGAACGAGTTGGCCGCCCTGCGACGCACGACGGCGCATTTCGTCCGCGCCGGCGCGAAATATTCGGTAGATCGAAGAGTTGGCGAGCTTGCGCCTCGTTCCGCCG
>JBEKDC010000180.1:0-7251 GCA_050014535.1 Rhizomicrobium sp.
CCGTCGCCGAGGCGATCGAAGCGCGCCTCGCGAGCAACGCGGCGGTCGCCGCAAACGAAACGCAGCGGCGTGATTTGTGGCGGCTGCGAGAGAACATCTCGGAAGCGCAGAAGCGCGAAGGCGCCTCGATCAAGCACGACATTTCCGTACCCGTGAAGGACATCCCCGCGTTCCTTGCGCAAGGCTGCGCGCTGGTCGCAGGCATGGTGCCGGGAGTCCGCCCCGTACCGTTCGGCCACATTGGCGATGGCAATATCCATTTCAATTTCACAGTGCCGAAAGGCGGCGACGGCGAGGCCTTTCTCGCGCGCTGGAACGCCGTGTCGCGCGCGGTCCACGATCTCGTGAACGGTTTCGGCGGCTCGATCAGCGCGGAGCACGGCGTAGGCGTGATGAAACGCGAGGACATTCGGCGCTACAAGAGTGCGGCGGAGATCGACCTCATGCGCACGCTCAAGCGCACGCTCGATCCCAACAACATCCTCAATCCCGGAAAGGTCGTCTGACGCGCGTCACGCCGCCTTGGGCAGCACCGGATCGCTCACGGGTTTCGCCGCCGTTGCGGATACGGGTCGCGCACGTCTCGTGCGCGCGTTCGCGAACGCGCTGAGGCCTGCCGTGATCACGGTTGCCACGTAAGGCAGGCTCTGGATCGCCAGCATCGTCATCCAAAGCGTGGCCGCCGGATCGTCGAAACCGCGATCGTAGATCATCGTCCCGATCGCGAGGAACAGGAGCGACATCAGCGTCGTCTCCTGCCACGCAAGCCGCAGCACCTGGCCGAAATCGGCGGGGTCTTCGCATTTCGGCGTGCGCAGGAACGGCTTTCGCGACGTGAATATGCCGGCGAGTACGGCCTTGCCGACCGTGTAGGTGAGCGCAAGACCGGCCGTCGACGCAGCCAATGTACCCAGCACGCCGGAGCCCACTTTCTGCGGATGGAGCAGCAGAGTTTTCAATGTCTTTGCCGCGAACAGCGCGATCGCTGCGGCCGACAATGCGCCCATGGGCATGTCGAACACATTCGGCGCCAATGTCATAAGCATTGTCCACACCAGCGCGAAGAAGGTGATAATCAGGCCGAGCCCGTCCGAGATCCAGGGCAGCCAGCCCGACAGGAACTGATAACGCTGCGCCCAATCCAGGCGCGTGCGGCCAAGAAATATCGCGCCCGCATGCCGCTTCATGATCTGCATCGCGCCATAGACCCAGCGATAACGCTGAGTCATGAAGGCGGCGAGCGTATCCGGCGTGAGGCCCTTGCCCATGCTTTGCGGGATGTAGGCGGCGCTATAGCCGGCCTCGAACAGCTTGAGTCCGAGTTCGGTATCTTCGGTAATGCACCACGTGCTCCAGCCGCCCACCGCCGTGAGCGCGTCCTTGCGCACCACCATCATCGTGCCGTGCTGGATGATCGCGTTGTATTCGTTGCGCTCGACCATTCCGATGTGGAAAAAACCGCGATATTCCTCGTAGCACATGAATTTGAACACGTTGTCGTGCGCGTCGCGATAATCCTGCGGCCCCTGCACCAGCGCGATCTCCGGCGACGCGAAATAAGGCAGCGCGCGGCGCAGCCAGCCCGGCTCGACGCAATAGTCGCTGTCGATTACTGCAATAAACGCGGCGTCCGGATCGGTCAGGCGCAACGCTTCGTTGAGCGCGCCGGCCTTGAAGCCTTTGACGCCGTCCCGATGATGGAAATGGAATTGCGGCCCCGATGTCGCGCAATGCGCCTCGACCGGCCGCCACACCGCCTCGTCCGGCGTGTTGTTGTCGAGCATAATCACTTCGAAATTGTCGTAGTCGAGTTTTGCCAGCGCATCGAGCGTCTGGATGAGCATCGCGGCGGGTTCGTTGTAGCACGGCACATGGACCGAAACGCGCGGCGACTTTTCCGGGATTGACACGCGCAAAATACGTCGCTCCACGCGCCACAGGCTCGATGCGAGCTCGATGCCCTCGGTAAGGATTACAACGGCCGCCAGCAGCACCAGCGGAATCATCGCAACCGTCATCGCCACGTCGCTGGGCTGGATATATTGCAGCGTGCTCGCATCAAGCAACATGAGCAGGCCCGTGGTCACGAGCCCGACAAGACCGGCCATCACGAGATAGCCCGTTTGCCGCACACGCGGCATCTGGCCCAGGATCAGCAATCCCAACAGAAAACTGAAAACCGCCGCACCGAAGGAATAGCTGCGCCATTCGGGAAAGGACCGCAGCATCCCAGTGAACTGGAATTTCGCATTGCCGTCGGCGTCGAACAGGCCCCAATAGGCCCCGACCGCACCCTCGTCGCCGCCTTTCCAGGGTTGGTCGTAGGCTTCCTCGAGATAGTAATCGTAGCCCTTGTCGAGCGCGAGCTGCACGAAGTTGCGGTCGAAATAGGCTTCGTCTGCGAGCGACGCGCTGGCGCCCTTGTGCCTGCGGCCCTGAGACGGCCAGCCCACTTCGCCGATCACGATGGGCTTGTCGGGAAACTCGTTCTGCACGTCGTCATAGAAGCGCTGCAGCGAACCAAGCGAATTCTTGACCGGGATACCCTCCCAATAGGGGAACAGATGCACGGAGATGAAATCGACATATTGGCCGATCTCCGGGCTGAGCAGCCAGGTCGACCAGGGTTCCGCCGTCGACACCTTGATGCGGTTCGGCAATGCCGCGCGCACGCGCTTGATATAGTCGTTCAGCTGGTCGGACGAGACGTCGCCGCGCAGGATCGTCTCGCTGCCCACGAACACGCGGTCGATCACGCGCCGGTTCGCGAGCGCCGTGCGAATTCCGAGTTCGATCTCCTTCTCGTTCTTGTCGAGGTCGGAGCCGATCCAGATTCCCAGCGACACTGTCAGACCATGTCGGCGCGCGATCTCCGGAACCGCGTCCATGCCGTTCGACACGGTGTAGGTGCGGATATGCGCGGTCAGCAGAGAAAGTTGCGTGAGGTCGCGGTCGATCTGATCGGTCGTGACCCATTCATTGTCTTTTTCGGTGAACAGATGGCTGGGGCTGTAGGCGATGCCGCGAACCTGGCCGTCCCAATTGGGTGCAATGACGGCGTAGTCGCGGCTCGCCCAGAAGAGCACGCAGGCGCCCACCACCAGGGTGAGAGCGAGTGCAATCCGCACCGTTCCGCCCGAGATGCCGCGGCGCCACTTGCCCAACATGCGGCCCACCATGCGAATCGAACTCTCTCCAGATAGGCCGCCGCCTCGTCACAACGAGGTCACTTCGATATCGGCAGTCGGCGCTCATTATAACAGACGATCGTCCGTCCGGACGAGACGGCCGAGGAACCGGGCGGCTCGGGGAATCCTATTGCGGATGCCCGCTCTCCTTCTCTTCCTGATCCTTCTCCTGCTGCAATTCCTGCGCGGTCGGCGGGGTCGCTGCAATCAGCTCCAGGTCGAAGACGAGAGTCTGGTTGGGCGGAATAGCGCCATTGCCGGCGCCGCGGATGCCATAGGCGAGGTTGGCCGGGATCACCAGTTCCCAATGATCGCCCACGCGCATGTTCTCGAGCGCCTCGGTCCAGCCCGCGATCACTTCATTGACCTTGAGCTGGGCCGGGAAGCCGGGTTCCGTCGCATCGAACACAGCGCCGTTGATCAGGCTGCCCTTGTAGTAGACCGTGACAGTGTCCTTCGCGCCGGGCCGCATGCCGACGCCGTTGTGGAGGATGCGGTATTCGAGCCCGCTCGGACGCTGAAAGACGCCCGGCTTCTTTGCAAAGTCGGCCAGAAATGCCGCATTGGCCGCCGCACTGAGCGAACTGTCCGCTGCTTGGGCGGAGACGGCAAAAGCCATAAATGCGGCCACCAGAATTCCCAGACGCACCATCCTCGATTGACTCCCTGACGAGCCGCGAAGCCTGAGGGCTCGCGCGGAAAATTTGAGGCTCGATAGTAGCACGTCCGGCCGATCGAGTTACCATCCGGATATAGGAATAGCCCGCAACACGTTGAATTCAACCGGTTTCTTGCTTAACCAATCCCGGGTATGAACCCGGTGGACGGAATGGAACGGGACTCTCCCCCTGCGCATGGCCGAATCGTGGTCGGAGTCGCCGCCGTGATCTGGAACGGCGAAGGCCGGGTGCTGCTCATCCGCCGGGCCAAGGCCCCGCGAAAAGGCGAATGGAGCCTACCGGGCGGCAAGGTCGAATTCGGCGAGCCCCTGATTGCGGCGGTGCTGCGGGAGGTGCGGGAAGAGGCCGGCCTCGAAGTCGAGATTCTGGGACTGGTCGACGTGGCCGAGACCATCCGCGACGCGGCGGCCGGCGCGGCCGACGACCATTTCGTGCTGATCGACTATGGCGCGCGTGTCATTTCCGGAATTGCGCAAGCGGCCTCAGACGCCGCCGAGGCGCGGTGGTTCTCTTTGCCAGAACTCGACGCCCTACCCCTCTGGTCCGAAATGCGCCGGATCATCGCGTTGAGCGCGGAGCGGCATAGGGCAGTGGCGATGTCTTGAGCCCGCCCGAGCACGATGGATTTTCCCTTGACCATCGCTCGTGATCCCGCAACCAGACTCGAGTGAATTTGTATGGCGTTGCCGGATTTCGATTTCAATTCAAGATTGTCACACCAAAAACTGAGTGAGGAAATCAGAAATTTGCAATGCAGCCTGTTCATGCATTTCCGGGGACGGATAGTAGCTGTTCAAGTGGGGAGTCGGACCGCGTAGGACGGCCGCCAACTCGCCAGTCGCCATGGACGTCAATGTGGAAGGGACCCCGAGTTTGCTCTCGACCTCCACAAGTCCAATTGCATGAGCGCGAATCGCCTCGACGGTTTCCCTGTCGACGAAATGAGGAAACCCGCAGTCCCAGGAAATTCTTGACCCTGGTTCGGCAATTTGGTCCATGGACCGTTGAGAGAGCCAAAGCAATAGAACAGGTCGGCCGATTTCGCAAATGAGCTGAATCGCATCTCGTCGATAGTTTGCCAGGAGTTGGCGTTTCAGGTCGTTAAGCTCTTCCCAACCGAGATTCTTCGCCGCCCAGCCGCCAACTCTGTTAACGAACACGTCCTCTTCCAGAAGTGGGCTATTGGGTTTCAATTTTCTGATCATCTTCGCATATTTAGGCCCGAGTTTACCGAGGCCAGTCAGATGATTTAGCGGTTGGAACAAATCGGAAGCGTAAGAACGCGCCGACATCAATTCCAAGATTACCAAATCACTTTGCCGGCATAATTGGAGCGTTGCCGGTTCCTTCAAATACGTTTCAGGGCGGGCTCCACCGAATCCAAGATTGACAACGTTCACACCAAGTCGCGCTGCAACCCGAGCTGGAAAAGGTTGCCTTGCAAACCTGCCAAAGGTGGCGGCGGAGCCCAAGCACACGATATTTCTGCCGTCCGGTGATAGAGGCAGCGGTCCGCGAACCGCGAACGAACAGCCCTCAAGCACTTGGTATCCATAGTCGACGACTGCGGCGTCTGTTTTCTGGTATTTTCTCGATGGTGTTTGCACTTGCGTCAAATGTCCTCAGGCCATCTCGACACCCAAATTTCGACGCCTGGAGGCTCGATACTTGTCGCCTGATTTAGATCGGTGCAGAATTTGCTCGCGATTATGACGACTAAATATCCGGACTGTCGGATTGTCAATTCGCTCTCGAGAACGGTAATTGCTCACCCTGTTCGCGTGGTCACTCTGGCGGCGCGCGCACCAAGCCGAAGCACGCCGCGCACACCTCAAAAGGAAAAAACAACTGTAATGCTAGCCTCGCCCCATCAACATCCGCCCCAACCACGAACGTTTGCGCATCGGCTTGCCGATATGTGCGCCGATGGGGCCGCTCGCTTTCACAGCGGGAATCATCGGTTGTTCGGCAATGGGAGCCGTCCTGGTCACGATCGGTTCCGGCCGCAATTCGGTGGGTGGCACGAATTTCGGCATTGAAACCAAATGCGCAACCGGCGCCATGCCGAGGAGCGCGCTGGATTCGAGCTTCGGTCCGATGGCGTGGCTCATATAATTCTTCGCCCACACTTCATCGGGGCTGATCGCCAGCACGCGGCTGGCGTCATCGATGGGCGAGCCCGGCGCCGGATTTGCCGGCTGAGTCCGGGCCGAGCGCGCAATGCGATCGAGGCGCTCCGCCCCTTCCGCCAATGCGCCGCGCGGCGGCGTGTCCGAAAGGTTCTTTCGTTCGGCCATGGAGCTATCCCTTCTTCGAGGTCCAGTGAAAGCCGCCCTCGCGGCTGATGACCGCCACATCGACCGCCCCGCCCACGGTTTCCTTCTGCGCCATGATGCGCTTCTTGAAGATATTGAGCGTCACCAGATCGCGCGCAGTCTCGGCCAGTTCGTCGCGGCCCGCGATCTCCATCACCCGCAAAATCGGATTGATGAAGGCGTGCTGCTGATATTCGGCGATCATATGGTGGAATGCCGCGAAATAGCGCGGCACGAAATCGCGCTGGAACCGCTCGCGCACGCCGTCGCGCAGCGCGGAATCCGTGTTTCCGAAGGCGCCGACCACCTGATCGACCAGTCCGTGCATCATCATGCGGAAGCCGCCATAGATGCGCCGCTCGAGATTGAAATCGATGCCGCGGATGAACGCATTCGTCACTTCGCTGTCGGCGAAGACGCGAATCTTGGAGCGCACCTCGCCGTCGATGGCATCGACCGTCGCCTCCGCGCGCTTGACGATGCCGCCCACAATCGCGGACACGAAGCAGGTGACGACGGAGGGATAGCGGTCGTCGGCGCCGAAGCCCGCGAACACGAGACCGGCGACATCTTCCAGGAACAGATCCTTGACGCCGCAATAGACGCCAATTTCCCGCAAGCGCTGGATCGCCTGCTTGCTGAGGCCGAACGGAGCAAAGCCGTAGGCGATCAGCTCGTCGATCTGGGCTGCATAATCGACGGCAATCTTGCGGCCGAAATCTTTGGGGAAGCAGGACAGGTCGGGACGCGCGCTGCCGTCGTCCTTGAACTGGTAGTCGCGCCAGATCTGTTCGATCGCGAGTTCGAGGATGGCGGTGTCGCTCGCCTGGGCCATGTCGCCCTCGGCGCTGTCGCGCAGGAATTGCGCGAGATGGAACACATAGCGGAAAACGGAGGCGAGCAGGCGGCGATATTCCTCCCCATAGCGCTCGCGCGGGAAGAACTCCTTCAGATTGTCGAGCATGCCCGTGAAGCTCGCCGCATAGTCGCGCACATGGGCAAAGGACGCAGGCTTCACCTTCGATTGATAGTGCAGAATCAATTGATCCCAGGGATGGCCCATCATGT
>JBEKDC010000181.1:0-7240 GCA_050014535.1 Rhizomicrobium sp.
CTGCTCGCGCTCGCAATCGTCCTCGTCACCCGCAAGACGCTCGGCGAAGACATTTTCGACGCGTGGGGCTGGCGGATACCGTTTCTCGTGTCGGCGTTGCTGCTTGCGATCTCGCTGTGGATAAGGCTCAAGCTGCACGAATCGCCGATGTTCAAGAAAATGGTGGCCGAAGGACGCGGTTCGAGCGCGCCGCTCTCCGAATCTTTTCTGCGCTGGTCCAACCTGAAGCTCGTGCTGATCGCATTGTTCGGATTGTTGGCGGGACAGGGGGCCGTCTGGTACACGGCCGAGTTCTACACGCAAGTGTTCCTCGAGCGCGTGATCAAGGTCGAGCCGGCCACGGTCAACGAACTCATCATGGTCATCGCCGCCATCGGCGCGCCGTTGCACATGCTCTTCGCGTGGCTTTCCGACAGAATCGGCCGCAAGCCGGTGATGTTGTTCGGCCTCGGGCTTGCGGCCATCTGCTACCTGCCGGGCTTTCAGATGCTGGCGGAAGCGGCCAATCCCGCGCTGACCGCCGCAGCCGCCAGATCGCCGGTCGTTGTCGCTGCGGACCCGGCAGGCTGTTCGTTCCAGTTCGATCCCATCGGCAAGGCGAAATTCGTCAGCTCCTGCGACATCGCCAAAGGCTCGCTGGCAAGCGCCGGCGTACCTTATCGAAACGAAGCAGCAGCGGGTGGCTTGGCAAACGTGCGCATCAGCAATACGAGCATCGCGAGTCCGGACGGGACCGCACGCGACGCGGCTTCGGCGGCGGCGACGAAGAGATTCATGACGGCGCTCAAAGCTGCGCTGACCCAGGCAGGCTATCCGGCTTCCGCCAAAACGAGCGCCATCGACATCCTGCGCACGATCGAAATATTGCTCGTGTTCGTCGTCGCGGCCGCTGCCCTTTACGGACCGCAAGCCGCGGCGTTGGTCGAGCTGTTTCCCACCCGCATCCGCTACACCGCTCTCTCGGTGCCTTATCATATCGGCGTGGGATGGTTCGGCGGATTCCTGCCCACGATCGCATTCGCGATCGTGGTCGCGACCGGAAACATCTATGCGGGGTTGTGGTATCCCGCGGCCATCGCCGCCATCGGCTTCGTCGTGACGCTGTTTTTCCTGCCCGAAACGCGCGGCCGCGATATCGAGGCGTAAGGGAAAAGTCAGCCCCTGCCGCGATTTAACGGCGCGCAGGAACGGGTATATTGTCGGCCGCGCTATCCATTCAGAAAGGCGGCTGACATGATCCGCAAATGGATATTGGGCGCATTCCTGTTGACCTTGGCGACGCCGGCCTCGGCCGGCAGCTGCGACGCGCTCCTGGCGGCCCACGACAAGGAAGCGCACACGCCCCACCGCTACGACAACAAAGTCCTGCGGGGCGACAGACTTGAATTGGAGCTCACGGAGATTGCCGTCAACGGCAAGACATACGCCAAGACGACCAGCACGGTCCGGCCGGAGGGGTGGAGAGCCGGCATGCTCCGACCGCAGGCGTGGAGAGACCGTACGTGGGATCCCGACAAGGACGCGGCGGTCTACCGCAAGGCCAGCGCCAGGAACCAGCCGGACTGTCATGCAGACGGATCGGACGCGATCGACGGCGATCCCGCGGATATCATTATTTCGGTGAACGCCAACGGCTTCACCACGCGCTCATGGATTTCCCGCGCAACCGGCCTGCCCATGAAAGAAGAGAGCCTGCCCTACGGCGACCAAACAACGCTTTCGACCTACAGCTACAACGACGTCACGCCGCCGGATACGAAGTGAGTTCGCCAATTCCCGATTTCGCGCTGTCGACAGAACTCCCAGAATGGCGATATAGCTTTGCAGGCACGGAGGACGAGCATGGTCTTTGTTCTGGAAATCAAGGGGACGGCGGTTCTGGCGTTCGATGCCGACAACATGGATGACGCAATCGCGTATGCCGCGAACGCCGGTGAGCGGGAGGACCTGACGGAACTGCAATCGAACGGCGCGCCTCTGTGGAACGGCAAGGATGACATCCGCGCGCGAGCCGCGACCGAAGCCGAGGCAGACCTGTTCGAAAAGAGCCGGGAGGAGGACTGGGGAGAGGAACCGCACGCCGATGCGGAAGACTTCGTCGTCTACCTTGTGCCGCTCGACGAGCCGGAAGCGGGTGGCGAAGCGGATTGAACCATATCGCACCCGAATTGCTGCGATTGGAAGTTCGGTATGACGGTAACATTGTCAGAGCTAATTCTTACTCCGACCCCCAACTTCCCCATTTTCCCATGGCGGAGTTCGCGTGCCTGTCGTGGCGGCTCAATTATTGATTGCCGAATTGCTTGAAGCATTCGGCAACGCGGTCATGCACCGGTCGCGAGTCGCCGATTTCTAAACAGGTCCCAAGTTTTTCGTTTTTCGGCAAGCCATAAAGCCCACCCCAGTAAAGACCTCCAAGTAACGCCGCCATACCAGCGCTTTTATAGGCTGTTATGGTCCACCAAGTGTAACATTCCCGCCAAGTGAACGGCTCTTTTGATTTTCCGCTGAGGTGACCGGCCAGCCGGTCTTGCATTATGAATGCGATTGAAATCTCGGATTGGAGGTCGCCGGCTTCCGCAGCAGGCAAGAGATGCGATACGGCGACATACGCATCGTCATGTGATAAACGAAGAGCCTCAACTCCCGCGGGAGGCGTCTGTGGCGCATCACATGCGCCACAGAAGGCTCCATTCCTGTAGGGGCTCATTGGGTCACATTGCGCGTCGACCGCGCAAGCAAACCACAAGACCGAGACGCTTTGCAAAATTGCCAGCCATTTGCTGTTCATCTTCATCATCGACCTCCAAAGAACGGGATGGTTGACTCCATTTGGCTTAGAGATCCAGGATAATCCAAATTTTTGCTATATTTGCTCGACCCAAAAGCCCTTGCCCAAGTAAAGGCGACTAAATCCGCCTGTTGCTCTATATTTAGGTCGGTCCACTTTGGATCCTTATTCAAATTGAATTTGTACGCGTCACTCCGGTGACCACTAAATTGCACTTGCAGTTGAGCCTCATCTGTCCCAACTGGGACACCGGTCTGGTCTTGCCAAGCGTGAGTTGACTCGTGAATAAAATAGAACGCTGACATGAAATCGTCCATTGAATGGATTTGGCTGAAATCGGGGCGATAAGTCGTAGGAGCAAAATCAAGTACATCTACAAGGGCCGAATTCGGACCTGCATCTCTTTGCTTTACCAGCGTTTCAGCTGCAGCATCGAAATTGAAATCCTCAAAATCGTGAGTCCACTCGACGCGCATTATGCTCGTATTTAATGCCCCATGAAATACCTGATCATCCATCGCTACTTCTCCGGGCGTCAGATTACGGCGTTGGCCCGGATCGGTATTCAATTGATTGCCTTGGGTCTTTTGATCGCTAACGGTCTTCCGCGCCGCCACTTCGGCAGGCGAGTTAGAGAGCGGGGCAGAGTTCGAATCCGGAGCGCTTGCTTGCGATTGCGTAGCCGGCGTAGTCGCGACATTCGATGAATTGTTCAGTCCTGCCGGCGCCGAGCCTGTCCCACCGGTTATTCCGCTCTGAGTGGCGTTTACCCAAACAAGCCCGTCGGCAGCGTCAGACACGACAGTAATCGAGAATCGGGCATCACCCATCGTGATTGTTAGTGTCTCTACGGAGAAGCCCATAGTTGGACCCGTCAACCTAAAACCCACATTCCCCGTAGGATCTTCGTAAGACAGCGGTCCATTCTCGACATAGGTGTAGCGGTTGTAGCTCTGCGAGTGGTAGGCGTCCGGTATCATCGTATCCGCCGACATGAATCTGCCGATCTGGGGATCGTAGATGCGGGCGTTGTAGTTATCGAGGCAGACGTCTGCCATCTGCTCCTGGTTGGTGAAGCCGCGGGTGGACGGCGAGGCCGGCGGCAGCGAGCAGGTGGTGTCGTCGGCGCCGGTTGTGGCCACGCGCATCTTGCCCCAGGCGTCGTAAGCCTGGTCGGTGTTCGTCACCGCACCCGTCGTCGGATTGACCGTCGCAATCGTCGCGACGGAGCCCAGATGATCGAGCACGAAATAGCTCATCGTCGAGGTGGTGCCGGTGGTGAAGCGTTCCGCCGCGATCTTTCCGTCGACCACGATGTAGGTCCGCCAGGTCGTGACGCCGCCCACCTTGTAGCGCTCCGCCATCACATTGGAAGCGGGATCGTTGAGATACCAGGTGCTGGCGCCGTTGGGTTCCTCGAGCTGCGTCACGCGGTTGTGCTCGGAATCGTAAGTGAGTGTGATCGTGGTCGAGCCCTGCGTGACCTTTTGGGTCATGTTGGAGGCAGTGTAGGCGATGGACCTTCCCGGCCCGGTCAGCATGTTGCCGTTGGCGTCATAAGTGTAGCCGGCAGTGGTCAAGCCGTTGACGACGCAGGGCGCCTCCGGCGCCACCAGGGTGCAGCCGGTCGTGGTGCCGATGCTGGAGACGGCATGGGGACGGGCCGAACCGGCGGCCGGATAGGAATAGGTGCCCACATCGGATTTGGTGAGGATGTCGCCCAGTGAATCGTAGCTCACCGATTTGACGGTGTTGGTGTTGCCGGTCGTGCAACTCGTGCCGTTGATGCCGTAGTTCGTCAGCCGGTTCAGCGCGTCGTAACAGAAGTTCTCCGTCACGTTGTTAAGCGTGTCGGCTCGCTGCACCAGATTGGCGTAAGTATCCCAACTGTAGGAATAGTTGGCCGTCTGACCATCGCAATTGCCCGTGTCGGCCGTGGCGCAGATGTTGAGCACACGGCCCGAGTTGGGATCGAAGCCCTGGGTCTCGTAGAGCACCGTGCCCATCGTCTGCTGGGTCAGATGCAGCTCCGCGTCGCGCGCGGTGGCCTGCCAGTAGACAAAGCCCGAGCTCGTATCGGTGACCTCGGAGAGACAACCCAAAGCCGCGAACGCCCATAACGCAACGTCACTTTACTCCTTGTGATACTGTTGGGTTGCAAAAGATCGTAGTGTGCGCGTACCACATTTGTCGAGAACGACAAGAAATAGATCTTCAAACAGAATTCGGTGTCCGTTGATAACCTTGGTGGCGGACAACTGCACAGTTACATTTTGTTTTTCCACAAAGACAACCGGATTGTCGTAATCAAAAAAAACGTAAGCTTCCCCAAACGACTTCTCCAACTCTGGCACGATAAGCTGTTCGCGGACGGTTGGCGTATAGCTGAATTCGCAATTCTTTAAGGACCTATCAGTAACAGCAGAAAATGCGTTTCCACCCGCCGCGCAGCCGGAAAGTAGCACCCAAACAGCAGTTACTAATATTCTTGCCGGCGAAAAATAACCAATCTTCATGGACACGACCCTCTCCCTGTGCAGAAATGTCCTTGATATACGGTCAGCCCCCAGCTTCCATTCCCGGTCGGATAAACGAAAGCACCCGGAACATGATTTCGCGCGCTCGCAATTAAATCAAGAAATACGGGGACGCTTAATCCATTACAAGAGAAAAGCAGTGAGTTGTCCGCCGCGGTCGTGGGAAAGCTTAGATATTGATTTTACGTCCCCGTATTCGCTTCCGATCCATTAATGCCGTAGTTCGTCAGCCGGTTCAGCGCGTCGTAACAGAAGTTCTCGCTGACGTTGTGGAGCGTGTCCGCCGCTGAAAACACAATTAAATGTTCCTCCATAATTCATGGGACGCTATTTACGAAATAAAATTTCATGACGCTGTGGTTACAAACGTCTAATACGATTATGAATTCTTGGGGATCGACAAGCCGTGTTCCATCTCGCGCAACTAAACTAGCTCCAAAACCTAGTTCTGCTCTTTCGCGATATAGCACTACACCTGGGTTTCCAATGTCATAGTAGATTATATCCTGACCAAGGTTCTTCTTCAAAAGAGGAAAAAGCTGATTTCCCAATTCCTTCGTGAAGACGAATGGACAATTGGGTTTCTCAGCTACAACCGCTAAGTTGCGGTCGAACGTGAGGACCTTTCCACGCACGACAGCTGTAGTATATTCGTCCGAAGAAGGCGCCCCAGCACAACTTGCCAGTATTAAGGCGGCAAATCCAAAAACGAGCGAGACTATTTTCAAGTACGCCTCCCTAATCATGTTGTCAGCACACACCTAAGCCTGGACATGAGCGGCCTTGGTAAATGATCTGCTTGGGTTCGGCGGTGCCCATATTTTGATAAATTACACCAGACACCCGTTGCCTTGCACTTGTTATAACGTCAAACGACGACGGACCAGGTTTGTCTGGTGCAGGTACGAGGTTGGAAGTTCGCGTAACGAGGTTGGAAGTTCGCGTAAGTTCGGGGTCAGAGTAAGAACTTGCAAGCCGGGAAAAACGGGGTAAGGTTTTGGTTTCGCGACGGGGGCACCATGGCTCGGCTCGGACGCTATTTTATCGCCGGACAGGCATTGCACCTGATCCAGCGCGGCAACAACCGCCAGGCGATCTTTCACAGCGACGACGATTACCGCATCTACCGATCCTGGCTTGGCGAGGCAGCGCAGGAGTATGGGTGTGCGATCCACGCCTATGTTCTGATGACCAACCACGTGCATCTTCTTGTGACGCCGGACGACAAGGACTCCGTGCCGCGCACGATGCAGGTTCTCGGCCGACGCTATGTGCGTCATTTCAATTTCAGCTATCGCCGCACCGGCACGCTTTGGGAAGGTCGCTATCGCGCAGCGCCGATCGACAGCGAAGCATATTTCCTGTCGTGCAGCCGCTACATCGAACTCAATCCGGTGCGCGCAAAGATGGTTGCGCGGCCGCTCGACTATAGATGGTCGAGCTATCGCGCGCATGCGCATGGGAAGGCCGACCCTCTTCTGACCAGCCATGCGGTCTACGAAGGATTGGGGCGGAACGCCGCCGCGCGCGAGGGAGCCTATCGTGCCCTGTTCGAGACCCCGTTGGCGAAAGACTTCGTCGATGCGCTGCGGGACGCCACGAATGGCGGCTGGGCTCTGGGGAGCGAGCGCTTCAAGGCCGGGATCGCGAAGGCGCTGAAACGCCGCGTGACGCCTCTGCCGCCGGGCCCGAAAAAACATTCGGCAACAGACAGAAAACAAATGATTTTACTCTGACCCCGAACTTTCTTTTTTGAGCCCCGGCGCTGTGCTGATGGGCGCGCACGATAATGCTGTCAATCATGGCGTATTCGTTGTCCGCATCGGCCGCCAGCATCTCGAACATCTTCTGCCACACGCCGCTCTTGGACCAGCGGGAAAAGCGCGTGTGTATCTTTATCGGATCGCCGAAG
>JBEKDC010000182.1:0-7239 GCA_050014535.1 Rhizomicrobium sp.
TCCTCTCTATGTCGACACATCTACCGCCCAGCGGAAACGATCTGTTTCACGCCTTTACTCTTCCTACGACCGAAATACTTTTCGTTGGTATTACTATGATTATCACCACTTGTATCTGTGTTCTTGATGCCTTTTTTGGTGACAACACGAATATTCGGATAATTGATCAGCCGATCGGCTTTCTGATCGTCTGGATATTGGTAGCAGCTGTAATCCTAATGATTGGATACGATCATCTTCTTAATTCAGACGGAAGCAGTGTATTTTTTGTGTTTATGAAATTGCACACAGCTGCCGTGTACTACTTTGTTGCGGCAACCTGTGTTTCAGCCGGATTAACGCAAGTGTTGATGTTAAAAAATTACAGGAGGTCCGAATGAGCGCTCGTTATTTTTTATACTTGCTAGATTTCTACTCGACAGGAACTCTTATCCTAGTTACATATGTTATGTCCTGGAGCTTCGTACGGCGATTCTTTAAGGAAGAGACCAGATACCTTCTTAAATCCGCTTCGACCAGGAAGTCGCCCAGTACACTTAATTTCAAAGAACAAACAATAAAACTGACAATTCAAGAAATTCGAGACGGTCATATCCGTGAGGATGAACTTAACACGGCGTACAGGGAATATATCGCGGATGACGTTTTGAGAAATGCCGTAAAATATGCGGCCTCTGGCCCCGCCGCGGGAGCTTTCGTTGAAATTCCGGAGCACAGCATAAACGAACTCCACATATGGGCTACAAAAATTAGCCAGCAAAAGTATTTCTCGGAAATTTACTATTTAGATCCCTCGACCCCTTGGGAACGTTTTGTATGGCAGCTTATTAAACTAATGTGGAACGTAGCTCCAGGGAAGTTTGTTCTCCATTCTTCGTGTGATTTCGTCGAAGATATCTCGCAAGTTGCAAAGCGCACGACCGAAATCGCTCCCATTGCGCTTACGGGGACGATTGCAAACAGAGTACGATAGTTATTCGATTTAGAGACCAAGTTGCGCTGGCGACATTGTGCAGCACCGTTGGCGCCGATATTGATTATTTATCAAGGAGCAGTCGCCAGTTGACTGGCAGTCGTTCGTTGCCACGGTAGGCTGGATGTAGGGGTTGAAGTATGTCTGACAATGTGGCGGCCATTGAAGTTGCCGCCTCGGCTCTCGCCGACCACGGCCACGAGACGGGCACCTGCCACAATTGCGCGGTGCCGACCATCGGGCCCTTTTGTGCCGTCTGTGGCCAGGAGCGCGATACGCATCGCCGTTCAGTCTTCAATCTCCTGCGCGATTTGATCGAGGACATCGTCAGCTTCGACAGCCGCATTCTGCGCACCGCGCAGGCATTGCTGCTCGAGCCGGGAGAACTTCCCAAGGCATTCCGCGAAGGCCGCACTATCCGCTACATGCCGGCGCTCAGGCTTTATTTCTTCGTCTCCCTGGCATTTTTCCTGATTCTGAGCATGACCGGCATCGCGCTGCTGCAAATCGAAGTGACGGCGACACCTATGAAGATCGTTCGCGACGCCGGAGGTCATTATTTCATGCCCAATGCGGCCTATGATCCGGGTGATCGGGACACCCATATGTTCAAGCCCATGATCGAAATCGCCAAGGAGCGTGCGACGCGACCGGGCGGCCTATTCAACTTCTCGACAACTTTTCACTTCTTCTCGCGGATAGGAGCGTACCGCTCGACGCTGACGAGCGCGCAGAAGGCGCAAATCGCGGAGGACGAGAGCTTCCACGTCGTGGTCGTGCCGCTTCATGGCGCGAAGAACGCCAAGAAAGCCGACATTGAACGGGCTCAGAAGATGGGCGGCGAAATCAAGAAGAGCATTTACAGCGGCATCGGTCGTATCGCTGCCGACCCGGCCGCGCTCAATGGGCCGATGACGACCTGGATTCCCCGCATCCTGTTCCTGTTGCTGCCTCTCTATGCATTCGTGCTGGCGGCGTTCTATTGGCGGCAACGCAAGAAATTCTACCTCGTCGATCACCTGATTTTCTCTCTGAGCGTGCACACATTCTTGTTCGCGGTTCTGATTGTCGATGTCGGTCTGGCGCAGCTCATGTCCGCCGATATCGTCGCGTGGCTGACATTGATCGCCCTGGGAGTCTATATTTTCATCGCGATGAAGCGCTTCTACGAACAGGGTTGGATCTGGACGGCAACCAAGTTCGCGGCCATATCGTTCGTCTATTCGACTTTCTTCCTTGCTCCGGCATTGGCTGCGGTCATCTCGCTTAGTTTCTTCGGAGGTTCGCTTGGCTGATTCATTCGATGTGATCGTCACCGGCAGCGGACCCGCCGGCTATGTGTGCGCGATCCGTGCGGCGCAGCTCGGGCTCAAGACGGCCATCGTCGAGCGCGACAAGCTGGGCGGCATCTGTCTCAACTGGGGCTGCATTCCGACCAAGGCGCTGTTGCGCTCCTCCGAGATCTGGAACCTGATGCATCGGCTGGGCGAATTCGGTTTCGCGGCCGACAATCTCCGCTTCGATATCGCGAAGATCGTCGAGCGGTCCCGCAAGGTTGCAGCGCAGTTGTCGAACGGTGTCGCGTTCCTTATGAAGAAGCACAAAATCGTCGTCATTCCCGGCGAGGCGAAGCTCGCGGGCGGCGGCAGGATCGTCGTCGCAAAGGACGGCAAAACCACAGACTACACGGCGAAGAACATCGTGCTGGCGACCGGGGCGCGGGCCCGCACGTTTCCGGGCATGGAGCCGGACGGCAAGCTCATCTGGACCTATCGCGAAGCGATGGTGCCGCCGTCATTTCCGAAATCCCTGCTTGTCGTGGGCTCCGGCGCAATCGGAATTGAATTCGCGAGTTTCTATCGCACCTTGGGCAGCGACGTGACGGTGGTGGAAGTGCTCGATCGCGTGCTGCCGGTCGAGGACGAGGAGATTTCCCAATTCGCGGCCAAGGCTTTTGCGAAGCAGGGCATGAAACTTCGCACCTCAACCACAGTCGAGAAGCTCGAAAAGGGTGCCGACAACGTCACCGCGACGGTGAAATCGAAGGACGGCAAGACCGAGACCATCGCCGCGGAGCGCGTCATCCTCGCCGTCGGCATCGTGGGCAATGTCGAGAATATCGGGCTCGAAACAGTCGGCGTGAAAGTCGACAAGACTCATGTTGTCGCCAATCAATGGGGCGAAACCGGCGTTGCGGGAATCTGGGCCGTCGGCGATCTCGTCGGCCCACCCTGGCTCGCGCACAAGGGGATGCATGAAGGCGTGATCGTGGCGGAGCGCATCGCGGGCGTGAAGGGTGTGCATCCGCTCGACGTTTCAAAGGTGCCCGGCTGCACCTATTGCTGGCCGCAGGTGGCGAGCGTCGGCATGACGGAAGCAAATGCAAAGGCCTCGGGCCGCAAGATCAAGGTCGGGCATTTTCCGTTCATCGGCAACGGCAAGGCGATTGCGCTGGGCGATCCGGAAGGCATGGTCAAAACGGTGTTCGATGCCGACACAGGCGAACTCCTGGGTGCGCATATGATCGGCGCGGAAGTGACCGAGTTGATCCATGGCTATACCATCGCGCGCACGGCCGAGGTGACGGATGCAGAACTCGAAGAAACAATCTTTCCACATCCCACGCTGTCGGAAATGCTGCACGAAGCCGTGCTCGATGCCGACAAGAAGGCGCTGCATATTTGAGTTGAAAATTTATTTCATCAACTGCTCGACATCTGCCGCGATCGCGTCGGTGCGATCCACCGACGTCGCAACCAGCCGCGCGCGGCCGCTCGGATCGAAGAAGAAGATCGAATCCGAGTGCATCACTTCGTAGGCAACGCCTGGCGAGGCTTTTGTCACCTGATAGGTCACGCGATAGCGGCGGGCCAGCATCGCGACTGCGTCCGGCGCGCCGCGTAAGCCGTCGATCTCAGGCGCGAAGTCCTCCACATAGGATTTGAGCACGGGCGAGGTATCGCGATCGGGGTCGACGCTTACGAACAGCACGCGCACGTCGTCGGCTTTTGTGCCCAGACGTTGGAGCACGCTTGCGAGATCGGCCAAGGTTGTGGGGCATTCGTCGGGGCAATGCGTGTAACCGAAATAGAGAATGACGACCTTGCCGCGATAATCTGCGGCGCGCACCTGCTTGCCGTCATTGGCGCGGGTCATCGCGAATTCCAGCGCCGGCATCGCGCCTGAGATGTCGGTGACTGCCCCCTGTCGCGGCGGTCCGCAGGATGCGAGCAGACATGCAAGCGCCAATACGGCGCACACATGCATCGGCGTAGATCGCAGCCGGCTTGTCATAACGCGTGCAATAGCACGCTTCACAACGCGCACGCCAACCTGTGACCAAACGCCTCGCGAGGCAGTAAAGCCGGACGCTATAAGGGCTGAGTTCGAGCCGGCGGAAACATGGCAGCGACCGATGCAATTGCACAGAAATTCGGGACGGGCCGGGCGGCCTGGTCCGGATATGCTGCGCTTCTTCTGGTCGGCGCCATCCTCTATGTGCTGAGCACGCTTTTTCCGGCCGAAATGCCGTTCTGGATGCCGTGGGAATTTTCATGGCCCGAATATCTTGCGACGGTTCTTTCGCTGGCATGGTTCGCGCGCGGCCTAGCGCGGCTTCCGCGTGCGGCGCGGCCGGCGATCTGGCGCAATGTCGCATTCGTGCTGGGCGTCATCTCGCTCTATGTCGTGCTGCAGACCCATATCGATTATTATGCGCAACACATGTTCTTCATCCACCGTGCGCAGCATTTCGTGCTGCACCACGCCGGCGCGTTCCTGATCGGGTTGAGCGCCGCGGGTCCCGCGATCTGGTCCGGCATGCCGGAGTTTCTCAAGCCTATCCTGGGTTCGCGGCCGGTGCGCGCGACAGTCGATTTCATCCAGCATCCCGCCGTCGCGCCCGTGCTGTTCGTGGGCATGATCTATCTGTGGCTGATCCCCAGCATCCACACCCGCGTGATGCTCGATGTGCGGCTTTACAATCTGATGAACTGGACCATGGCGGTCGACGGCATCTTTTTCTGGTGCCTGATCCTCGATCCCCGCCCCAGACCGCCCGCCCGCATCGGCAGCGGCTTGCGCGCGCTGCTGGTGCTCGCGGTCGAGCCGTTCCAGATGATATTGGGTGCGATCCTGTCGCTGTCGATGATCGATTACTATCCTGTCTACAAAATCTGCGGCCGCATCTGGGATATCGCCGCGATCAGCGATCAGCACTATGGCGGGCTGATCATCTGGCTGCCCAGCACGTTGACGAGCTTTGCGGGCTTGATCTGCGTCCTGGTCGCGATGCGCCTCAACGAAGAAAAAGCGGAGCGCGAACAGGCAAATTCCTGACGGGACATTGGCGCCGCCAGCGGCCGTTGCAGCAGGCCCGCGGCGTTCAATGTTCCGAATGCGCTGTTCGATCGCTCGCCGCTTTCGATATGCGCGACTGCCACGCGATGAAAATAGGCGCGCCGACGATCTCGAGAATCGTGAAGCCGATGAACGGAACCGGCGGGAGCCCGATCAGCACCATCGACAACAGGCGGCCGATGCCTCCGACGAATATCGCGAGCCAGATTGCTCGAAACAGCACTGTCTGCGACTCGATCCTCGGAACGAGCCACAACATGGTGAGCCCCATCCCGAGCCACACACCTGCGAAAAATCGCAGATTGCTGTCGAGCAGCCCATTTCCGGGCAGACCCATCGCTGCATAAAGGGGATCGCTGAGTCCCGTCATGCCGATCACTCCGGTCGCGATCGGAACGATCGAGAGAATGGCGGTAACGATCTGAAGAATGCGCCGGCTCATGCAGCGTTACCGATTGGATGAAACGATTGCCCGATCATGGATTGGCTTGTTGGCTTCTCCGTGGTGCCCGCAAAAGGCCGATTGCCAATAACACTACCGCAAACGCCAGCAGACAAGCTCCCGCATAAATCAACGGCACCATCGCAAAGGGGTGGCTGGCGAAGGGGCCGATCACCGAGAGGAAAAACCCCGCCGAGATCAGAATGGCGGCGAACGGCATCGCCAGCCTCACGAGCCACAGCAGCAGGGCTGGAAGCGTCGCGCAATCGGCCAATATCTGGACGACGAGGGACAATATGATGATCACGCCGGCATGCGCATGGCCGGCCCGCTCGAAATTCTCGTGCAGCGGATTGGCCATGTAGCGACTGTTCGGGTCCAGCAGGGATTTGAGGAGAAAAAGGCCGCCATATTCGATCGTGGGGATGAGGATCAGAATAAGCGCGGCCATGGTTCTCGTTGCGCGACTCATATTTATAGCCTCCCGTTCAATACCCGATCACTTCGCCGTCCTTGCGCATTTCGGAAGCGCCCCAATAGACGTGGTTCTTGGGGTCGAACATGATCGCCTGATAGCCGCCGAAATTTCCGCTGCCGCCGACAATCGTGTAGCCGCGCTTGGCCAGTTCCGCCTTCACGGCGGGATCGAAGCCGGATTCCATCTCGACGGTGCCGATGCCGGTGGAGGGTTCGCCTGTCACTTCCGAGCTGCCATAATGGCGCCAGCGCGCCGCGTCGTCGGCTTCCTGCACGTTCATTCCGAAATCGATGGTGTCGGTCAAAACCTGCACATGGCCTTGCGGCTGCATATCGCCGCCCATCAATCCGAACGACAGGAAGGGCACGCCGTCCTTCATCACGAAGCCGGGGATGATGGTCTGGAACGGCCGCTTGCCCGGCGCATAAACATTCGCCGCCTTGGGATCGAGCGAATAAAGCTCGCCGCGGTCCTGGAACATGAAGCCCAGATGATCGGCAACGAGACCCGACCCCATGCCGCGATAATTCGATTGAATCAGCGACACCATCATGCCGTCTTTGTCGGCGGTGGTGAGATAGATCGTGTCGCCGTCATGAAGGCGCGGATCGCCGGGCCCGATATTCGGATTGGCGTGGCTGAGATCGATCAGCTTGCGACGCTCATCGGCGTACGCATCCGAGAGCAGCCCTTTCATCGGCACTTTCACGAAGGCGGGATCGGCATACCATTTGGCCAGATCTTCATAAGCGAGGCGCTTGGCCTCCAGCAGCGCCGTCAGCGCATCGGCCGAGCCCGCGCCCATCTTTTTGAGATCGTAACCCTTGAGGATCTGCAGCATCTGCAGCACCGCCGCGCCTTGGCCATTTGGCGGCAATTCGTAAACATCGTAGCCGCGATAGTTGACCGTGAGCGGCGTCACCCATTCGCCGTGATGCGCCGCGAAATCGGCATAGCGCAGATCGCCGCCGATGCGCTTGAAATAGG
>JBEKDC010000183.1:0-7145 GCA_050014535.1 Rhizomicrobium sp.
CCGAAGTCGATCTCGTGATCGACCATTCGGTGATGGTCGACAATTTCGGTCACAAGGATTCGTTCAAGAAAAACGTCGTCATCGAATATCAGCGCAACAAGGAGCGTTACCGCTTCCTGCGTTGGGGCCAGCAGGCGTTTGCGAATTTCCGTGTCGTGCCGCCGGGCACGGGTATCTGCCATCAGGTCAATCTCGAATATCTCGCCCAGACCGTCTGGACGCGGAAGATCAAGGACGAGAAGACGAAGAAGACCGTCGAATACGCCTTCCCCGACACGCTGGTCGGCACCGATAGTCACACGACGATGGTCAATGGCCTTTCCGTGCTGGGCTGGGGCGTGGGTGGCATCGAAGCGGAAGCGGCGATGCTGGGTCAGCCGATCTCCATGCTGATTCCCGAAGTGATCGGCTTCCGCATGACGGAGAAATTGCGCGAAGGCGTCACCGCCACCGATCTTGTGCTGACAGTGACGCAGATGTTGCGCAAAAAAGGCGTCGTCGGAAAATTCGTCGAGTTCTATGGTCCGGGCCTCGACGAGATGGCGCTGGAAGACCGCGCCACCATCGCCAACATGGCGCCGGAATATGGCGCGACCTGCGGCTTCTTCCCGATCGATTCGGAAACTTTGCACTATCTTAAGGCGACGGCCCGCAAGCCAGGCCGCGTGGCGTTGGTTGAGAAATATGCCAAGGCCCAGGGCCTGTTCCGCACCGCGAGAAGCGAGGAACCCGTCTTCACCGACACGCTTGCGCTCGATCTTGCGACGGTCGAGCCCAGCCTTGCCGGCCCCCGCCGGCCGCAGGATCGCGTGTCGCTCGCCAATGCGTCGCAGGAATTCGCAACCGCGCTGATGGACGTGTTCAAGAAGGAAGAGGATGCGAACCGGCGCGTGAAGGTCGAAGGCACGGAATACACGATCGGACACGGCGATGTGGTGATCGCGGCGATCACCTCCTGCACCAACACATCCAATCCGAGCGTGATGATCGGCGCCGGACTGGTGGCGCAGAAGGCCGTCGCGCGCGGGCTCAAGGTGCGTCCGTGGGTGAAGACGTCGCTCGCGCCGGGAAGCCAGGTCGTCACCGATTACCTCGCCAAAGCCGGACTCGATACCGCACTCGACAAGCTGGGATTCCGGCTGGTCGGCTATGGCTGCACCACCTGCATCGGCAATTCGGGTCCGCTGCCGGAGAATGTCGCGAAGGCGGTCACAGACGGCGACCTCGTGGCAGCGGCCGTGTTGTCGGGAAACCGCAATTTCGAAGGGCGGATCCACGCACAGGTGAGTGCGAATTATCTGGCCTCGCCCATGCTCGTCGTCGCCTATGCGCTCGCCGGCTCAATCAACATCAACCTCACCCATGAGCCTGTCGGTTACGACAAGGAGAACGAGCCCGTTTACCTGCGCGAGATCTGGCCGTCGCCCAAGGAGATTGCCGAAGCGATCCGCAAGGCGGTGAAGCCTGCGAGCTTCCGCAAACGCTACGGCAATGTGTTCGACGGGGGCTCGGACTGGAAGAAAGTCAAAGTGGTCAAGGGCCAGAATTACGCCTGGGATGCCAAGTCGACTTATGTGAAGCATCCGCCTTATTTCGACGGCATGACGGAGAAACCGGCCCGTGTCGCCGAGATCAAAGGTGCGCGCATTCTGGGCCTGTTCGGCGATTCCATCACCACCGATCACATCAGCCCCGCAGGTGCGATCAAGAAGGACGGGCCGGCCGGAAAATATCTGATCGAGCGCGGCATCGAATATGCCGATTTCAATTCCTACGGCGCCAGGCGCGGCAACGATGAAGTGATGGTGCGCGGCACCTTCGCCAATATCCGCATCCGCAACGAGATGATGGGCGGCAAGGAAGGCGGCAACACGGTCTATTATTCGGACGCGCACCCGTCCGGCGAAGAGATGTCGATTTTCGATGCCGCGATGCGCTATCAGAAAGACGGCGTGCCGACCGTGGTGATCGCGGGCAAGGAATACGGCACGGGCTCGTCGCGCGATTGGGCGGCAAAGGGACCGAAACTCCTGGGCGTGCGCGCCGTGATCGTGGAAAGCTTCGAGCGCATCCATCGTTCGAATCTGATCGGCATGGGTGTCGCACCCTTCGTGTTCGCCGGCGGCAAGACGCGCAAGGATTATGCGCTGACGGGCCGCGAAGCGATCGACATTCCCGGACTATCGGGAAAGCTTTCGCCGGGGATGAAGATCACCGCGACGATCCGCTATCCCGATCGTCCGAATGCGGAGTTGCCGCTGACCTTGATGATCCTGACGGCCGACGAGATCGCCTATTTCGAAAATGGCGGCATCCTGCAATATGTGCTGAGGAATCTGCGCGCGGCATAAAGGGGGCTTGCGAATGAGCCTCCATCTGCCGGCCGCCTTACGCCTGCGTCGCGCAAGACGCGTCCATTTCTGGCGCGGCGGCAAGGGTCGCACGGTCGTGCTGTTGCAGGGCGGCATGGCGGATGCCGGCTTTCACTGGTCGCCCGTGCGCGACGAGCTTGCGAAGCATTACGACGTCATCGCGCCCGACCTGCCGGGGTTCGGGCGGTCGCAAGCGATTTCGCGGGCCAACTGGAAAACGCTGAGCCACTGGCTCGCGGGCTTCCTCGATCAGGTGAATGTCGAGCGCGCCGCGATCGTGGGAAATTCCTTCGGCGGAACCCTGGCGCGCGCTTTCGCCTGCGAGCGGCCGAGCCGCGTGACTGAGCTTGTTTGTGTCAATGGCGGCCAGTTCATCGCGCTTCCGACCATCGTCCGGCTCTATCTGCGCACGCCGATCGGCGCGCTGATGTGGAGACATCGCAACCGCGACGGCATGAACGCGCAGGCCATCCGCAATATGTTCGCCGATCCGAATTTCCTCTCCGAGGAGCAGGTCGCGCGCTGCATCCGGTCGAGCCCCGCGCTGTATGGCATTCTGCGCGGCTGTCTCGCGAAGCGACCGCCGGCCGGGCCGCCGCAAGCGCCGACGCTGATCCTGTGGGGTGCGGACGACCGCCATACGCCGCTCGATCGCGCGGGCGCGCTGCAGCGGGAACTCCCGGCAAGCCGACTCGTGACGATCCCCGGGGCGGGACACTTGCCCCAGCTGGAACAACCCGACGCCTTCGTCGCCGCTTTGCGAGACTTCCTCGGCTAAGCCTTCGAGGCTATGCGGCGAAGTCTCGCGCAAGCTCTTTGAGACGTCGCGGATCTCGTTCGAGCAGCCGCAGCAATTGCGCCATGGGCTTGCTGACAAGAACTTCGCCGGATTCGTACTTCTGAAACGCGCGCGGTCCACCTCCGAGAAGCTCACCGGCCTTACGCTGGGACAGCTTGAGACGCAGGCGAATGGCGCGTACTTCATCGGGCTTAAGGACACCGTGAACTTCCGCTCTCAGTTCAAGCAACGTCCGATCGACAACCGCCATGTCGTCTCCGACATGCAGACCGTCGCCGCCTCTCTTTGCGGGATACCAGCCGGGCAATTTGACGGTCCTCGCCAGCCCTTCATAACGAACGGTAACAGGACGGACATCGCGAATCAGCTTTTCACCGGTCTCGGGATGAATCTTCGTTTCGCGCATGTCAACGAAGCTCGGCCTGCGCTTTTCCATTGGGTAGTAGTGGCACCATTATGGTGCCACGTCAAAGGTTATTGTCGGCGCAAAATCGCGAACGGAAGTCCAAGGCAGGCGTCGCCTCCAGCATTGCGAATACGTCCAACCGCGTCAGATGCGCGCGGAACTTGGCCAAAAGGCGCTACGCAAACCCCGCCAAAAGGTTCACAATGACGCGAGTTGGGGGCTTCAAGTCGAAGTGACTGGAGACAGGGGGGGCATAGCCCTATTCTCGCGGCCATGACGAAATCGAGGACTGTCCTGGGCTTGGCGCTCGCCATGGCCGCTTTTCTGGTCGCGGGTCACGCGGCGGCCGGGGGCGGAAAGCGTCCTGTCGTGGTGGAGCTGTTCACCAGCCAGGGCTGCAACTCCTGCCCGCCTGCCGACGTCATGCTCGCGCGCCTGGCCGACCGCAAAGACGTGATCGCCATGAGCCTGCCCATCACCTATTGGGACATGATGGGCTGGAAGGACACGCTCGCCAGCGAAGCCAACACGCGGCGCCAGAAATTCTATTCCGAGATCATGGGGCACGGTGGCGTCTACACGCCCCAGATGATCGTGGATGGGGTCAGCGATGTGATCGGCAGCCGCGAGAGCACGGTCGAAGCGGCGATCGCGCTTCGCGAAGGCGACATGGACGCCGTTCCGGTGCTCCTGCATGCGACTCGCCAGGAGATTCATGTCGTGGTTGGACCGGCGCCGGCACATGACGGACCCGACGCCACGATCTGGATGTTTCATATCCTTGGCAAGGCGACGGTCAGTATCGGGGCGGGGGAAAACGAAGGCCACACGCTGACCTATCGCAATATCGTTCGCGACCTGAAGGCGATCGGAATCTGGAAGGGACCTGTCGTGACGCTCGATCTGCCGCGGCAGGACGGGACCACGGCGCCGCACGACGCGGTTGCGGTGATCGTGCAGCAGGGCGGCTATGGTCGCATCGTCGGCGCCGCCATGATCGGCCATCCGGATTATTGAAGCTCAGTATCGCATCCGAGAAGCGATCTTTGGGCTGAAATAAAAAGACTTAGCGCAGAGGCCGCTGAGATTCTCTCCACCGGCTTGGCTCTGCCGATTTTGGCCGAATTCGCGTAATGTTGCGCCATGGCGTTGTTTTTCGATTCGGCGTGGTTCGACAGCCGTCTGGCGGCAGCCCATCTGTCGCGGGCGGACCTCGCGCGTGCTCTCGGGGTCTCCGAAACCGGCATCGCCGAAATCTGGAAGGACCAGCGCGAACTCTCCGCGCGCGATGTCGCGATCATTTCTGCATTGCTGGGCGCGCCTGCAGTAGACGTTGCCACACATGCGGGAACTTCTACCCCTGTGCCGCAAACCCCGCCTGCGGGCGTTGCAGAGACCGGCCCGTCAATCGCCGATCTGGCCGCGCGGCTCGATCGCGTGGAGCGCGTGTTGACCGAGGTGAAAGCCCTGCTGCTCGATCTGAAGCGTGGCGCGCCGTGATTGCACCCGGCATGACTGTCGCCGACTTCGCATTCGCCAGCGTGCTGGCGCTCTCCGCCATTCTTGCTTCGATACTTGTTTCGCGCGCAGGCAATGATGCGCGCCGTTACGTGCAATTCGCGTCGGCGCTCTATGGCGCGCTGTCGCTTTCCGATCTGCTTGCGACGGTCGCAGGCGTGCCGCAAGTGCAAATGCTGACCGGCGCCGTTGCGCTGATTGTCATGTCGCTCGCGCCGGTTGCGCTCGCATTGGCATTCGCCGCATCGTTCGAGGGCACCCCACCGCCGTCAATTGCGAGCACTGCATTGCTTCTCGGCTGTGCCGCAGGACTTGCGGCAGCCATGACGGGCGCGCAGTTCATCGCCATAACTTCGTTGTTCGCGTCCGTTTGCGCAATTCTGACGTTTGCAGTCCGACGCCGGCGTGCCGCGTCGCGTTCGGCGATCCAGGCGTCGGTTTGCGGATTTGCGTTGCTTGCAGGTGCTGCGGCCGACATGACGGGCGGGCTAGAGGCTCAAACGTCGCTCGTGCTGTTTTCGGCCGCGGCGCTTCTGGCCGCGGTACTTGCCTGCGCGAAACGCTCAAACCTCGCTGTCGAGCAGCCGGCGTTGCAACCTTCGAACGTCATCGCGCTGGTACGCCGCGAGCGCTAAACGCGGATCGCTCGACTGCGGCGCCAGCACCTGTCCGAGGACCTGCGCCACGAAGGCGGCCTGCAGCCGTGGTCCGTTCCAAAGAGGTGCGTTTGAGTTTGTGCCGGAATGGGACGCTCGCCGGCGTTCCCTGCGCACGCCGCTCGCAGTTTCTTGCGGCGGCTGAGACGTGACGTCCTGCTGCAATCCCTTGTCGCAGCGCGGTTTTTCGACCGCGCCGACCGTCGTGCGCGCGGAAGCGATCCCGGTCGCCGCGACAATTGGAAAGGTGCACGAGTCCGTCATAACCCTTCTTTAACGCAAAGCACGCGCCGACCGCCCAACCGGTGCGCGATACGGTAAAAGTTTCGGGATTTTTAATGCCCAACCCGCATGCTGCTCCAAAGGCCAGATAAAAAATCGGCCGGGGATGGTGGTTGGTGCTAAGACAGACGCTTCCGAAGAAGCCCGTCGATGGCATGCGCGCATTGGCGGCCGCGCAGGACGTGGAACGACTGCGCCTGGCAATGACCGGCGCCGGCGAGGCTGCGTTCGACTGGACGATGGCAGACGACCGCATCGTGTGGGACGGCGCCACCGAAACGATCGCGACGCATGCCGATCCCGACAAACTTGCGCGCGGCGAAGCGCTGCGCGCCTGGATGAGCGCGTCCGGCCGCGACAAGCTCGGCGCGATGCTGCGCGAAAACACCACGAAGGATTCCACATTCGAAATCGAATTCGAAGCGTCCTCGGCCATGGGGAGCGTGTGGTTCGAGATGTGCGGCGTGCGCATGTCGGGCGCCGAGGGCCGCGCCGAAAGATTGACGGGAATCCTGCGCGTCATCACCGAGCGCAAGCGCGAGGCGCAACGGCTCACCTACCTGGCCACGCGTGACGAGTTGACCGGACATCTCAATCGCACGAGCCTGCGCGAAAGGCTGGCGCAGGCGATCGAAATCGCAAAAGCCGAAGAGCGCAACTGCGCCTATCTCGTGGCCTCTATCGACCGGCTGGCCATGATCAACGAAGCCTATGGCTTCGGCGCGTCGGACGAAGTGATTGTGGCAGTGGGCGAGCGGCTTGCGGGTTCGCTGCGCGGCAGCGACATCATCGGCCGAACGGCCGGCAACAAACTGGGTGTCATTCTCGGCAATTGCAGCGAGCGCGAGATCGGACTCGTGTCGGAAAGGCTGCGCAGCGTCGTGCGCAGCGACGTGATCGCGACGCGGGCGGGCACGGTTTCCGCCACCATCACGGTCGGCGCGGTATGGTTGCCGTCTGCGGCCGCATCGAGCCAGGAAGCGATGCTGCGGGCGGAAGAAGCGCTCGATCGTGCACGCGGTGCGGGACGCGACGGATTCGCGGTCTATGCGAAGTCTCCACAGCGCGAGATGGCGCGGCTGCGATTGATGGGCATCGCCGACGAAGTGGTG
>JBEKDC010000184.1:0-7135 GCA_050014535.1 Rhizomicrobium sp.
CAGCGCCACCGATTGCGTCGCGTTCTTGAATTCGAAGGCTGTCGGCTTGCCGTCGCCGCCCAGAACCGCGCGCATGCGTGCGAGCGCCGCGGGACGGTAGGAATCGTGCTGTATGTCCTCTTCGCGCGACCATACCAGCTTCACCGGCACGCCGGGCATCGCCATCGCGAGCTTCGCCGCCTGGCGATAGACGTCTCCGTCGGCCCGTCGGCCGAAGCCTCCCCCCATCAGCGTCGTGTGGATCCGGATGTCCTTCGCGTGCTTGTCGATCGCCTCAATCGCCCAGCGCACAACGGTCGGCGACTGGTTCGGCGCCCAGACTTCGAAGCCGCCGTCCTTGTAGACGGCCGTTGCGTTCATCGGCTCCATGCAGGCATGCGCGAGAAACGGCGTTTCGTAGGTCGCTTCGATCACCTTGCCGGCTTTGAGCGCGGTAGCCGCGTCGCCGTCGTTGCGCGAGACATATTCGTCGCCGTGGTCGAGCGCGTTGCGATAGTCGGCGGCGATCGTGTCCGATGAAAGCGTCTCGTGGCCTTTGGTGTCCCATTCGATCGCGAGCGCATCCGCGCCTTTCTTCGCATGATAATAGGTTTCGCCGATTACGCCGACGCCGTCGCCGAGATTGACGACCTTCTTCACGCCCTGGATTGCGAGCGTCGCCCTGTCGTCGACGGACTTCACCGCACCCTGGAAGACAGGGCACTGCACGATGGCGGCGACCACGAATCCTTCGGGGATGGAGTCGATACCGAAATGCGCCGCGCCGCGCGTTTTGTCGGGAATGTCCACGCGCGCCTGCGGCGTTCCGATGAGCTTGAATTCGTCGTGCGTCTTCAGTTTCGGGTCGGAAGGCGGCGCGCGCTTCGCGGCCTCGGCGGCCAGTTCGCCATAGGCGGCGCTCCTGCCGGACGAATGAATGACGCGGCCCTTCTCGGCATGGCATTCGGACGGCGCGACATTCCACTTCGCTGCCGCCGCTTCGATGAGCATGGTGCGCGCGCAGGCGCCTGCCACGCGCATATGCGTATAGCCGTCCACGATGGACGAGCTGCCGCCCGTCAGGATGAACGGCACCATTCCCATCACGCGCTTCATCGTCCAGTCGATGGGCCCGGAGGCGTCTTCCGGCCGTTTGTTCAGCGCGGCGACGAAGTTCGTGTAGGCGGAAGCCAGTTCCTCGGGATGCTCGACGGTCACCGTCTTGGGATCGAGCTCGATCTCGAGCTCCTCCGCGATCAGCATCGCGATGCCGGTGTAAATGCCCTGTCCCATCTCCGCGCGCGGCACGGCGATGCGCACGGTGTTGTCTGGCCTGATCTCGATCCAGGCATTGAGCTTCGTCGCGCCGCCATGGCCTTCGCCCGGCGACAGGCCTTGCGTGTCAACGGTGGCGAGGTAACCCACGCCGACCGCGAGGCCTGCGCCGACGACCGCGCCGGTCGCGAGAAATATCCGCCGCGTGATGCTCATGGCTTGGCCTCCCACGAAGCAGCCGCAGGCGCCGATTGTCCTTCGCCGGCAAATCGGATTTCTTGCCCGCCGTCGTCATCGGCTGTCTGTCCGGCTGCGCGGTGAATGGCCTTGCGGATTCTGACATAGGTGCCGCAGCGGCAGATATTGGTGATCGCCGCATCGATGTCGGCGTCGCTGGGATTGGGATTCCGCGAGAGAAGCGCCGTCGCCGCCATGATCATTCCCGACTGGCAATAGCCGCATTGGGGGACCTGCTCGGCGATCCACGCCGCCTGCACGGCCGTGGGGTTCGCTGCCGGCGCAAGCCCTTCGATGGTGGTGATGGATTTGCCTTCGACCGAAGCGATCGGGGTGATGCAGCTGCGCGTGGCGGCGCCGTCGATGATCACCGTGCACGCGCCGCAGAGGCCCGCGCCGCAGCCGAACTTCGTGCCCGTGAGCTTCAGACGATCCCGGATCGCCCAAAGCAGCGGCATCTCGCCGTCGTCGCCGGTCTCGAAGTCGCTGCCGTTGACCTTGAATTTTGTCATTGAATTTCCCCGCGCGTGCCGATCCCGGTCATCCTCCCCGGTCTCCCGGAAAATCGTAACCGGAAGCGATATGGGATGATACGCCGGCGAACGGGTTGCGACTCGATTCGTGCCGGGACGGCCGGGAGATTCGGATGGGTCAGCCCGCCAGCATGGCTTTGCCCGAGCGGATTTTTGCGCAAATTTTTTCGCATTCCGGAATATCCAACGCTTTCAAACGCTTGATCCGCCATAACAGGGTGTTCGAGTCCTGTTATCGAGCCTGTTATCGGGTCTGTTATCGGCTCTGTTATCGACGGTATCGACCCTGTATTCGGCCCTGCTAAAAGCCCTGCCGAATCGCCTGCGGTCGGCCCTGCAGAGACGCTCACGGGAATCTTCTGCTGCACCGCACACGAGCCAAGCTTTCCGAAAAATCCAGGGTTTGTCTGGATGTCCACAAATCCCCGTCGGGTATTCTCCCCTGTTAAACAGGCGAATAACAGGGGAAGCGCTTCGCTGCAGCGCACACGAAGAAAATTTTCCAAGTGATTCAACGCGCGCGGTGAGACAACCGAAGCGCCACTCGGCTTTCTTGCCAAAGTAACAGGCGAATAACAGGAGCGCGCGCCGTGCCCGAATGCGTTGGGTTTCGCAAATGCAGAAATCGACTCCGCGCGCGCAACTCGTGCGAGCGCAGCGTCCGCCGAGCGCGCGCCGGATTGTCCCTTGTGCCGGCGGGTGTCGAAGCCTTCCATCAGCGCTTTCGTTGCCGCGAAAACGTCAAAGGTGGCGCTGAAAATCGCCTCGCACAAGCCAACGAAGTCGACTTGCGAAAATAAAGTTGGAACGAAAATCGAAACTTTGGCGCGTTTTTCGCGTAAAACTATTGGCGAGTCAGGAGGTTAGAAAGAGGAAGAGTTTGCAAAATCGGAACGTGCGTCCGGACGGACCAACGAGCGCGGTTCGGCACTCGCGCAAGCGACCCTGTTCGCATCCGACTGGGGCCTGATAAACTGATTTATCCCCCTGCATTCGCCTTGCAATCGGCCCTGCTAAACGCGGTGCCAAGTTATTTCCACTCCGACCCCAGATTTTTTAGAACCCGAGTCAAAATAGGTTCTGCCTATATTTCCAATACTACCAATTCATCCGTCAAGCGCCAATGTGTGTAGAGTATTAGCGTTCCAGTAACCTTCTTTCTGAAGTCTTTGTTCATCGCGTCGTCCCATAATGCTCTTGGTACAGTGGGGATCGATATGCGGAAGACATTCATGGTGCTGGCGGCGCTCGTCGCTACGATCACGGTTGCGGCGGCCGGTGACAAAGTTCGCGTCCATCCGCATGCGGTTCAGCACTCGGTACACCACGCGGGATATCACCGCTCGGGCCGCACGTACGGCTCTTACGACTCCACCTACTTTGACGATACCGACGAAGAACCCTGCACCCCTCCTCCCATTGTGCAGGTGAGCGACAAGCCGCTTCCGAACGTGCTTGCGAATGTCTTCGTTCAGGTCGTGGCGGCCGAAACCTGTGGCGGCGGAGATGTTTCGCCCGAAGATGTCCCTTCACCCGCGCGCACAGTCAGCTGCCATCATCGCATTGGCGCTCCCGACGACACCGCCGAACTCGATCAGCGCTTTGTGAGTTTCGAGAAGTGGCGAGCGGAGAACCCCAATACCGGCGCACCCGTCGTTCCGATCGCTGCGATCAGTCCCTCTTATCAGATCCGCGAAAATTTCGGCGCGTCGTCCGAGCCCGAACCTCCGGGTCGTTGGGATATCGCCATTGTCGAGAGTGACGACGACCAACAGGACGATCAGGCGCAACTGATGTGGTGCCAGACTGCGGAGCGGTAAAGGCCGCGCACTCGGTGGCAACGCCGGCTACGGTAGTAACGCTGACACGTGCTATAATGCTCCAACGCTCGGCGTTACGAACTCGTGCGGAATTGTAGCACGTACCAGTGTAATCTTGAGAACTGGAGTCGCACAAATTCGGGCCCCCAGCCAATAAGCGGAATTCGCTGCTCTGAGGATATTCGCGCAAACAATTGGACTCCTACCCCACTTTTCCATTTCGTGCTCACTCATGGTTTTCAGCCAATTTGCCCACCGGGTGCGGCTGGTGGCGATCCTTGCGAGTTATTTGGACTGTTGCCGAGCGCAAAGCCTGCGATACCTGCCAAAATTGGAAGTCCCGCTTCGGGAGTTATAATCTTTAGATAGAGCAACACGCCGATAACGAAGGTCACAAATAGGGCTAGATATACCCGACCGTAGTTTTGAGTTAGCCCAAGAACTGCCTCCTTCATGTCATTCGAGGCTCGAGCCGACATGCGGTTGTCGTGCATCGCGAAATGAAAGAAGTCGCGAAGCCATGCTGCATGAAGAATTGGCCGCGCCGACGAAAGGTAAAAGATGCCGACTGCAATCCCAAATGAAACCAGAAATGCACCGACGACAAAGTAGTCAAACCAAGTCATGCGACATGCCCCGTTCCGCCGTTATTGGGAGAATGTCACGATCCTGTGAGGTTGACCATATGTATGGCAACGAAAAAGGAAGAAACCGGGTCAGACTCGACATAATTGACAGACATGCTCTATGCAGCGGCGTAAGTGTCGCCAAATTCCGGGGCACGACTTATTGTCTCTAAAATTTGGACCCGGCAATCACCTTTTCGGCTTGGCGAAGCGGACGCCTTCGCCCATGTCGCCGTTCGACAGGAGGACGACGCCGGCCTTCACGATCGCCTTCTGGACGGCGGTGACGGTGCTGAGGCGGGGATCCACGTGGCCCGTCTCAAGACGCCGGATGGCGTTCACGGATATGACGGACTTGTCCGCCAGGTCTTGCTGCGACCAACCCAATAGGGCTCGCGCCGCCCGGATTTGGCATGCCGTGATCATGTGAGATCACAAACACAGCCGGGCGGTTATTTTCTACATATAGGGCTCAAATCACCCTTATTATGGTTGAATACACCACCATTCGTGCGATGATAGCAACTGGAAGCTGCAACGTACCCCTCCATGCCGGCCATCAACGCGAATCAGAAGCTTTCGACGCTCAGGGCACTGTGGGAACGGAAGTGCTCGGGACGGGCCATGCCTGCCCGCGCCGAATTCGATGTCGGCGTGCTCAAACCGTGGCTCGGAAACCTCGCTCTCATCGACATCCCCTCGAACATGATTCGCTTGTGCGGAACCAGCCTGATGTCGCGGTTCGGCCGTGATGCAACAGGACGCAATATCGCCTCGTTGGATAAGGTTGTCGCAGCGTCCCTGATGTCCGGCATCGACTGCGCGCGGACGACGAAGTCGCCGACCGATGGCGAGTATCGGTGCATCGTCGCGGGTTATCTGGTGCGCTTCCAGGAACTCGTTTTGCCGTTGTCGGATGACGGCATCGAGGTCACGACGATTTTACTTGGCAGCTTCGAAGCCGAAACCCGGCCCGCGTGGCAATAGAGTTTAACAGAGAGGGAATGCAAGATGGATGAGGATGCCCACGACATATTGAAATGCGCGGCCGACATCGTCGCCGCCTATGCCGGCAACAATGTGGTCTCCGCGGCCGAATTACCGAATCTGATCCGAACCGTCCATGGCGCGCTCAACGTGCTGGCCGGTTCGCCGAGTTTGGAACCCGCAGCCGCCGCCAAGCCCGCGGTGACAATCCGCAAGTCCATTACGCCGGACTACGTCGTCTGCCTGGAAGACGGCAAGAAGCTCAAGATGCTGAAACGATATTTGCGCTCCCGCTACGGGCTGTCGCCGGAGGACTACCGCTCCAAGTGGGGACTGCCGCGCGATTACCCGATGGTCGCACCGAATTACGCCGCGCAGCGCTCTGCCTTCGCGAAAAAGATCGGCCTCGGCCGCACCCCTGCCAAAGCGCGGCGGCGGAAGAAGTAGGAAGTTCGACCTCAGACCGATACAAAATGGGATCGGAGACCATTTGTCGCCAAGTTAAGTGAGTTGCCGTTAAATGGACCCCGACCCCATTTTATCTAATAGGTGTTGGGACCAAGGACGCTAAGGCCGATTGGATTTTTCTTTGCTTGGGATTATTGCGAGGTAACGAGCGGCGACGGGTGAGAAAACGGACACGAAGATAATCACCGGCATTGCTCGAATGCATTTCGTACCAGGTCAATAATTCCACCTATGTCTTCGAGATTTTCCCGTGTAATCTCGAAAGTCTGATCGTCGGGGAGGCAGAGCCATGTTCCGCCAATTATGCAAGTCCACCATCGTCCTGGCCGGCGCGCTTCTCCTCGTCTCTTGCGCCGGCGCCGAGCCGGTCGCGCCATCCGACGGCACGCTTGCGCTGCTGCAGAAAGCCGTGAACGGCGACTGGCGTTCGGCTGCGCACAAGGCGCGCGATCGCTATCGGCACCCCATCGAGACCCTGCAGTTCTTCGGCCTCAAGCCCGACATGACTGTCATCGAACTGGAACCGGGCGGCGGATGGTACACGGAAATTCTGGCGCCCGTCCTCTATGCGCACGGTCATTTGCTCGAAGCGTCCGGTCCGAATTTCGCCGAGACCATCAAGGCCAATCCGGCCGTGTTCGGGCACATCGGGAAAATCATCCCGTTCGACCCGCCCAAACAGGTGCAACTGGGGCCAGAGAATTCTGCCGACATGGTGCTCACCTTCCGCAACGCGCACGACTGGCTCATCGACAGCCCGGACACGCTGGCCGCGGTATTCCAGGCCATGTTCGATGTACTCAAGCCCGGCGGCGTCCTCGGCTTCGAGGAGCACCGGGCCAAGCCGTTCATGACGCCCGAAGACAGCGCGACGGCGCTTCACCGCATTTCCGAGGATTACGTGATCGCGCTGGCGCTCAAAACGGGTTTCCGCCTGGCCGGCGTCTCCGAAATCAACGCCAATCCGAAGGACCCCGAAGACATCAACGTGCATCGCCTGCCGCCCAATCTCGTCGGGCCCGATGAAGAGCACGCGAAGATGCAGGCCATCGGCGAATCCGATCGCATGACGCTGAAATTTGTGAAGCCTTGACGGCAGCCAACCTAGTGCATGTCGCTCTCGTCACCCTGTTTCTATTTTCAACCTGCACCGCTTGAAAGGCCTTCGACCTCGACTTCACGACAACCGCCAAGTGGGACGGCGACCTAC
>JBEKDC010000185.1:0-7130 GCA_050014535.1 Rhizomicrobium sp.
CCCCTGGGCGCTGATCTTCCCGGCGCTGTTCATGGCGGTGACCTTGTTCTGCTTCAACTTCATCGGCGACGGGCTGCGCGATGCCCTCGATCCCAAGGACCGCTAGGCCATGGCTGCGCCGATCCTCCAGATCAACGACCTCGACGTTCGCTTCTCCACGAATGACGGCGAAGTGCATGCGGTCAAGAAAGTCTCGCTCAATGTGGCGGCAGGCGAATGCCTGGGTGTCGTGGGCGAATCCGGCTCGGGCAAGAGCCAGCTCTTTCTCGCGGCGACCGGCCTCCTCGCGTCGAACGGGCGCGCCACGGGCAGCGTGATTTTCAGCAATCAGGAGCTTCTCGGTCTGCCGCAACCCAAGCTCAACAGATTGCGCGGGTCCCGCATCACCATGATCTTCCAGGATCCGCTGACCTCGCTGACGCCGCATATGACGATCGGGGCCCAGATCATCGAGGCGCTGCGCATTCATCAGCGCGTTCCCTATGGCGAGGCCGAACGGCGCTGCATCGAAATTCTGGGGCTGGTGCGCATTCCGGAAGCCCGCAACCGCATGACGCAGTATCCGCATGAATTATCCGGCGGCATGCGCCAGCGCGTGACTATCGCCATGGCGACGGTCTGCGGACCCGATCTGCTGATCGCGGACGAGCCCACCACCGCGCTCGACGTGACCGTGCAGGCGCAGATCCTCGAGATCATGCGCGACCTGAAAAAGGAATTGAAAACGTCGATCGTCATGATCTCGCACGACATGGGCGTGATCGCCGGAATGGCCGACCGCGTCATGGTCATGCGTCAGGGCGAGATCGTGGAATCAGGACCGGTCGACGACATCTTCTACCGGCCGAAACACGACTACACGAAGACGCTGCTCGATGCGATGCCCCGCATCGACCGGCCGAGCCGGCCGGGGCACGTGCCGCTCAGCCCGCTCGAAGAACTCTCGACTGCGCCGAAAATCCTCGAGGTCGACGACCTCAAGGTTTACTTCCCCGTCCGGATGGGCGGCTTTCCGTTCGCGCGCACCAAGGCGCTGCGCGCGGTCGACGGCGTGGATTTGGATCTCAAGCAGGGCGAGACGCTGGGCATCGTCGGCGAATCTGGTTGCGGCAAGTCGACACTCGCGCGCGCCGTTCTCAAGCTTTTGCCGAAGACCGAAGGGGTTGTCGTCTGGTGCGGTCGCGATCTCGGACCACTTCGCGACCGCGAGGTGCGCAAGCTCCGCAAAGAATTCCAGATCGTCTTCCAGGATCCGCTGGCAAGTCTCGATCCGCGCATGACGGTCGGCCAATCGATTGCGGAACCCCTCGCCTCGCTCCATCCCGAGCTGTCGCGCGACCAGGTGACGGCGAAAGTGCGCTCGGTGATGGGCCTGGTCGGTCTCGATCCCATCTGGATCAACCGCTATCCGCATGAGTTTTCCGGCGGTCAAAACCAGCGCGTCGGTATTGCGCGCGCAATGATCCTGAAGCCCAAGCTCATCATCTGCGACGAAGCGGTCAGCGGCCTGGACGTTTCGATCCAATCGCAAATTGTCGACCTGATTCTCGAGCTGCAGGCCGAATTCGGCATGTCGATGATTTTCATCAGCCACGACCTGTCGGTCGTGCGCCAGGTCGCGCATCGGGTGATGGTGCTCTATCTGGGACGCGTGGTGGAATTGGCGGACCGCAACACGATCTACGAAGACCCGCGCCACCCCTATACGCGCGCGCTGATCTCGGCTGTTCCCATTCCCGACCCGAAAGCCGAACGCGCCAAGGCCCGCGTGCCGCTGCCGCCGGATCTGCCTTCGCCGCTCGACACGCGCGCGCCGCTCACCTTCCTGAAATCGAAGATGATCGACGATCCGGATGCGGAACAATATCGCCCGAAGCTGCTCGAAGTAACACGCGGCCATTTCGTGGCCGAGCACGACGCAGCCTGATCCGCGTCATTTCACGCGCGTGACCTTGAACAGCTTGGCACTGTCGTTGATCGTCAGGTTGTAGCTGCCGAGAAACCCCCGCGAAATCGTGACCTTGTTGTCCTTGGGGTTCCTGGCGAATTGTGCGTGATCGGAATCGCCTTGCTCCTGGCGCCAGACCTGCCCGTTGTCCAGAAACACGATGAATTTCCCGAACGGCGTGAAGGCATATTCCGTCACGCCCACGGAGATGGTGTCGATCTCGGCGGGTTGGGCGGGCGCCGCCGCAGACGCAGGCTGGGGAGCGGCGGGCATCTGGTCGCTGCCGAATTGCTGCGGCGTCGTCTGCCTGGCCGGCGCAGTCCCGAAGAGCGTCCCAGGGTCGAAGCCGAACCAGGATTTCTGTTGCTCTTCCGTGGGCGGCGCCGGGGGTGCCGCGGGCGGTTGCGTGGACGCCACCATGGCAGGCGGAGCGCCCAAGGCGTCCTTCACCTGGGGAGCAAGCCCGTCGTAGCAAGCCAGTCGGGCCTTGTCGTCGGTCAGCGCGCTGCATTTGCCGAGCGCCTCCAGAACCTGGCTGCGGTCGTCGGCGATGGCGGGCATGGAGAAAAAAAGCGCGGCTGTCGCGGCGCCCAGGAGCAATCGGTTCATGTCTCGTTTAGTCCCTTATGGCTTAATTGGACGGTTCGCGACGTCCTACCGGCTTTTCTCCGGATGTTAAGCCAAGTCGGGCAATCGCGCATGGAAATTTCCGCGCTTGACCGAGCGCGGACGGCAGGGGTCAGGGCATCTTATGGCTGGTTCGGAACCGAGACTATCGCGGCGCCTGCTTCTGAGCGGGGCCAGCGCGGCAGTGCTCGTCGGCGGCACGGCCTTCGCGTTGCGCGGCTCGGGTGCGGGACACCGATCCGACGCCGACGCCAAAACCTTCAACCGCGGCAATGCGGCCGAACCCGACACGCTGGACCCGCACCTCGCTTCGGCATCCTACGAAAACAACATCATCGGCGACATGTTTCTGGGCCTGATGACGGAGGATGCCGCGGCGAATGCCGTTCCCGGCGCCGCCCTCAGCTATTCCGCCAGCCCCGACGGACTCGTCTACACATTCAAGCTGCGCGACCACAAATGGTCCGACGGCGTGACCGTGACGGCGCAGGACTATGTCTTTTCGCTGCGGCGCATTCTCGATCCCAAGACGGCCGGTCAATACGCGTCCATTCTCTATCCCATCGAAAATGCGGAAGCAGTCAATGGCGGGAAACTGCCTCTCGACAGGCTTGGCGTGCGCGCGATCGACGACAAGACTTTGGAAATCACGTTCAATGTCCAGGTCCCTTATGTCGACCAGCTCTTCACGCATTACGCGACGTTCGCCGTGCCGCAACACGTGGTAGAGCTTCACGGCGACCGGTGGCTGCAGCCTGAGAACATCGTCACCAACGGCGCCTATGTCTTGAAGGAATGGGTGCCGAACGACCACATCCTGCTCGTGAAGAATCCGCACTTCTACGACGCACAGAACGTAGAGATCGAAACCGTCTATTTTTATCCGACGCAGGATTTTTCCGCGGCCCTCAAACGGTTCCGCGGCGGCGAGCTCGATATGCAGAACGGCGTGCCGTCGCAGGAAATCGCCTGGACGCGTTCAAATCTTCCGGGTGCGTTGCATGTCTCGCCCTACATTCTGACGCAATATGTTCTGTTCAATGTCGGCCAGCCGCCCTTCAACGATCTGCGCGTGCGCACCGCCATGTCGCTCGCCATCGATCGCGAAATCATCGCGGCCAAGGTGATGCACGCCGGAGAAAAGCCGGCCTACGCTTTCGTGCCGCCCTATATGCCCGGCTATCCGAGCAAGGCCCAGATCGGATTCAGGAACCTGCCGATGGAAGCCCGCATCGAGAAGGCGAAGGCGCTGCTCAAGGAAGCCGGCTATGGGCCCGGCAATCCGCTGACCTTCGACTACAACATCGAGGATCAATCCGACTCCCGGCTCATTTCCGTCGCCATGCAGGCGATGTGGAAGGAAGTGGGCGCAGTGGTGCGCATTACGCCCTCCGACGACAAGAACCACTATAACCTCTTGCGCAAACAGGATTTCACGGCGGCGTGGGCCGGTTGGGTCGCGGATTATCGCGACGCGAAGGACTATCTGTTCCTGTGCGAGACCTCGAGCAAGGATCTGAATTTCGGCCGCTACTCGAGCGCAAAATTCGATTCACTGATGGAACAGGCGGACCATGAGCGCGACCCCGCTCGCCGCGAGACGCTTCTCGAAGCGGCGGAACAGACCGCGCTGGACGATGTCGCGCTCGCACCCGTCTATTTCGGCGTCTCGCGCGACCTCGTCTCGCCTGCCGTCAAGGGCTGGGTCAGCAATCCGCTCGACGTCAACCGCACCCGCTATCTGTCGCTTGACCGCAGCCGGTTCCTCGTCTGACAGTTCGCGTCTTCGCCGGGGAGATTGCGGATGACGGAAGGACTGGCGGGCGGCTGCGCCTGCGGCGCGGTGCGCTATCGGCTCAAGAGCGCGCCGATGTTCGTGCATTGCTGCCATTGTCACGATTGCCAGCGGCAGACGGGCTCGGCCTTCGTGCTCAATGCCCTCATCGAGGCCGACAGGGTCGAAGTCCTTTCGGGCGAGACGATTCCCGTCTCGATGCCGACCGACAGCGGCAAGCCGCACATCATCTATCGCTGCTCCAAATGCGCGACGGCGATGTGGAGCGAATATGGCGGCCGTACGCGCGATCGTTTTGTCCGCGTGGGCACGCTCGACGATCCTTCGCAGATGCCGCCGGACGTGCACATCTTCACGCGTTCGAAACTGCCCTGGGTCGTGCTTCCTGAAGGCGTTCCGGCGTTCGAAGTCTATTACGAAAGCAAAAAGCTCTGGCCGGCGGAGAGCCTTGAGCGCCGACGCGCGCTTCAGGGATGATGGGTCTGCGCGCTTCGGTGCGGAATTTCGTGCGAATTCTGTTGGCCTTTGGATTTGCGAGCGTCATCACGGCCTGTTCGCCTGCCGCGCCGCACATCGGGATGACGCTCAATCGCGGCAATGGCGGAGAACCGGCGAGCCTCGACCCGCATTTCATCGATCTCACGCTCGAATCCAACATCGTGGGCGACCTGCTGGTGGGGCTCGTCACGGAGGATCCTGCGGGCAAGCCCATTCCCGGCGCGGCCGTGAGTTGGGAGACCTCGACAGACGGTCTCACCTGGACATTCAAAATCCGCCATCATCTGTGGTCCGACGGCGTTCCCGTGACGTCGCAAGATTTTCTTTTTGCGTGGCGACGCATTCTCGATCCGCAGACCGGCGCGAAATACGGCTACAATATGTGGGTCTTCAAGAATGCTGAGGCGATCTCGAACGGCAGGCTGCCGCCATCTGCCCTCGGCGCGGAGGCGCCGAACGACGACACGCTGATCCTGCATCTGGCGCACCCTGCGCCTTACCTTCCGCAGCTCCTGATGCATCAGTCAACGTTTCCCGTGCCGCGTCATGTCCTGTTCAAATACGGCAATTCGTGGTCAACGCCGGCGCACTACGTCTCCAACGGCGCCTATCTGCTGAAGGAATGGTATCCCAACGACCATATCACGCTGGTCAGGAACAAGCTGTTCTACGATGCGGCGCATGTGCGCGTGGACACCGTGAATTATTTCCCGACAAGCGACACGGACGCCGCGCTGCGGCGTTTGCGTGCGGGGGAGTTGGACACGCAGAATCCCCTTCCCGCCTCCGAGATCGGCTGGATGCGCACGAACATTCCTCGCGCGCTGCAGGTCAGGCCCTATCTGGGCGTCTGGTATTTGGTCATGAACGAAACGCGCGCGCCGTTCGGCGACAGGCGCGTGCGCGAGGCCGTCAACCTGGCGGTCAGCCGCGAGATGATCGCGGGCCGGGTCTACAGACTGGGCGAACGGCCTGCCTATTCCATGGTACCGCCGGGCGTGGCCAATTTCCCCGGCACGGCCGCGCTCGATTTTCGATCGATGACGTACGAGCAGCGCGTGACGAAGGCGCAGGCGCTGATGCGCGAAGCCGGATACGGTTCTACAAATCGCGTCCACGTCACCTACGAGACGACGAGCGATCCGGACAACAAGCGCTCTGCCGCCGCATTCCAATCCATGCTCAAGCAGATCTACATGGATGTGGATATCGCGCAGGTGGACGTGCAAATCCATTTTGCCAACATGCGGCAGCACGATTTCGACATTGCGGCTGCAACTTGGATCGCGGATTTCGACGACGCCAGCAACTTCCTGGATATTCTGCGTTCCGGCAGCGGCATGAATTACGGCCTCTACAAAAACCCCGCCTATGACGCACTGCTGGACAAGGCGCAGCTGGAGCCCGAAGCAAAGAACCGCGGCGACCTTCTCGATCGCGCCGAACAGATCGCGCTCGACGACTATGCCTGGGCGCCGATCCGCTTTCTCGTCACCCGCGATCTGGTGCAGCCTTATGTGAGGGGCTGGGTCGCGAACATCCTTGACGTCAACCGCACCCGTTGGCTCCGGATCGAAGGCAGACCGGCGCCGCCGTGAGCCGTCAGTTCTAACGGTATCGAGTAGAACAACGACGTGCTATCCTCGCCCTGTCCGGATTTCTGGGGGAGAGAAAATGCGCGGACGGCTCGCAATTGCACTATTGGCGGCGGTCTTGCTGGAGGGTGCCGACTCCGATTTGGTTCCGGTCTCTCACAGAAGCATCGAGCTTTGCCAGAAGATCGAGGGCACCGCCCGTCGACTTTCGGTGTGCTTCACGTACGTGCAGTCCGACGAATTCGGCCACGGCGTTTCAGATGCCCTCGACGATGAGGGCGAGTCCCTCGTCATGAAGGGCAACTTTGACGAGGCGATTTCCGATTTCGATCAGGCAATTCATGCAAATTCCAAGGATACACGGGCCTATATCGGACGCGGCATAGCGTATGACGGCAAGAAGAACCTGGACCGAGCGATAAACAACTTCGACGATGCCATCGATGCCTCACCCGACGTTGCTGCTGCTTTCGTTGACCGCGGCAATGCCGAGCTTGCCCAAGAAGACGACAACCGGGCGATAACGGACTTCAATCAGGCGATCAAACTGCAACCGCGGGATGCCAACGCCTTCAACGGCAGAGGCAACGTCTATCGGCACGAGAAACAATACGACGTGGCCATCGCGGACTATCAAACCGCGATCCAATTCGATTCAGGCGACACA
>JBEKDC010000186.1:0-7128 GCA_050014535.1 Rhizomicrobium sp.
CATTGAAAGCCCAGCGCGTTGCCCCGCTTCTCGCGCACGACCGTTGCGCCGCGATGCGGGCAGATGTTGAAAAAGGCGTGAACCTTCCCGGTCCGATCGCGATTGAAGACGATGTCGCGGCCCGCCACACTGCGCGTGAGGAAATCGTTGGCGTTCGGGATTTCCGAATCGTGGCCGACATAAATCCAGCAGCGATCGAAGATCGCGCGACGCTCGAGCGCGAGAACCTCCTTATCCGTGAAGGCTTGGCGCGCAACCTTGAAACGATGGTTGTCGCGATCCTCGCGAACCCACGGCGTGCCCGCATTCGATCTCGGCGTCTCGAGTCCCATTCGCGGCCTCCTTGGCCTGCCGGCGGTGTACGCACCGACCCCACAAAACTGGCACGAAACCAAGGCCGACGCAACAATGGTCTAACCATTGGTCAATTGCAAAATCAGGCAACCTTGGCGGACCGGCGCGGACCGCCCGGACGTGTGATTCTTTGCTGCTGCCGAACCCGTGGTCGGACGGGAGATGTCAACGGCGCAGCCTCGTTCAGTTCGGATGAGGCAAGTTGAAGCCGGTTGGACGGACTCTTCTGATGCCGCACCAGATGAGCCTGCAGCCGCAGAAAATGCTCGCGCAGCACGCGCGAGGCGCCTTTGGCGTCGCGTTTTACGAAGTGACCGAGGAAACGCCTGCGCACGTCCGCGAGATCGTTCAACGGTCCGGGCCCGATCAGCAGCACGATGTGATAAACGATGCGCGACAGCGATTGGCTGATCAGAACAAGCGTCTGGTTGTGCGTGGCTTGCGCGAGAAGTTCATAGAAAACGACATTGTCTTCGATTTTCTCGCCGATCCGACCCGACTTCGTCAGTTCCTCGACTTTCGCGACATCGCCGGCGATGGCCTTGAAATCGGCCGGCGTCGCCCGCGCGCAGGCAAGACCGACGATCACTTCCTCGATCAGGATGCGCGCCTCGGTGAGGTCTTCGATCGTCACGCGGCCGAGCGTGATCATGTCCTTGAAGGCCCGCGTGAGCGCAGAGCCGCCATCGAGAATGACGGCGCCGCCCTTGGCACCCTTGTAAAGGCGCACGAGGCCCGCAATCTCCAGGCTGCGCAATGCTTCGCGCAGGACCGTGCGGCTGACGCCGAACTGGAGCGACAATTCGCGCTCTGCCGGAAGCTTGTCGCCGGGTTTCAGGGAGCCTGCCGCAATGCTCTCGCGAATCCGATCGCAGATCTCCTCGAAGAGACGCGAGGTCTTGACGGCGGCGAAGGCGGGCTTGCGGCTCATGAGTCCCGCACTATAAACGAAGCCCATATTTCCAAAACCGTCATGAGCCGAACGCGCCGTCCTGTCGCATCTGCGCCAACTCGGCTTCGTCCACGCCTAGAACGGAACCAAGGACATCGGCCGTGTCTTCACCCGCGCGAGCGACGCGCGGATTCGCCACACAAGACATCGCCGAGAACTGGAACGGCGGATTGAGCACTGCGAAGTCGCCGGCGGCATCCGTGAGCGAAGCAAAACTGCCGCGCTGCCGCAGATGCACGTCGGCGAGCATGTCGGCCGGCGCGCGATACCGCGCAAAGGGCAGCCCGGCGGCAACCGTCGCGCGCTCCACATCGTCGGCCGTCTTGTCCGCAGCCCAACGCGCCAGCTCTGCCTCGATTGTGTGCCGATTACGGGCGAGGCCCTGCAGGCTCCCGAATTCGTCCTTCCATTCCGGGCGGCCTATGAGCTGGAACAGCGCGAGATAATTGGGAATCGAGACCAACGGTATGATCACATGGCCGTCGCGCACGCGGACGGGTGCAAAACGGCGCGACGCGACCGCTTCGTCGGATTGGTTTTCCTGGAATTGAATACCGATCAGGCTCATCATCGCTTCGATCAGGGTGGCATCGATATAAGTGCCGACACCGTGCCGTTCGCGATGCACGAGTGCCGTCTGGATCGCACCGAAGGCATAAACTGCCGCCGTTACATCGGCGATCATGATCCCGCTCACGGGCGGCGTCTCCGCGCGCTCCTGCATCTGCATGAAGACATGGTCGAAGCCGCTGAGGGCATGGACGACCGGCGCGTAAGCGCCTTGCTTGGCGCGCGGTCCGCTTTGCCCGAAACCGGAGATCGAGCAGTAAATGAGCTTCTTGTTGGTGCCCACCGCGCTCGGGTAGTCGAGACCCAACCGGGTCATGACGCCGGGACGATAATTCTCGATCACAATGTCGGCCTTCGCGATGAGTCGGCGCGCAAGCGCGAGACCGGAGGGCGATTTCAGATTGAGCGCGATGGATTTCTTGCCGCAATTGAATTGCGCGAAGACCCTGCTCATGCCGTCCGCCAGCGGAGGAGCGTGGCGCAGAATGTCGCCGTCCCCGACGGCCTCGACCTTGATCACTTCCGCGCCGCAATCGGCCAGCAATCGCGTACACCAGGGTCCGGCGACGAGCGAGGTAAAGTCCACGACCCGGATGCCGTCGAGCGGACGCAAATTGGGCAGCGCCGCGTTCACGCGGCCGCCTGCTGCGCCAGATCGATCACGCGCGAACGGTGGGCACGTGAATTGCCGAACAGCTCGGCATTGCCATGGGCCCGCTTCAAATAGAGGTGGTTTTTCATTTCCCAGGTGAAGCCGATGGCGCCGAAAATCTGGATGCTGCGATGCGTGCAGTCGACATAGGCGTCGCCTGCAAATGCCTTGGCCATCGCGGCTGCCAGGGACGCTTGTGGTGCCTCTTCCGACAAAGCCCAAGCGGCATAGAGAACGGCGACATTCGCGCATTCCGCCTGCCCCAGCATGTCGGCCAGCGAATGCTTGATTGCCTGATAGGACCCGATGGATTTGCCGAACGCGACACGCTCCTTGGCATAATCGGCCGTCATGGAGAGAATCTGCTGCGCTCCGGCGGCGCATTCGGCGGCGAGTGCGAAGAGAATGCGATCGCGTACCCATGACCAGTCGGCGGGTGCGAACGGCGCCATCGGCTCGCCAATGCAGCCGTTGAGGCGCACGTCGCAAACCTGCCGTGTCAGGTCGCGCCAGTCCATGACGTCGATATCGAGGCCGTCACTTTTCGTGTCGACCAGGAAGAAGCCGCGGCGACCCGTCTCGGTATTGTGCGCGTCCACGATCAGCCAATCCGCGCCGTCCGCGTCGATCGCGAAATCGCGCGTGCCTTTGAGCAGGAACCCGCTCGTGCCCGGCTCCGCGCTGACTTCGCGCGAATGGTCGTCGCCGGCGGCATCGCCAACGGCCAGCGCCAGTCTCGCGGTTCCGGCAGCAACAGCCGGAAGAATGCGCCGTTTCTGTTCTTCGGTTCCGAGCTTGAGCAAGGCCCAGGTTCCGATCAGATTGCCGAGGAACGGACTCGGCGCAAGCGTGCGACCCATCTCGCCCAGCACCATCGCAACATCGACACAGGAAAGTCCGAGGCCGCCGTACGATTCCGGCACCGCGATTCCCGTCCAACCCATCGCGACGATCTTTTCCCAATGCAAGCGATAATTCGCCTGCGCAACGCTTGCCCCAGGCTTCAGGAGGGGATCGAGTGCAATCTCCTTGTCGAGAAATGCGGCGGCAGATTGCTTGAGCGCGAGATGGTCCTCGTCCGGCGAAAAATTCATGGCGGCGTCCTCAGGCGCTTTTCGCGCGGTTGATTTCGATCCAGGGAAGTTTCGCCGTGGGATCGTTTTCGCGCGGAAGCCCCAGCATGCGTTCGGCCACGATGTTCTTGAGGATTTCCTGCGTGCCGACACCCAGCGTCACGGCCGGGCTGAACCAGAACGCATAATCCCAGTCCGAGTAACTGCCCTTGCCGCTTCCAACCTGCGAAGGAAAGGGCTGCTCGCCCGCGACCATGCCGCGCGGTCCCTGCACTTTCTTGGCCATCTCGACGATATGTTGGCCGTGTGGCGCCGCCAGCATCTTGCGGATGGCGCCTTCGGGACCGGATGGTTTCGCATTCATACGGTCGCTGAGCGCGCGAAAGGCCAGCAGACGCAACAATTCGCCTTCGATGAATATCTTGGCGGCTTCGTCTCGCACGACGGGATCGGACAAATGTCCCGACACGGCCAATCCATTGACGAGGTCTCGCGCCGACGGCCCTGCCCCCCAGATCGCGCCGGGCTTGGAGAGCGCTACGCGCTCGGTCTGCAACTGGCTGGTCGCAATCCGCCAACCTTCGCCTTCCTTGCCGAGGAGGCGATGCGCCGGAACGCGCACCTCGTCGAGGAAGACTTCGTTGTATTCGTTTTCATGGCCCGAGAGATCGATGATCGGCCGCACAGTGACGCCGGGGCTTTTCATGTCGATCAGAAACGCAGAGAGGCCGGCATGTTTCGGCGCGGCAGTGTCGGTGCGCGCTATGAGAACGCCGACATGCGCCTTGTGCGCCAGAGAAGTCCATATTTTCTGGCCTTTGACGACGTAATAATCGCCGTCGCGTTTCGCCGTCGTGCGCAAAGCTGCGAGATCCGAACCGCCCGCCGGCTCGCTGAACAACATGCACCAGATTTCCTCGCAGGCGAGTGCGGGCATCAGGAAGCGTTCGCGCTGCGCATCCGTGCCGTGCGTGAGCAGGGTCTGCGCGCAATTGTTGATGGCGACCGGATTGATCAGGTTGGGCGGCATCACGCCCGCGCGGCCCAACTCCTCGTCGACAATGAACTGCAGTTCCGGTTCGGCGGCGAGACCCCAGGGCTTCGGCCAATGCGGCACCGTGTAGCCGGCTTCTGCCAGTTGTCGTCCGCTCGGTTTGGGATGCCTGGACAACCAGTTTCGCACGGCGGCGCGGCGCGGATCGTTTTCGGCTGGCAATCGAAAATCCATTGGTCTAACCTTTGATCCATTGTCCCGAGTATGGGCGATGCCGGGCACCTGTCAAGAAGAACGCGTGGGCCCTTAGTGAGGAGAATCGCATGACCGAGCAGGCCCAGTTGCCGGACGATATCGCGCGCCAAATCGCCGATCCGCGCTCCTATGCGCAATGGGACGAACTGCATCGCACTTTGACGACGGTGCGCCGGGATTATCCGTTTGCGCGCGCGAACCTGCCGGAATACAGGCCGTTCTGGGTCGCGTCGCGCTATGACGATATCCAGGCCGTGGCCCGCCAGAACGAAGTGTTTCTCAGCGGATTGGGCGGGTTGCAGACAAACGAAGCGCTGAAATTCATGCAGGAATCCGGCGCCGGCACCCAGTTTCGCAGTGTCGTCGCGATGAACGAACCCGACCACCGGAAATACCGTCTGCTGACACAAGCCTGGTTCCAGCCCAAAAATCTGAAGCAGATCGAAGCGCGGCTGCGCAAACTCGCAAAGCACTATGTCGACAAGCTCGCTGCGACCGGCGGCGAATGCGATTTCGTCAGCGAGATCGCGGTGCACTATCCGCTGCTGGTCATCATGTCGATCCTCGGCGTTCCCGACGAGGACGAAGCGTTCATGCTGCGGCTGACGCAGGAATATTTTGGAAGCGAAGATGCGGAGATGAACCGCGCCAAAGCCGCCATGTCGCCTGTCGAAGTCCAGGCGTCGATCTCGAAAGTGGTGGCGGACGCGAATACCTATTTCCGCAAGGTCTCGGAACAGCGCCGCCGCGAACCGAAGGACGATCTCGCCAGCGTGATCGCCAATGCCGAAATCGACGGCGCGCCGATCAGCGATCTGGATGCGATGGGGTATTACATCACGGTCGCCTTTGCAGGACACGACACGACCTCGTCTTCGCTTGCCGGCGCGATCTGGGCACTTGCAGAGATTCCGGAACAGCTCGCACGCGTGCAATCCAATCCGTCGCTGATCCCGCGCCTGGTTGAGGAATCCGTGCGCTGGACGACTCCCATCCATCAATTCGTCCGCATCGCCGCGGCGGACTGCGAAGTGCACGGCCAGACGGTGAAAAAGGGCGAGTGGGTCGTACTGTGCTTTCCGTCCGGCAATCGCGACGAAAGTATATTCGAAGACCCGTTTGCGTTTCGTGTCGATCGCGCGACCAACCGCCAGATCGGTTTCGGTTACGGCGCGCATATGTGCCTCGGCATGCATCTGGCGCGCATGGAGATGGCGATCTTTTTCGAGGAACTACTGCCCAGGCTCAAATCCGTGGAACTGGCCGGCACGCCTCGCCGGACGGTGACCAATTTCGTCGGCGGCCCGAAATCCGTTCCGATCCGCTATCGTATGTCATCCTAAACGCGCCGCCCGGCCTGCCGATTGCGAAAGACACCGAAAGCTGAAACCTTTCCCGCGCCGTATCCGGCGGACCGGTTGGAAGCGAGGTGGGGCGTGGAACAGATTGGCGGCGTGAGCCGAAGGGCATTGGCCCCGTTGATGGCAGGCGCGGCATTGGCCGGAACTTCCGCCTGCGGCCCGAGCGGCACGAAATCCCTGCAGCCGGTTTCGCGTCAGTTCCCGGCCGGCTTCAAATGGGGCGCGGCCACGTCAGCCTTCCAGATCGAAGGCGCCCTCGATGTCGATGGGCGCGGCCCCAGCATCTGGGACGTGTTCGCCGGCAACCCCGCCCATATCGCGGACGGCTCCAACGCGTCGGTGGCGACCGACAGCTATCGCCGCTATCAGGACGATGTCGCGCTGATCGTGGGCGCGGGGCTGGACGCTTATCGCTTTTCGATTTCGTGGTCGCGCGTGTTGCCCGAAGGCGCCGGCGCGGTCAACCAAAAGGGGCTCGACTATTATCGCCGCCTCGTCGATGCGCTGCTCGCGAAAGGAATCGAGCCTTACGCCACGCTGTTTCATTGGGACTTGCCGCAGGCATTGTTCGAAAAAGGCGGCTGGGCTTCGCGCGATACACCCAAGCGGCTGGCAGATTACAGCGCGCTGGTAGCGCAGCAGCTCGGCGACCGGCTGAAGAATTTCATCATCCTGAATGAAGCAGCGGTCCACACTGTCGTCGGTCATCTTCTGGGCACACAGGCCCCGGGTCTCAAGGACGCCAAATTGCTGGGCCCCGTGACGCATCACCAGAATCTCGGACAAGGCCTCGCGATCGAGGCGCTGCGTGCCGCGCGCTCCGGCCTCACCATCGGCACGACCATGGCGCTCGCGCCATCGCGGGCCGCGGGCACGATCTGGGATGTAATGAATATCCTGCCTGCGCACGCCTTCGA
>JBEKDC010000187.1:0-7100 GCA_050014535.1 Rhizomicrobium sp.
GATTCTCTCGCAGCCGACAAAGCGCGCACACAATATAGCGGAGATGCGTTGAGAGGCGGCACCGAAGCGACCGCGCCGCTGCCGCCCGATGCTCCGCCTGCGGATCAAGTTGCAGACACCTCCACAGGTGCGTCCACTCAATCCGGCAGCGCGCCCGCAACCGATCAATCTGCCAGCACAGCTGCGCCACCGCCTGCTACGCCGACCGCTCCTGCGCCTGCTTATTTTGGTGCACCTCCGGCGCCGAAACCCGCGCCGATGCGTACGGCGCAGGAAGTATCGAGCGCACCGGGAACTCTGCCGGCAGTTTCGGCTGAAACTGCGCCGGCCAGCGCTCCAACAGGCGCTCCGCCAACTCCTGCGTCGACAGCCGACGCGAACGCGGCGGTCGCCCCAACGGCGGTGGCGTCTTCTTCAACGCCTGCAGCCGCACCCGACACGAAGGTTGCGATGGCTGAGCCGCCGCCGGCGACGACACCCGTGCCCGGCGCATTGCCGGCCGTGCCTGCGAACGGGGGAAGCAACGTCACCCTGGGTGCGCTCGCGCAAGCGGGCATGGCTGACAATCTGGGCTTCCAACGCTCCAGCGCGCCGCCCCTCGATCCTTCGGTCGGTCAGTTCGTGTCGCAGCCCGTGTTGGCCCGCTACGAGCAGACCGCGTCCATGAGCGGGTCCGCAGGAATTCAAGCAGGCGCGATCATGCCGACCACGCCGACGGCGGCCGTTCACCTTAAGAAATCGCGTTCGGATGTTGCGATGACCGCCGGCGATCTGCCTTCGGGAACGGGCGGGGTGGGCGGACCCGAGCAGATGAGCGGCGCTGTCGTCGCAAACTTCGATGCGCTCCAGACGGCTTCGGTCGCGTCACCGGCCGTGTACGCGGATTCTTCCGGTGTCCCGCCTGCTGCCGTCGTTTTCTTTCCCCATGACACAACGATCCTGAGTGCCGAGGCGCGCACGCAGGTGCACGCAGCCGTGCAGGCGTTTCAAGCCAATGGCGGTCAGGGTTTCATTCGCGTCGTCGGACATTCGTCGAGCCGCACATCGAACATGACGCTGCAGCGTCACCTGATCTGGAATTTCGAGCGCTCGCAGGCGCGCGCCAAGGCCGTTGCACGGGAATTGATCCGCGAAGGCGTTCCGGCAGGCAAGGTGCTGGTCGAGGCCGTCGGAGATTCGCAGCCGGTTTATTACGAATCGATGCCACAGGGCGAAGAGGGCAACCGGCGCGCCGAGATTTTCCTTCAGAGCTAAGCGATCGTCCGATCTTTGCGACGTGCGAAAGGCCGCGAATTCCGCCGCTGCCGGCTGCCGTTGACGCGCCGCACAATTTGCCTTGATGTTGCGCTCGCGAGAACCGGTTCCCATGCAGAGCGAATTCCATCGTATCAGGCGCCTGCCGCCTTATGTGTTCGAAGAGGTCAATCGCCTCAAAGCTGAGGCGCGCGGCCGCGGCGAAGACATTATCGATTTCGGCATGGGCAATCCGGACATGCCCACGCCAAAGCACATCGTCGACAAGTTGGTGGAAGCGGCGCGCGATCCGCGCACCAATCGTTATTCGGCCTCTCGCGGCATCAAGGGCCTCCGCCGCGCCATGGCGTCATATTACAAGCGGCGTTTCGGCGTGACGCTCGATCCCGACAGCGAAGTGATCGCGACGCTGGGATCGAAAGAAGGCTTCGCAAATCTCGCGCAGGCAATCACGGCGCCTGGCGACGTCGTGCTGGTACCCAATCCCGCCTATCCGATCCGTGCCTATGGTTTCATCATGGCGGGAGCCGCGATCCGTCACGTACCTTCCACTTCGCCGGAAGAATATCTGAGCCGCATCGGCGCAGCCGTGCGCCATTCGGTGCCGTCGCCTTCCGCGCTGGTCGTCAACTATCCGTCGAACCCGACCGCGCAAACCGTCGGTCTCGATTTCTATAAGGAGATCGTCGCGTTCGCGCGTAAGCACGAGATCTGGGTGCTCTCCGATCTTGCTTATGCGGACATCTATTTCGAAGAGCCGCCGCCTTCGATCCTGCAGGTGAACGGCGCGCGCGACATTGCTATCGAATTCCAGTCGCTGAGCAAGACCTATGCGATGCCCGGCTGGCGGATGGGATTTGCGGCGGGCAACAAGAAGTTGATCGCCGCACTTGCGCGCATCAAATCCTATCTCGATTACGGCGCGTATACGCCCGTGCAGGTCGCAGCGGCAGCGGCGCTTGGCGGACCGCAGGATTGCGTCGCGGAGATTCGCGCGATCTACAAAAGCCGCCGCGATTTGCTGGTCGAAAGCATGGGCCGCGCTGGTTGGCAAATTCCGGCCCCTCCCGCATCGATGTTCGCCTGGGCTCCCATTCCCGAGGAATTCTGCGCCATGGGTTCGCTCGAGTTTTCCAAGCGACTCCTGGTCGACGCGAAGGTCGCAGTGTCTCCCGGATTGGGCTTCGGCGAATATGGCGAAGGCTATGTGCGCATTGCTTTGGTGGAGAACGAACACCGCATCCGCCAGGCCGCACGCAATGTGAAGAAATTCCTGTCATCGCGCGCGACCGCGCCACAGCTGGAAGCCGCGAAATGACGAGACCGCTGCGCGTCGCCATCGCCGGGCTCGGCACTGTCGGAGGCGGTGTCGCAAGCCTCTTGTTGACACGAGGCACCGAGCTTGCCGAACGCGCGGGCCGTCCGCTCGAGTGCATCATGGTGTCGGCGCGCGAGCGGACGAAGAAGCGCGCCGCAGACGTTTCCGGAATAACTTGGGCCGACGACGTTGTCGCGCTCGCGAACAGCGACGCCGACGTGGTCGTCGAATTGATCGGCGGCGAAGAAGGCCCCGCACGCGCGCTTGTGCAATCCGCGCTCGAGGCCGGCAAGCATGTCGTGACCGCCAACAAGGCGCTGCTCGCCTATCATGGTGCGCAGCTTGCCGTACTCGCGGAAGAGCGCGGCGTGGCGTTACGCTTCGAAGCAGCGGCCGCCGGCGGCATCCCGATCGTGCGCGCGCTGCGCGAAAGTCTCATCGCTTACGGCATCGGCGCCGTGCGCGGAATTCTGAACGGCACCTGCAATTTTATTCTCACGCAAATGGAAGCGACGGGACGCTCCTTCGCGGACGTGCTTGCCGAGGCGCAATCGCTCGGTTACGCCGAGGCCGATCCCACGCTCGACATCGGCGGAGGAGACACCGCGCACAAACTTGCGCTGCTGGCGAGCCTCGCCTTCGGCATCAAACCCGATCTGTCGAACATGACGATCCAGGGGATCGCGCATATCACGCCGGAAGACATCGCGTTTGCGCGCGAGTTCGGCTGTCGGATCAAGCTGCTCGGCATCGCGCGCAAGACCGCGCACGGCATCGATCAGCGCGTGCAGCCGTCGATGGTCAGACTGGGAACACCGCTCGCCGATATCGAAGGCGCGTTCAACGTGGTAGTGGCGGATGCGGGCGAAGCGGGTCCGTTCTTCTTTGAAGGCCGCGGCGCGGGCGAAGCGCCGACAGCCTCAGCCGTTGTGGCCGATCTGGTCGATATCGCGCGCGGCGCGGTCGGCCCCACCTTCGGGCGTCCTGCCCGCAACCTCAAATCCGCGAGCCCCGCTCCGGCAGGCTCCCGGCGCTCCGCCTTCTATCTGCGATTCGACGTGCTCGATGTGCCCGGCGTCCTGGCCGACATCGCCAGCCGCCTGGCCGAGGGCGGAGTTTCCATCGAAAGCATGATCCAGCGCGGACGCGCGCCGGGCGAGCCGGTGGCGATTGTCATGGTTACCCACGAATGTTCCGAAACGGCCGTGGCGAACGCCTTGAAGGTCATCGCCGCGTCGGACAAGGTGCGGGGAGACCCGTGCATGATTCCCATGGAAGCGGGCTGACCTCAAAATCCAAAGGTCGCGAGGAGATATCGTATGTCACAACCCATGGACCGCAAGCTGGCGCTGGAAGTCGTGCGCGTCACCGAAGCCGCGGCCATTGCCTCGGCGAAACAGATCGGTCGCGGCGACGAGAGAATGGCGGATCAGGCGGCTGTCGAGTCCATGCGCGCCGCGCTCAACGACCTACCCATCGACGGAACGGTCGTGATCGGCGAGGGCGAACGCGACGAAGCGCCCATGCTTTATATCGGCGAGAAAGTCGGCGCGGGCGGCACGCCCGTCGACATCGCACTCGATCCTCTCGAAGGCACCACACTTACGGCCAAGGCGCTCGCCAACGCGCTCTGCGTGATCGCGGTGGCCGAAAAGGGTTCGCTGCTGCACGCACCCGACACCTATATGGACAAGATCGCCATCGGTCCCGGTTATCCCGAAGGCGTCATCGATCTCGACGCCGATCCGGTGGAGAACATTTTTGCGCTGGCCAAAGCGAAAGGCGTCGATCCTTCCGAGATCACGGCCTGCGTGCTCGATCGTCCGCGCCATGCCGCGATTATCGAAGGCGTTCGCAAGGCGGGTGCCGCGGTGCGGTTGATTACCGACGGCGACATCGCCGGCGTGATCGCGACGACCGATCCCACGACCGGTGTCGACATTTATATGGGGCAGGGCGGTGCGCCGGAAGGCGTGCTGGCGGCCGCGGCGCTGCGCTGCGTCGGCGGGCAGATGCAGACGCGTCTCGTGTTCAAGAAAGACGACGAGCGCGCGCGCGCGGCGCGCCTCGGCATCACGGATCTTAATCGCAAATATTCGCTGATGCATCTCGCGTCGGGCGATGTGGTGTTCGCGGCCACCGGCGTGACCGACGGCTCGATGTTGTCGGGTGTGCATTCGCATGGCGAATACATCACCACGGAAAGCATCCTGATGCGCTCGGGCACCCGCACGGTGCGCTGGATCAAAGCCCGCCATCTGCGCCGGGATGGCAATCGCTGAGGCCATCAGGCCGGCCCCCCCGGCCTTCGGCGTGGCCCGCTCATTCTGCGGGCGGCGCTGGATCTTGCGCGATGCCAATGACGAAGCGGCGCGCGCTTTGGCGCTTGCCCTCGATATCTCGCCCATGCTGGCGCGCGTATTGGCCGCGCGGGGCGTCACGTCCGAAGAGGCCGTCGATCTCCTCAATCCGACCCTGAAGCGGCTCCTGCCCGAGCCGTTGTCGCTCAAGGACATGGACAAGGCCGTGGCGCGCGCGCGCGACGCAATCGAACGCGGCGAGAAGATCGCGGTGTTCGGCGATTACGATGTCGACGGGTCTTCCTCGGCGGCGCTTGTCAGCGATTTCTTCACGGCGCTGGGTCAGCGACCGCGCGTCTACATCCCCGATCGTCTGACGGAAGGCTATGGACCAAACCCGCGCGCGATGCTGCTGCTGAAGGAGGAAGGAGCAAGCCTCGTCATCACGGTCGATTGCGGCGCCGCGGCGACCAACGCGCTGACTGCCGCGCGCGATACCGGTCTCGACGTCGTGGTGCTCGATCATCACACGATCGAAACGCTGCCGCCCGCATTCGCGCAGGTCAATCCCAATCAACCGGGAGACACATCGGGCCTCGGGCATCTCTGCGCCGCCGGCGTGACATTCCTGTTTCTCGTTGCGCTCAACAGGGATTTGCGCGAGAGGGGCTGGTATGCGGCGAATGGAATCAAGGAGCCTGATCTGCGCGACGCGATCGATCTCGTCGGTCTTGCAACCGTCTGCGATGTCGTGCCGATCCAGGGCGTCAATCGCGCCTTCGTGCGCACGGCGCTCGGCAATCTTGCTTCGGCGAAACGGCCCGGGCTTGCAGCGCTTGCGTCCATCGCAAAAATCGCAGCACCCTTCACGCCTTATCATTTCGGCTTCGCTCTCGGCCCGCGCATCAATGCGGGCGGACGCGTGGGCCGCTGCAGCCTCGGCGTCGAGCTTCTCACCGCCGCAAGCGAGGCGGATGCGATGCCTTTGGCGCTGATGCTCGACCGGCACAATCGCGAAAGGCAGGCGCTGGAAGCGGTGATCCTCGAAGACGCGATGGCCGAAGCCTCCACGCAGCACAACGCGGCGTTCCTGTTCGCATCCGGCGAAGGCTGGCATTCGGGAGTCGTCGGCATCATCGCAGGGCGATTGAAAGAGCGTTTCGGCAAGCCTGCGTTCGTCGTCGGATTCGAAAACGGCGTCGGGCGAGGGTCGGCGCGTTCGATCCCCGGCATCGATATCGGCGCGCTGGTTCGCGCGGCACATGAACAGGGATTGCTTGCGACAGGCGGCGGGCACGCGATGGCCGCGGGCTTCTCGCTCGACACGGCCATGGTCGAGCCGTTTCAGGCGTTCCTCGCAGCGCAATTCGCCAATGCCGACGGTGCGCTCGCCGCCGCCAACGACCTGGTGCTCGATTGCGTGATTTCGGCCTCCGGGGCGACCCTCGGCTTGGCCGAGGAGATGGCCAGGCTCGGACCTTTCGGGGCCGGAAATCCCGAACCGCTCGCCGTGGCGTCCGACGTTCGGGTCGCGTTCGCGGATGTTGTGGGGAAGAAGCACGTCCGCGTGCGCCTCAGAGGCGCGGATGGCGGCCAGCTTGGCGGCATCGCCTTCCGTGCCGTCGATACGGCCCTGGGAGAGGGGTTGCTGCATTCCCGCGGTGCGCCGCTCCATGTGGCGGGATACCTACGGGCAGACCACTGGAACGGCCAGCGCCGGGTCCAGTTTCAGGTGGAAGATGCCGCCCCCGCGGGGGCTTAGGGCCGCGCTTGCCAAGTCCGCGCCGGGCCATTATAGCCGCCCGTTCCTGCGCCCTTCGTCTATCGGTTAGGACTCAAGATTTTCATTCTTGCAAGAGGGGTTCGACTCCCCTAGGGCGCGCCACCCCCGTCCATTACTGCGAATTTTGCTTTTGAACACTGCGGACGCGATCGCGGTTGCGGCTCGGAAAGAGTGCACGTCGATAATGGCGAGCAGGCCCGCTCCTTACACACGCGGAAAATATTTTGTGTAAGCCACCTCGAAATCGTCCGGCGAACAATACGACGTCGGGACCGGTCCGGCCTCCGATTCCTCGAATGCGTGGGATATGCCGGACTGCCCGCGCGCGACCGAATACGCCAACCAATGTCAAGTGTTCGTTCGGTCAATAGGGCAAGCGCGATTCCTGGTCTATTGGCGTATGGTGCCGACCGTCAGGATTCGTATTCGCACTACCAACCCCGGA
>JBEKDC010000188.1:0-7084 GCA_050014535.1 Rhizomicrobium sp.
CAGGTGATCTGGTTGATGGGCCAGTTCCAAGGTGTGATCAGTCCGCACACGCCCACGGGCTCGTGGACGATGGCCGTCGAACCGCGCGTCTCCTCGAAATTGTAATCCTTGAGAATGCGCATGGTCTCGCCCAAATGGCCAAGGCCGGTTGCAGCCTGCGCCGCCTTCGATAGACCGAGCGGCGCGCCCATCTCGCGCGAAATGGTTTCGACCATCTCGCCATAATGCTTCTGATAGGCGTCGAAGATTTTCTGCAGCAGCGCGAGGCGCTCTTCCTTCGTCGTGCGCGAGTAGGTCTCGAACGCACGGCGGGCCGCGGCAACCGCCTTGTCGACATCCGCCTTGGAGCCCAGGCTGATGCGGGCATAGGCCTCTTCATTGGCCGGATTGATGACGTCGAGCGTCTTGGGCGTGACGGGGTCGACCCACTTGCCGTCGATATAGAATTTCAGGTTGTCCTGCATGGTTTCTTCCCGGGTTTTGTTGCGGAGCGGCAGGATAAGAGCACAGTGGGCGAGCCCGGAAAAGGAGGCATTTTCGGGGCCCGGTTAGGGGCTTGTTCGCGAATGTGATCGACTGACCTAGTACCGCCGACGCCGACCGGATAGGGTCCCGAAATTATCGGGATTCTTGCCTGGAGCGCTCCATGAAACTCGACTGCAAGGCGTTGGCCTTTGGCACAGCGTTGACCGCATCCTGTCTGGCGATATTGCCGGCCGGGGCGCAATCCGCGCCTCAGATCACGCAGACCATCAACCCGACGCAGCTGTCGGTTCTTGCCGGCAACACCCGCCCGGAAGCGAACGCCGCAAACGATCGCGGGCGGGTGGCGGACAGCCTTCCAATGGACAACATACAACTCCAGCTCAAGCGTCCGGCGGAGACTGAGCAGGCTTTCGAGAGCGCCATCGACCGGATGTACACGCCCGGTTCGCCGTCATTTCACCATTGGATGACGGCAGCCCAGATCGGCACGACGTACGGCCCCAGCGCGCAGGACGTTCAGACGATTACTCGTTGGCTGACATCGCATGGATTCCATTTGAACGAAATTGCTCCAAGCCGCATGCTGATCGACTTCTCGGGCACGGCCGGCCAGGTGCGCGATACGTTTGCGACCGAGATTCACAATCTCCAGGTGGACGGGGTCCGCCACATCGCAAATATGAGCGACCCGAAAATTCCTGCGGCGATGGCCCCCGTCATTTCGGGCATCGTTTCGCTGCACGACTTCAACCCCCATTCGATGCGCAAGCCGCGCGCGGCTTACACCTATGGAAGCGGCAGTTCGCGCGAATATGCGCTGGTTCCGGCCGATCTCCAAACGATCTACAATCTGACGCCGCTTTATACGGCCGGCATCACCGGCCAGGGTGAGACGATCGTCACGGTCGAGGACACCAATCTCTTCACGACCGCCGACTACACCAAATTCCGCAGCGAATTCGGCCTTTCCTCCTACACCTCCGGCAGCCTCACGACGGTTCACCCCGAGCCCGCATCGGGCAAGCCCAATTGCACAAATCCCGGCGTGCCGGCCGGCGGCGACGATGGCGAAGCCGCCGTCGACGTGGAATATGCGAGCGCGGCCGCGCCCAACGCGACCGTCGAATTGGCGTCGTGCAAAGATACGACAACCTTTGGCGGCCTCATCGCGATCGAAAACATCATCAACGCGGCGACCCATCCCACAATCATCAGCATGAGCTATGGCGAATGCGAAGCGGAAAACGGCGCCAGCGCAAACGCGGCGTTCTATTCCGCCTTCCAGCAGGCGGCGGCGGAAGGCGTGTCGGTCTTCGTGTCGGCGGGTGACGAAGATGCGGCGAGCTGCGATGCGGGCGCCGCGAAGGCGACGCACGGGATCGGCATCAGCGGATGGGCGTCCACGCCCTACAATGTTGCGGTCGGCGGCACGGATTTTGGCGACACGTTCGCAGGCGAGAACGCCACCTACTGGAACACGAAGAACACGAAGACCTACGGCTCCGCGAAATCCTATATCGATGAGATACCGTGGAACGACTCCTGCGCGAGCCAACTCATCACGACATTTAATGGCTCCACGGTGCCTTACGGCTCGACAGGCTTCTGCAATACGGCCAACGGCAAAGCGAACTATCTCGGCGTCGCCGGCGGCAGCGGCGGACCCAGCGGCTGCGCGACCGGCGCACCGGCAACGGCCGGCGTGGTGAGCGGAACCTGTGCGGGCTACGCCAAGCCGTCCTGGCAAACCGGCCTGTTGGGCAATCCTGTCGACGGCGTGCGGGATATTCCCGATGTGTCGCTGTTCGCCGCCAACGGCGTGTGGGGGCATTACTATGTATTTTGCTGGTCGCATACCGCAGAGGGCGGTGAAGCCTGCACCGGCGCGCCGAGCGGTTGGGCAGGCGCCGGAGGAACGTCGTTTTCGTCACCGATCATGGCCGGCATCCAGGCTCTCGTTCAGCAGAAGACGGGCGCAGCGCAAGGCAATCCCAATCCCGTCTATTACGCGCTTGCGGCGACCGAATACGGCGCGACAGGCAGCGCCGCCTGCAATTCGACGCTGGGCAATGGCGTCGGCACGTCCTGCATTTTCTATGACGTGACCCAGGGCGATATGGACGTCAATTGCACGGGCAACGTGGATTGCTATCTGCCGTCCGGAAAAAATGGCGTGTTGTCGACATCCGACGCGGCATACAAACCGGCTTACGGAACCGCAACCGGCTGGGATTACGCAACCGGCATCGGCTCCGTCAACGCCTACAATCTGGTGAACGCCTGGCCATAGTTCGCTGCTGTCGATGGACCGCGGGCGTCCTCGCCCGCTCTTTTTAATTCGTCGAATTACGCTGCACCGCGGATGAAAACGGCCAATCTTCCGCTCGGCCTACCAAGCCGGCTTTCACCGGATTGCTTTCGATGTAGTAGACCGCAGCCTCATTGTGCTCCGCGTCGCGAATGTAACGGTCAAAGTAGTCGGCTGCCCAGATTGTTCCCTTCGAGCCGCGCCGCTTGTTGATCGCTTTCACCGTGTACGATTTCCAGGCGTGCACAATCTCGCCGAGTGCATACCCGCCGATTTGTTCGATCATCGCGTGAACGTGGTTGGGCATGACAACCCAGGCGACCAACCGATATCGTTCGCCATCGAAATATTCCAATGCCTCGCAAACGATCTGCGCATTTCCGGCGACTTTCAGCAAACATTCGCCTCGTCCTTCGTCGATTAGTCGATCCAAGGTAGGGCGGAGTTCTGCATCGTCAGCGAGATCTGCAACAATCCGGGCGTATAGCGCGCGCGGCAAGCTATCGGCGAGACGAAAAGTGATCGTCTGCACGACCGCGCCGGCGTCGAAATGCGGGAGATAGCCGCGTTCGTGCCAGCCCTTGTGCGGGCGGGACGCCCGCGGTCCATCAGCATCGCCCAAACTTCGACTCCAAAAGAACTAAAAGTACTTCGCAAGATTCCTTTTGATCCGATCAAGCAGCGGCTCATCCGCCTCGGGCGGATCGAAAGTGCGGCCGGTGATGGTTTCGAACGCGCGCACATAGACAAGCGCGGTTTCGAAGATCATGTCGGCGGGAATTTCGGGAATCGGATCCTTGTAGGGATCGCAGCGCGCCGCCACCCAGTTGCGCACGAAATCCTTGTCGAAGCTTTCGGGCTTCTCGCCGCGCGCGAAACGCTCCGCATAGCTTTCGAGAAACCAGTAGCGGCTCGAATCCGGCGTGTGGATTTCATCGGCGAGCAGGATACGACCGCCCGCATCGACGCCGAACTCGTATTTCGTATCGGCGAGGATCAGGCCGCGGTCGCGCGCGATCCCCTGCCCCCGCTCGAACAGAGCCAGCGCCGTCTCCGACACGCTTTTCCACTGCGCCGGCGCGAGCAATCGCTGCTCGAGAATGTCGGCGCCGGAAAGCGGCGCGTCGTGCCCGCCGTCGGCCGCCTTGGTCGTAGGCGTGATGATCGGATGCGGCAATTTCTCGTTTTCGCGCATCCCTTCCGACAAGGTCACGCCATACATCTCGCGCTTGCCCGCCTTGTACATGGTCAGGATCGAGGTGGCCGTGGTGCCCGCGAGATAGCCCCGCACGACGATCTCCACGGGAAGAATGTCGAGCCGCTGTCCCACCACCACATTGGGATCGGGATATTCGAGCACATGGTTGGGACAGATATCTGCCGTCTCCTCGAACCAGAAGCGCGCGGTCTGGGTCAGCACCTGTCCCTTGAACGGGATGGCGGCGAGAATGATATCGAAGGCGCTGAGCCGGTCGCTGGCGACGATGATGCGCCGCCCGTCGGGAAGATCGTAATTGTCCCGCACCTTGCCGCGATAATGCCTGGGCAGTTCCGGGATGGTCGCGTCGCGGAGTATCTGATGCGCGCGGGATTTGAGGACGTCTCGGTCCATGATGGCTTCCTGAAAGTCGTTTTGACGGGCCGCGTCCGCTGTAGCACGTTGGACGCGGCTGTGCCGTCCGGCACGCGCAAACAATTGTGGAGAGTTGCCGAGATGCAGGAACTGCTGCCTTTGGCCGAGCGCGCCGGCGCGCTGCTCAAACAGCGCAAGGAAACCATCGCCATCGCGGAGTCGTCCAGCGGGGGACTGTTGTCGGCGGCGCTTCTCGCGGTGCCCGGCGCCTCGGCCTATTTCCTGGGTGGGGCAGTCGTCTACACAGCCAAGGCGCGCGTGCTGCTGATGGACCTGCCGCGAGAAGCCGTCGCCGGCATGCGCTCCGCCAGCGAACCTTACGCACTCCTGCTCGCGCGCACGGCGCGGGACCGCTTCTCCGCAACCTGGGGCCTCTCCGAAACCGGCGCAGCGGGCCCGACGGGAAACCCCTATGGCGACGCGCCGGGACACAGCTGCATCGCGCTGGCCGGACCCGTCGAAGTCGCTATGACGGTCGAAACGGGCGAGCCCGACCGCGTCGCCAATATGCGCGCCTTCGCGAAGGCCGCGCTGGAGATGCTGCTCAAGGAGATCGGGTAGCCCTCAAATTCCGCAGGCGCGCTCGGCCCAACGATGCTATCAAGCAGGCTGGCCCCAGGGACTTCAGCCGTGCTTCTCCTGATCGATAATTACGACAGCTTCACCTACAACCTGTTCCACTATCTGGGGGAATTGGGCGCCGAGGTTGTCGTCCGGCGCAACGACGAGCTGACGGCGGCTGAAGCGCTGGCGCTGAAGCCGGAGGCGATCGTGCTCTCGCCGGGTCCGTGCGACCCCGATCGCGCGGGCATCTGCCTCGAGTTGATCGAGACCGGCGGCGCGCAGGTCCCCATCCTGGGAGTGTGCCTCGGCCACCAGGCGATCGGCCAAGCCTATGGCGGCAAGGTGGTGCGCGCGCCGGAGCCAATGCACGGCAAGCTGAGCCGGATCCATCATACGGGCAAAAGCGTCTTCCGCGGCCTCAACAACGATTTCGAGGCGACGCGCTATCACTCGCTGACCATCGAGCCCCAATCGCTGCCGCGCGATCTCGAAGTGACTGCTACCTCTTCGGACGGCGTCATAATGGGCGTGATGCACAAAAAGCTCCCCGTCCACGGCGTGCAGTTCCATCCCGAAAGCATCGCGTCGGAGAACGGCCACGCGCTGCTGCAGAATTTCCTCACCATCGCAAAAGATTTCGCGCGCGTTCCTGCATGAGCGAGAGCGCGATGAATTCGTCAATTATTTTTCTTCCCCCGTTCACGTCCGGCTACGCTAAGGCTTCGCCGGACCAGCCGCTCTATCCGCCGAAGCTTCAGCGTAGGCGGATCACGGGGGAAGTGGCCCGCCTAGCGGGTCGACGGGGGCCCCCTCCGTCTCGCGCGCTATCGCGCGCGATCCACCTCCCCCGTAAACGGGGGAGGAAACTCCTGGCGCATTTGCGATGACTTCAACAGAAGAATTCGGTGCGCTCCTGAAGCTGTTGGTCGCCGGCGAGGCGCTCGATGCGGACTCTTCGTCGCGCGCCTTTGCGGCGCTGATGTCGGGCGAGATTTCGCCAGTGCGCACGGCGTCGTTCCTCACGGCGCTCGCCATGCGCGAAGCGACCGTCGACGAGATCGTGGGAGCGGCCCGCGCCATGCGCGCATCCATGCACAAGGTCCAAGCGCCGCCTGGCGCAATCGACCAGTGCGGCACAGGAGGCGATGGGCACGGCACGCTCAACGTGTCGACGGCCGCGGCGTTCGTGGTCGCGGCCTGCGGCGTGCCTGTCGCAAAACACGGCAACCGCAACATGTCGTCGCGCACGGGTACGGCGGACGTGCTGGAAGCGTTGGGCGTGAAGATCGATCTCGACGCGCGCGCCGCGGAACGCTGCCTCCGCGAGGCGGGGCTCTCGTTCCTGTTCGCGCAGGCCTTTCATCCCGCGGTCAAACACGTGGCGCCCGTGCGCAAGGAACTCGGCTTCCGCACCATTTTCAATTTGCTGGGACCGATCTGCAATCCCGCCGGGGTTCGGCGGCAGTTGCTGGGGATTTACGCGCGCAACTGGATCGAGCCGATCGCGCATGTGCTGGCGAGGCTCGGCACGGAAAAAGCATGGGTCGTGCATGGCAGCGACGGGCTCGACGAATTGACGACGACGGGCACGACATATGTGGCCGTGCTCGAGCATGGCAAGGTCACGATGCGCGAAATCGCGCCGGAAGACGCTGGGCTCCCGCGCACTTCGCTCGCAGCACTCAAAGGCGGCGAGCCCGCGGACAACGCGGCGGCCTTGCGCGCGCTGCTGGACGGTGAGCGCGGCGCCTATCGCGATATCGTGCTTCTCAACGCGGCCGCAGCGTTGATCGTGGCGGACAAGGCGAACAATTTGAAAGAAGGCGTGGCCTTGGCCGCCAACGCGATCGATACCGGCCGCGCCAAAGCGGCGCTCGCCAAACTCGTAGCCGTATCGCAAAGCGCGCGCCTATGACGATCCTGGACCAGATCGCAACCTATAAGCGCGAAGAAATCTCGCGAGCCAAGGCACGCATTCCGCAAGCCGAGATTGAAAGCCTTGCGCGCGCGGCGTCACCGCCTCGCGGATTTCGCGCCGCGCTCGCGGCGAAAAAAGCGCGCGGTCAATATGGCCTGGTCGCCGAGATCAAGAA
>JBEKDC010000189.1:0-7041 GCA_050014535.1 Rhizomicrobium sp.
GGGCTCGATGCCATGCGTCACGTCGCCGATTGGCCCGATGCTCTGAAGCTGCATGCGAATGGCGTGGGTGTGGGAGTGCTGGGTCTCGAGCATGGTTTCGAAGCACCGGATTTCGCCATCGTCGCCGAGCAGGACATTCTGGGCGACCGCATGGTGCGCACGCGTGGGCGCTCCAAGCGCGCGCAGAATTTCCTCGCCGAAGCGTCGAGCCTCGCGCCCGGCGATCTCGTCACCCATATCGAACACGGCATCGGCCGTTTCACGGGCCTCCAAACTATCGACGTGCTTGGCGCGCCGCATGATTGCCTCGAATTGCAATATGACGGCGGCAAGCTGTTCCTGCCGGTCGAGAACATCGAGCTTCTCACGCGCTACGGCGCGGATGACGCGACCGCGCAGCTCGATCGCCTCGGCGGCGCGGGTTGGCAGAGCCGCAAGGCGCGTATGAAGGAGCGCGTGCGCGAGATTGCGGCGGAACTGATCCGCATCGCCGCCGCGCGCCAGTTGAAATCGATCGAACCCGTCGATCCGCCGCAGGGGCTGTATGATGAATTCTGCGCGAAGTTTCCCTATCAGGAAACGGACGATCAGGAACGCGCGATTGCGGAGTCCATCGAGGATCTCGCGAAAGGCCAGCCGATGGATCGCCTCGTTTGCGGCGACGTCGGTTTCGGCAAGACGGAAGTGGCGTTGCGCGCAGCCTTCGTGGAGGCGATGTCGGGCCAGCAGGTCGCGGTTGTGGTACCGACCACGCTTCTTGCGCGCCAGCATTTCAAGACCTTCACCCAGCGCTTCAGCGGCTTTCCGCTGAAGATCCGTCAACTCTCGCGTTTCGTGGAAGCGAAGGAGGCGCGCGAGACCAAGGCTGCGCTCGCGACAGGAGATATCGACATCGTGATCGGCACGCATGCGCTGCTGGCAAAGGGCATCGAGTTCAGAAATCTCGGCCTCGTGATCGTGGACGAGGAGCAGCATTTCGGTGTCGTGCACAAGGAGCGGCTCAAGGCCTTGAAGGCGGACGTGCATGTGCTGACGCTGACCGCGACGCCCATCCCCCGCACCTTGCAGCTGGCGCTTTCCGGCGTCCGCGATCTGTCGCTGATCACGACGCCGCCGGTCGATCGGCTGGCGGTGCGCACCTTCGTGACGCCGTTCGATCCTCTGGTGATCCGCGAGGCGCTGCTGCGCGAGCATTATCGGGGCGGCCAGAGCTTCTACGTTTGTCCGCGCATTTCCGATCTGCGCGAGGCACAGGAGTTCCTGAAAGAGACTGTGCCGGAGGTGAAAGCTGCGGTGGGTCACGGCCAGATGGCGCCGAGCCTGCTCGAAGACGTGATGACGGCCTTCTATGACGGCAAGATGGACGTGCTGATCTCCACCAACATCGTGGAAAGCGGCCTCGACATCCCGACGGCAAACACACTGATCGTACACCGCGCCGATATGTTCGGGCTCTCGCAGCTCTATCAATTGCGCGGTCGCATCGGGCGCTCCAAGCAGCGCGCCTATGCGTATCTCACGACTCCCGCGGACCGGAAATTGACCGAGACCGCCGAGCGTCGTCTGCACGTCCTGCAATCGCTCGACCAGTTGGGTGCGGGATTTTCCGTCGCGAGTCACGATCTCGACATCCGCGGCGCGGGTAATCTGCTGGGTGACGAACAGTCGGGCCATGTGCGCGAAGTGGGCATCGAGCTATACCAGGAGATGCTCGAGGAAGCGGTCTCGCAGATGCGGCTGGGGGGAGATCGGTCGGTTGACCTCGTCGATCAATGGTCGCCGCAGATCAATATCGGCACGGCCGTGCTGATTCCCGAAACCTATGTGCCGGACCTGAACGTTCGCATGGCGCTCTACCGGCGGCTCGCAACAATCGAAGACCAGGGCGAGATCGAACGATTTGCGGCCGAGCTGATCGACCGCTTCGGGCCGCTCCCCGAAGAAGTGCAACATTTGCTCAAGATCGTCGCGATCAAGAGCCTGTGCCGCGTCGCATTGGTGGAAAAGATCGACGCGGGTCCGAAAGGCGCCACGCTCACCTTCCGCAACAATACGTTCCCCAACCCTGTGGGCCTTGTGCGCCTGATCGGCGCGCATGCGAGCACGATGAAAGTGCGTCCCGACCAGAAGGTGGTGATCGCGCGGGACTGGCCCACGCCCGAAGACAGGCTCAAGGGCGCGCAATCCGTCCTCGCCCAACTCGCGAAACTGGCCGAGGCGGCGTAACCTCGCCGCTCAAAGCGGAGCCAATTCATGAACATCTTCATCACCGGCGCATCGGGATTTGTGGGCGGCGCGTTTGCGAAAGAGGCTGAGGGGCGACATACGTTCACCGCCATGTCGCGATCCGAGAAGAGCGATGTGAAAATCGTCGCGGCTGGCGCAACGCCTGTGCGCTGCACGCTCGATAACGTGACGGCGGCCCATCTGAAAGGCGCCGATGCCATCGTGCATTGTGCAGCCTATGTCGAGGAATGGGGACCGTGGTCGGATTATTGGCGCATCAATGTCGACGGCACGAAGCGGATGCTCGCGGCGGCGAAAGAGGCCGGCGTCAGGCGCTTCGTCCATATCGGCACCGAAGCGGCGCTGTTTTATGGCCAAGACATGCGTAACGTGGACGAGACTTATCCGCTCGCGCTCAACTCGCCGTTTCCCTATTCACGCACCAAGGCGCATGCGGAGAAGGCTGTGCGCGAGGCGAACGATGCCGCGAAGGGCTTCGAGACCATCGTGGTGCGACCGCGCTTTGTGTGGGGACCGGATGACGAAACGATTCTGCCGGCCGTGAAGAGCATGGCGGAGCAGGGGCGTTTCGCCTGGATCGGCGGCGGCCGAAACAAGACCTCCACCACCTATATCGGCAACCTCTCCTATGCGATCGATCTTGCGCTGACGAAAGGGCAAAGCGGTGAAGCCTATTTCGTGCTCGACGGACCGCCGGTCGTTTTCCGCGATCTGCTGACGCGCATGGCCGCCGCGGCGGGTTTCACCTTGCCGGACCGTAACGTGCCCGCGTGGCTGATCCGCGCGATCGCTTATGTGAGCGAAAAGGCGTGGCGGATTTTGCCGCTATCGGGTCGCCCGCCGCTCACGCGCTTCACGGCCGGGATCATGTCCTGCGATTGCATTCTGGTCGACGCAAAGGCGCGCCGCGACATGGGCTACCAGCCGCCTTTCTCGATGGATCAGGGCATGGAGGCGCTTGCGGCTTCTGTGCGCAAATAGAAATTACTTCGCCGAAGCATCCCCTTGATGAAGTCCCAGGATGTTGCCGTCCAGATCCTTCACATAGACCTGCCAGCCGACACCGGGAATCGGCATTTTCGCGAGCGCGATCGTAGCGCCGGCGTCGAGCGCGCGTTTGAGATAGTCGTCGACCGACGGGACGCCGATGGTGACGACGTAGGAATTGACAGGCGCGCCGTCGGGAGCTGCCGGCCCCAGGCGCTTCATCAATCCGCCATTGATGCCTTCGCCCGGACCGGTGTCGATGAGCCAATAATCCATATGCGGTAGGTGATTGAACTTCCAATCGAACACGCGGGCATAGAATGCAACCAACTTCTCGGGATCGCTGGCATGGATTTCAAAATGAACGGGACGTGGCATGATGGTTTCTCCAATTCAGCTCGCGCGTATCACTCCGCCGCCGGCGCGAATGCCATGATCGTGTCGGCGCCCGCTTGAATGCGCTCCAGCAGCATGGGGCATTCCGGCATCAGGCGCTCCATCCAGTAGCGCGCTGAGACGAGCTTGCCTTCGTAGAGTGCCTTGTTGCCGGTCCCGGCCGCGAGCTTCGCCTGCGCGAGTTTTGCCATGCGCGCCCACATCCAGCCCACGACCACAATGCCCATCATGCGCAGATAATCGACCGCGCCCGCGCCTGCATTGTTGGGATTTGCCATGCCGTTTTGCGCGAGCCACAAAGTCGCCTGCTGCAAGGTGTCGAGCCCGCGCTTCACGGGTTTTGTAAATGGCGCGAGCTTGTCGTCGTTCGCATTCTCGCCCAACCAGCCGGAAATCAGCCCGAACAGCGCTATCGGCGCCGCTCCCCCCTTGCGGCCCAGCTTACGGCCGACGAGATCCATCGCCTGAACGCCATTAGCCCCTTCATAGGTCTGGTTGATGCGGCCGTCGCGCACGAACTGCTCGACGCCGTTGTCGCGGATGTACCCGTGGCCGCCATAACATTGCATGCCCATATTCGCCGCTTCGAAGCCCATGTCCGTGAAGAATGCCTTGATCACCGGCGTCATCAGGTCGGCAAGCAGGCCGGCAGTCGCACTTTCCGCTCGGCTCGAATCTGCAATCGACATGTTGAGCGTTGTCCACATTGCGACCGCGCGCGCACCCTCCACGAAGGCGCGCGAATGCAGCAGCATGCGCCGCACATCGGGCTGCACGATCAGCAGGTCCGCGGACTTGTCAGGCTCGGCAGGTCCGGTCAGCGCGTGGCCCGCGCGGCGCTCCAGCGAATAGGCAACGCCGTTCTGATAGGCCACTTCGCCGACGCTGATGCCCTGGATGCCGACACCGAGACGCGCGCCGTTCATCATCCCGAACATCCCCTTCATGCCTTCGGACGCAGAGCGCTTTTCGCCGGGCTTCGGCGGCGTGGGCTTTGGTCCAAGCCGCCACGCGATCGCATTGTCGAAATTGAGAATGCAGGTGGCTGAACCTTTGATACCCATTTTCTTCTCGATGCCGCCGCAGGTAACGCCGTTGCGTGGTCCCGGCGACCCGTCTTCCTTGACGATATATTTCGGCACCATGAAGAAATTGACGGTCGAAAGATCGTCATGGATCTGGCCGTTCTCGTCGGGAATTTTCGCGATCACCATGTGGATGATGTTGTCGGTCAGATCGTGGTCGCCGCCGGAGATGAAAATCTTGGTGCCGGTCATGCGATAGGTGCCGTCCGGCTGCTCGACCGCGCGCGTTTTCATCAGGCGCAGATCGGTGCCGCAGTTCGGCTCCGTGAGGCACATCGTGCCGGTCCATTCGCCGGCGACCATCTTGGGAACGATGTGTTCCTTCATCCAGGGTGCGCCCGTGGCGGCGAGCGCGCTGTAGGCCGCGCCCGTCAAACCGGGATACATCGCGAAGGCCTGATTCGCCGATTGCGCCATCTCGGCCACGGCCATTGTCACCATCATGGGCAGACCGGAGCCGCCATATTGCGCCGGCGCGCCCAGCCCGCCCCAGCCGGCTTCGGAATAGGCCTTGAACGCGTCCTTGAAGCCCGCAGGCGTGCGCACCACGCCGTTCTCGAAATGGCAGCCTTCCTCGTCTCCGGACTGGTTGATCGGGTGCAGGACTTCCTCGCAGAACTTTCCGGCATTGGTGAGAATGTCATCGACAAGGTCGGCCGTCAGGTCTGCGAAGCGCGGCAGGTCTGTCTGCTTTTCGACCTCGAAAAGCTCATGCATGAGGAACTGATAGTCTTCGATCGGGGCGCGATAGACGGGCATGAAGGCCTCCTTCGTTCTCCCGGTTGTATAGGGGCAAAGCTGGAAACTGTCGATTAAGACGTTTCAGGAATTTTGACCTGTTCGCGCCCTCGCGCCGGAAGTCCCCGATGGGCTGCCGTGGCGCTCGACCCAAACGGCGCTGCCGCTCTTCTACAGTCGTTTATCTGGCGATCCGACATGTCCGGCAGGGAACCGACCGCACGGTTTTCTCTTAACAAATCGCGTCTGGAAAATGCCGCGAAAATACACTGCTACTCCGGCTGACTTTTTGTCCGCGATTTCACAAAAATGCTGCGCAACGATCAGCCATGCGATGCGTTAGCCTGTTGAACGAGCAGGTGTCGCGGTTCGAATCGTTGCTGTGGGCGCAGACAACCGCTTGTCAATCTAACTTTTTGAGGGGCAACGACCAAGGAGGTTCCGATGGTACATAGCAATTCGGAAAGAAACGAGTCCGTACACATGCCCTTCGGTTTCGGCACATTCGCGATCTTCAACGGTTCGCTGGCCAATGCGATGAATCACAACCGATCGGTGATCGAGCAAAGCATGCGGGCGTGGCACGAGGAGACGCTGCGCTTCATCAATCGCCGCCTGGAGGAAAACGCGACTGCAATCGAAGGGTGTCAGGAATGCGACAACCTCGCCGATCTTCTGGCCCTTCAGCAGAAATGGATGGCCCGGGCGGCTCTGGATTTCTTCGACGAAAGTGTCCGCATGGGCGAAACGATGCATAAGCTCGCAATGGAAAAATCGGAAGAGTCGAAGTCCCTTAACCCCACCGGGATGCGCAAGGCCGAGCGCCGCGCAGAGCATCAGGAAGCCGCTTGACTGCGGTTTCCGTCGCACTCAATCGAATGAAACAATCAAAAGGCAGGGTTGCACGCGACGCGAATCACTTACGCGCGGCGCGTGCATCCAAGCCGGAAAATTAGGTCAATCAGAAGGGCCAATCATGCAAACGCGCATCGAAAACGAAACACCGCACGTGACCGCCGAGGCGCAACTCTCCAACGAAATCGTCAAGCGAATCCGCAAACTTCACTGGATCGGTAACGAAGAGGAAACCGCGCGCCTGGCACAGTTCCTCGCCCAGATGCCTCACTCGGCGACCCTGCTGGGAGCGCCGCTCGATACGGATTGAAGCGGCGTGGCAGGATCGGACGCCGGGATATCGTTGTGCCGGCTCCTAGATCAGATCTCGCAACGTGACGGGCACGCTTGCCGTTCCGCTGCCGCGCTTGACCGTGAAGGTGACGACCGTTCCGGCGGCTTCGTCGCGCAATTGCCGGCGCATCTCGTAAAGCGGAATCGACTTTGCGGGCTTGCCGTCGACCTCAACGATGTCGTCGTCGACCTTAAGCCCTGCCGTTTCCGCCGGGGCACCCTTGGTCACATCGACGACCTTGTAACCGTCGTCACTCTCATTGATCCACAATCCGGCCCGATCGAAGGTGTCGAGATCGTCGACTGTCCTGGTGACGGGCTTCAGATACATCGTCGTGTGCTCGTAATCGAGGGTGACGATGTAGCGCTTGAGAATGCCGGCGCCGATATTGCCCGCGAT
>JBEKDC010000190.1:0-7033 GCA_050014535.1 Rhizomicrobium sp.
CTTCGGCGGACGAGCCTCATAGTCCGGCGAAGCCTTGGCGTAGCCGGGCCTCATCCGCCTACGCTGAAGCTTCGGCGGACGAGCCTCATAGTCCGGCGAAGCCTTGGCGTAGCCGGGCCTCAAGCGGAATGTTATACTTGGCGAACCCACAACGAAATTTTTAAGTCCGGACGGCTAGCGTTATGAGGATGGCTCCGCCTGCAATCCCGATCAGCCACATCGCATAATCTGCAATTTCCCCGTGACCGAAAATACCCAGCGCCGCGACGACAAACATCCAAGCGATCAGCGCGGTGATCGGTCCACGTCCAGGGGCGTTCAAGTTGACAATGAAATTCTTGAATGGGTCCATGGCTATTCTCCAGGATTATTGCATTTGGGCATCTCTCGCTAACGATACGGACGGCCGATGTTCCAAATGCCGACGATGAGCAGGATCAATCGTTACGACCCGCGTCTTCGAGAGTAATTCGAACGCACGCTGACGCTTTTCCGTGAATAGCGCGAAGATTACATCGATCCACCAGATGTGAAGCACACACGGTAACAGCCGAACGATCGCCTGGCCGACACTGATCCGCGCGCCGGATTCCCGAACCACGAGTAGGTTGAGCCAGTGCTTGCCCAGCGTCTGGCCGAAGCGGGAATCGCCAACCAGAATGTAGGCGACAAACCCTGCTGTGACAGCGAACAGGCCAATGATGGCTGGATCACGCAGCATCGCATCCGGAGAGGCTCGGCCCGATGTTGCGGCCAGCATCGCGAGGAATACTGCAATGACGCCCGGAATAGCGATGTCGATTGCCATCGCAGCCGCACGCCGCCAGAACGATGCGCTGACGAGCGGTACTTCCGACAAATACGATGCGGCGAGATTCGCTGGATCGCCGAACCTCGCGAGCACAGCATCGAGCGCCTCACCGCGCTGCATGTCTTCCTCGATGTGCGCGCGCACATCGGCGACAATCCGTTCGCGCTCCGGCATCATCTTCGGCATCGCATCCGCGAGTTGAGCGAGGTAACCCTGAATGGTCATGATCTTCTCTCCTTAGTGCGCAGATGCGCGTCAGCGCAATAACCGAGCCATCGCCTTCGCAAATGTCGTCCATTCGCCGGTCAGCCGCGTCAACTCCTTGTGGCCCGCCGGCGTGAGCATGTAGTACTTGCGCGGCACACCTTGTTCCTGCGTTTCCCATCGCACCTTCACGAGTGCCGCACGCTCCAGGCGGTACAGCACCGGATAAAGCGTGCCGTTGGTCACTTCGAGCGCTCCCTCGGTTCGATCGGCAATTTGGGTGACGATGTCGTACCCATACGCCTCACCGGATCGCAGCAAATGCAGTACCGCCAATTCGAGCGCGCCGCGCTTAAACTCGCGCTCGATGCCGGTTCGCTCGTTTTTGGGTTCTTTTTCAATACCGCTCATGTTCTTCACGGTATCACCATATATTTTGTTGTGCAAGATAGTTTGCGAAGAATAATATGTTGAGATTCCATACTCTTAGGAATCCGCCAGGGCACTCGAGGATATGTCGAAGATTGAGATCAACCGCGGAGGGGGCGGGTGGAAAAAGATTACCGCCGTCCTCTCTCCATATAGCCCTTCACCACGGCGTGGGGTATCGCGTCGGCGGCGAAGGCGAACGTTCCCTTGTCTTTCGGCGCGCACGAAACCGACGCAATTGTAGCGCCGGGGATGCCGAGGCAGACGACCGCTATCCGCGGCGCGGACCCGAAACCCCAAAAGCAGAAAAAGCCAGCGCCAGACGAATCGGCGCTGACTTCTTCCCGAATGAAAATTGTGATCCGGCAATTCGTCGATTAGGGAGACGGGATAAAACCTTGAAGCGTGTTCACCATGTATGCGGAGCCGCCGCCATCCTCTTCTCCTCCGCCCAGTGGGCTGACGACATAGAAACCCTCCGGCGTGCTGACCGCAATATAGCCATAGGTATCGGCAGTCAGCGAGAGCACGGACGTGGATTTCGCGAAGCGGGCCGTTCGGGGGACCCGCATATGGATGAACGTTGTCTTGTCGACAGATGCAACCGAGCCATCCTGATCGGTTCCCGCGTAAACGGCTGTTTCGTTGCCGGCCATGGTGCACTTGGCAGAGGGCCCGCCCACAATACCAAGGCTGACCGACTTCAAGAAACTAACCTGTATCGAATCGTAGCTGCTCGATATTGTGTCCGTGCGCCGGAATACGTCTAGCATCAACGTCGCGTTCTTGGTCGCACCCCTGTCGAGCACATAAATATCGCGAGTCACCACATCACCCTTCGTCTTCCGGCTACTTTCCAGCACTCCGCAAGCCCCGCCAATCGGCGCCAGCGTTCCGCCTCCGTAACAGCCCTCCGATCCAGGCAATGAGCCGCAGACTGTGAATTGGACACTGGTCGCGCCTGCGGAAAAATTGTAAGTGGCGAAAAGCGTCGAATCGATGGGCGGAGTTCCAGCCTCGGCGCTTTGCGCGCCAACGCAGAGTCCAAGTGCCGCCGCTGCTGCAGCGAGCTTTGCATATTGCATGATTTTCCCCTTTTGACCGATATCCCCGGATGCCCCCGGTTGGAGCGCAAAATAGCCTTCTTTCCAATGCCGAAGGAAGACCCGGACGCCGCATGTACGGTTTCCAACATTCAGACTGGGGTCAGTCGCGCCGAATCGACTAACTTGGCGGAGTCTTTTGGCGTCGGAAAATGACTACCGCCGTCCGTTCTCCATATAGCCGTTCACCACGGCGTGGGGTATCGCGTCGGCGGCGAAGCTGAAGGTTCCTTTGTCCTTCACTTCGCGTGCGGCGCGCACGAACGCGCCCAGCGCCGCGCGCGCGAATGCGCCGCCGACGCTGATGCGCTTCACACCCACGCCGGCCAGCTCCTCGACCGACCATGCCGGTCCCTTCAGACCCATCACGACATTGACCGGTTTGGGAACCGAAGCGCAGACCTCGCGGATCGCGTCGAGGCTCGGCAGACCCGGCGCGTAAACCACATCCGCGCCGACCTGGGCAAAGGCACGCAAGCGACGAATCGTGTCGGCGAGATCGGGGCAATCATGCAGGAAATTCTCGGCGCGCGCTGTCAGCACGAACTTGCATTTGTGCGCTGCGTTCGCCGCGGCCGCCACGCGGTCGACCGCGAGATTGAATTCGTAGATAGGGTCTTTCGCAATTCCGGTCGCATCTTCGATGGATCCGCCGACGAGGCCGGCCCCGGCCGCGAGACGGATAGTTGCGGCGCAGATCTCCGGCGAGCGGCCGAAGCCGTCCTCGAGATCGGCCGACACGGGTAGGTTCGTGGCCTCGACGATCTCTCTCGCGTTTTGCAGAATCTCGTCGCGCGTGAGCCCCGCCGAGGAATCCCGCCGGCCGACAGCGAACGCGTAACCCGCGCTGGTCGTGGCCAGCGCCTCGAAGCCGAGCGAGGTCAGAATGCGCGCGGTGCCCGCGTTCCACGGATTGGGAATCACGAAGCAGCCCTGCCGCTCGTGCAGCGCCTTGAACGCGTCGTATTTCTGCTCGCGTGTCATGGGCGTACTATGCCACATACCGAACGCCATCGCTTCGCTACCGGTCGAACTGTGGTTTCACCGCTTCCACGTCTCGAACACTTCGTAGAGCGGCGGTTCGGTGGGGCCGGATTTGCTGGCGCGGATCAGGCCGCGGAAGGTGAGCCAGCGTGCGGCATTCTGCACGGACGATTTCGACAGCCCCGTTTCGCCCGCGATGGTTTGCAGGCTGGCGCCGATCGCGTTGCGGCGGCGGCCCTTCGTCTGGCGCCACAGCCACAGATACGTAACGAACGCGCTCGGCATGCGGTCATGCCCGATCAGGTCGCGCATCAGCACGTCGAGGATATAGGCATCGACGTGAATGCGTTTGACACTGCTCGCCACTGCAATCTCCCTCGGCGCATCATATTGTGCTTCGGGGCTCGCCCGGCAGGCATGATGTCCTTCGGGGCGCCTCCGGCTCACCTCAGGATGACGAGGGCGGTGCGCGTCATGCTGAGGTGCGCGAAGCGCCCCGAAGCACGACGGCGAAGCGATAGCGCAGGAAAGCCCCAAAGTCCATCCGCTACTATAGCATTAATTGGAAACCTTGCCTCGCGGAAGCGCCTTGGGTCAAGTCTGGCCCCCGCAACGCCAGGAGCACCACCATGATCAAGGGATTGAAATTCGCGGGCATCGCGACGCGCGACCAGGCGCGCGCCGTCGCGTTCTGGACCGACAAGGTCGGCTTTCGCGTGATGACCGACCAGCCGATGGGCAATCAGCGCTGGATCGAACTCGGCATCGGCAAGAGCGACACGCGCATCGTGCTGTTCACGCCGCCCGGCCACGAAGATCGCATCGGCACGTTTTTCCACGGCTCCTTCGCCTGCGACGATGTCGAGGCGACATGGAAACAGATGACGGCCAAAGGCGTCGAATTCACGGCGCCGCCCAAGAAAGAATCCTGGGGCACATCGGCCATCTTCAAGGATCCGGACGGCAACAGTTTTGTGTTGAGCTCCGGCTGATGCGTTATCGTGCTTCGGGGCGCGCCCTGCGCAAGGCACGCAACAAACGTCCTTCGGGGCTTTCCTGCGCTGTCGCTTCGGAAAGCACCTCAGGATGACGAAGGCAGTGCGCGTCATGCTGAGGTGCGAGCCCGGAGTGCGAGCCCCGAAGCACGTCATGCCACGCCCCGAAGGATCACAAGCGCCGCGCCCGGAAGAAACCCTTGAGCAGGCGTGACACCGCTTCGGCGTCGCCGGCGCGCGCGATCACGGGCCGGTGATGGCAGGTCGGTTGCTCGAAGAAGAGCGGGCCATGCAGCACCGCACCGCCTTTCGGATCGTCGGCTGCGAACACGATCCGGGTCACGCGCGCGAGGCTCGCCGCACCCGCGCACATCGCGCAGGGCTCGAGCGTGACGAAGAGCGTCGTGCCCGTCAGCCGCTCATTGCCAAGGATGCCCGCACCCGCGCGCAGCACCAGCATCTCGGCGTGCGCGGTGGGATCGCGACGTTCGACGATGCGGTTCCCGTCGCGCGCGAGCACGCGTCCGTCGGCATCCGCCAACACCGCGCCAACGGGAACTTCGCCCCGCGCGGCCGCGCTTTCGGCCTCGCCCAACGCCATCGCCATCGCTTCGTCGTCCGTCATCGCCGCTTGCCACTGCCTCGTTCAGACAGTACCCCGTAGCCGCCATGCACCCGAAGAGCAACAATTGACCGAAACCCCCGCCGGAGAACGCATCGCAAAGCTCATCGCGCGGGCCGGAATCTGCTCGCGCCGTGATGCCGAGAAACTGATCGCGGAAGGCCGCGTCACGCTCGACGGCGACAAGGTGACCACCCCCGCCATCCGCGTGGGCGAGAACCATGTCATCGCCATCGACGGCAAGCCGCTGATGGAGCCGGAAGCGACGCGGCTGTGGCGCTATTACAAGCCCATCGGCCTCGTCACCACGCACAAGGACCCGGAAGGCAGGCCGACCGTGTTCCAGTCGCTGCCCAAGGATCTGCCTCGCGTGGTTTCGGTGGGCCGGCTCGACGTCAATTCGGAAGGCCTGCTGCTTCTCACCAATGACGGCTCGATGGCGCGCATGCTGGAACTGCCCGCCGCGGGCTGGTCGCGCAAATATCGCGTGCGGCTGTTCGGCAAGGTGACACAGGCCGATCTCGACCGCCTCGCGATGGGCGTGACGGTCGACGGCGTCAATTACGGCCCCGTGATCGCCGATATCGAACGTTCTAAGGGCATCTATTCCTGGGCCAGCGTGACCTTGAAGGAAGGCAAGAACCGTGAAGTGAAGCGGCTGATGGAATATCTGGGGCTCAAAGTCGCGCGCCTGATCCGCGTCCAGTTCGGCCCGTTCCATCTGGGACAGCTGGCCGAAAGCGCGGTCGAGGAAATCCCCGCCAAAATCTGGCGCGAGCAACTGGGCATGGGCCGTAAAAAAAGAAAGCGCGAGGGCGACGCGCTGCCTTGAGGGCTCTGCGCTTCCATGCGTCACGAATTCAATATTATTGGATTGAATTGTCGCCCCGCTCTCATCACCATGGCCGTCTCAAGACCCGTCATGATGAAATGTTGTGCTTTGGGAGCTCGGACACGATGCGCGAAGAAAAAGTTGAGATCAAAACGGCCGATGGCACGGCGGATGCGTTTGTTTACGCACCCGACGGTCAGGGGCCGTGGCCCGCGGTGCTCTATTATCCGGACGGGATCGGCATTCGTCCCGCGTTTCACCAGATGGCGCAAAGGCTGGCGGGCGAAGGCTATGTCGTTCTGCTGCCGAACATCTATTACCGCACGACCACGGGACCGTTCTTCGATTTCCCGCTCGATTTCAACGATCCGAAAACGCGCCAGCGCTTCGTGGAACTGAGCGGACCGCTCACGCCGCCGGCGATGGAACGCGACGCGCTCGGCTATCTCGAATTTCTCGGGCAGCGGAGCGACGTGAACGGCCGCATGGGCGTTGTCGGTTATTGCCTGACGGGCAGAATGGCGATGCGCACTGCCGTGGCTGCCCCCGATCGCATTCTGGCTGCGGCTGCCTTTCACGGCGGCGGCCTTTACGCCGAGGACAACACCAGCCCGCATGTCGCGCTGCCGCACATCAAGGCGCGGCTTTTGTTCGGGCACGCCGAAAACGACAACTCCATGCCCGCCGAGGCGATTGTGAAATTCGAAGCGGCCCTCAAGGAATGGGGCGGCGCGTATGAAAGCGAAACCTATCCGGCGCGACACGGCTGGTGCGTTCCCGACAGCGAAATCTATGACGAGGCGCAAGCCGAGAAGCACTACGCCAAGCTCAAGGCTCTCTTCGCCGAAACGCTGCGGTAGCGGTCGCGCGCAAGATGCCTTTGCGCTAGGCTTTGCGCCGAAGCGAGGGGGCGCAATGGAAGCGAAGAGTTCAACCGGCCGGTTTGCGAGTCCCGCCTTCGTGCTCGCCGCCGCCACGCTGCTGCTCCATCTGATAGTCAACAATCGCTACGATGTTTTCAGCGACGAGCTGTATTTCATCGTCTGCGGTCAG
>JBEKDC010000191.1:0-7010 GCA_050014535.1 Rhizomicrobium sp.
GCGCCTATGTGCGCATGGACCGCAATCGGTTCATCCCCGAGGAAAAGGGCCGCCTCGTCACCACCTTTCTGGCCAGTTTCTTCGGCCGCTATGTGGAATACAGCTTCACCGCCGATCTCGAAGAGAAGCTCGACAAAGTTTCGGCCGGCGAATTGAGCTGGAAGCAGCTGTTGCGCGATTTCTGGAAGGATTTTTCGGCGGCGATCGGCGAGACCAAGGACCTAAAGATTTCGGATGTCATCACCGAACTCGACGAGATTCTGGGGCCGCACATCTTTCCGTCGCCCGCGGACGGAACGGACCCACGCGTATGTCCTAATTGCGGCGCGGGACGGTTGAGCCTCAAGCTCGGCAAGTTCGGCGCGTTTGTCGGTTGCTCGAATTATCCCGAATGCCGCTACACCCGCCAGATCGGGCAATCCGCGGCCGAAGCCGGCGACGGCCAACCGCGCGTGCTCGGCAACGATCCGGAAACGGGCGAGCCCATTTCGTTGCGCAGCGGCCGTTTCGGTCCCTATGTGCAACTTGGCGAAGGCGACAAGCCGAAGCGTTCGTCGATTCCGAAAGGCACGAGCCTCGCCGAAGTCGATTTCGAGATGGCGCTGAAGCTTTTGTCGCTGCCGCGCGAAGTGGGCAAGCATCCCGAGACCGGAAATCCGATCACGGCGAATTTCGGCCGCTTCGGGCCTTATGTGAAGCATGACGGGCAGTTCGCTTCCCTCGATTCCGAGGATGAAGTGTTCACCGTCGGCCTCAATCGCGCCGTCACGGTGCTCGCCGAGAAGAAGTCGAAGGGACGGGGACCCCGCGGGCCCGAAGCGCTGAAAGAATTGGGCGCGCATCCGGAATCGGGCGCGATGGTGAAGGTGATGAAGGGACGCTATGGCCCTTATGTCGCCGACGGCAACGTCAACGCGACACTCCCCCGCGAAATGGATCCGATGACCGTGACGCTCGATCAGGCGGTCGTGCTGCTTGCGGATAGAGTCGCCAAAGGCGGCGGCAAGAAGCCGAAAAAGGCCGCGGCGAAACCGAAAGCCAAGCCGAAGGCGCCTGCAAAAAAGGCCGAGAGCAAAATGGCCGAAGCTCCCGAAGTGAAATCCGCGGGTGCGAAGCCCAAAACAAAAGCGAAACCCAAGCGCAAACCTGCGCCGGTGGATGGCGGGTGACGCCTTGAATCGCAAGCGACCGTCAACGGAACGAAAGTCGCTCGACAAAGCCCGCGTTCTCGAAGCTTTGGCCGCTGAGCCGCACGCCACCAAGCGCGACATCGCGCGCAAATTGGGGGTGACGGGGTCCGAGCGCATTGCGCTTAAACGCATCTTGAAAGAGCTCGAAGACGAAGGCGCACTGACTCGTGGGCCGAAACAAAGCTACGCCCCGCCGGGAGCGTTGCCCGAAGTGACGGTACTCGAAATCACCGGCCAGGATCCCGACGGCGAATTGCTCGCGCGACCCCAACATTGGGACAAGCCCGATGCCCCCCCACAGATCGTGGTACTGCCCGGTCGCGAAACGGATCCCGGCCCGGCGCTCGGCCGCGGCGAACGCGTGCTCGCGCGGCTCAGCGAAACGCGCAACGGCTATGACGCGCGGATCATCAAACGGCTTGGCGCCAGCGCGCACAAGGTGCTCGGCGTCTATCGCGCCGGAGCGCAGCAGGGACGCATCGAACCCATCGACCGCAAGACGCGCATCGAATTCGTCGTCGAAGCGCGCGACCGCGGCGGCGCCGTCTCCAACGAGCTGGTGCTTGCCGAACCGCTTTCAGGCCGCGCGTCGGGGTTCCCGCGCGCGCGCGTGGTCGAACGGCTGGGCAGCATGGATGCGCCCCGCGCCGTCAGCCTGATCGCGATCCATGCGCATGGCATTCCCACCGAATTTCCCAAAGAAGCGCTCGACGAAGCGGAACGCGCGACCTATGCCGACCTGAAGGGGCGCACCGATCTCAGGAATATTCCCCTGGTCACGATCGATCCCGAAGACGCGCGCGACCATGACGATGCGGTGTGGGCCGGACCCGACGACGATCCCGCCAACAAAGGCGGCCATGTCGTGATCGTCGCAATTGCCGATGTGGCGCATTATGTGAAGCCCGGCGCTCCGCTCGACCGCGAAGCGCTCAAGCGCGCCAACTCCGCCTATTTCCCGGATCGCGTGGTGCCGATGCTGCCGGAGCGACTTTCCGCAGACCTGTGCTCACTGGGCGAGAACGAAGATCGGCCGTGTCTTGCAATGCGCATGATCATCGACGCACGGGGCAACAAGCGTCGCCACGAATTTTTACGCGCGACAATGAGGTCCGCGGCGAGCCTGACCTATGCGCAGGCGCAACGCGCCTTCGACGGCGAGCCCGATGCGGCACATCGCGAGATTCATAAGCGCGCGCTCGCGCCTCTGTGGGCCGCTTACAAATCGCTCGCCATCGCGCGCGACAAGCGCGAACCGCTCGATCTCGACCTACCCGAGCGCCGCGTCACCATCGGCGAGGATGGCAAGGTCAAGTCCATCGCCTACCGCGACCGCCTGGAATCCATGCGCCTGATCGAAGAGATGATGATCCAGGCCAATGTCGCCGCGGCCGAAACGCTCGAGAAGGCGCGCCAGCCTCTCATCTATCGCATCCACGAGGAACCATCGAAGGAGAAGCTGTTCGCGTTCTCCGACTATCTGCGCACGATCGATGTGAGCTTCGCCAAGGGTCAGGTGGTCAAGCCCGGAATCTTCAATCGGATCCTGGCGCAGGTGAAGGGCGGCCCGCATGCCGAAGTGATGAACGATGTGGTCTTGCGCACCCAGTCGCAAGCCGTTTATTCGCCGGACAATGTCGGCCATTTCGGGCTCAATCTGCAGCGCTATGCGCATTTCACTTCGCCCATCCGCCGCTACGCCGATTTGATCGTGCATCGCGCGCTCATCCGTGCGCTGAAATTCGGCCATGACGGTTTGAGCAACGACGAAATGGGACGTCTCGGCGAAATTGCCGAGCACATCTCGATGTGCGAGCGCCGCGCGATGGCGGCCGAGCGGGATTCGACGGATCGCTATGTGGCAGCCTTCATGGCGGATCGCGTCGGCGCCAATTTCGACGCGCGGGTGACTGGTGTCACGCGCTTCGGCCTGTTCGTGCGGCTCAAGGAGACGGGCGCCGAAGGGCTGATCCTCGCGCGCTCCTTGGGCACGGAATATTTCCGCCATGACGAGCGCCGGCACGCTCTCATCGGCGAGCGCAGCAAGACGGCCTACAGCCTGGGCGACCGCATGACCGTGCGGCTGCTGGAGGCCGCACCTCTCACGGGCGGATTGCGCTTCGAACTCGTCGATGCCGAAAAGCCCCACCAGAGCGCCACGGCCAGGCCGCATGTGACGGCGCACAAACGCCCCTCGCACAAGCCGCGGCGGTCGCGCTAGGCTTCCCGCATGACACAATCCCTGTTCGATAAGGACGAGAAGATCGTCGCGGGTCCCGTGCTGCGGCCGAAGGATGCGGCGACCCTCATCATCGTGCGCCGCGAAAAGGACGGCCCACGCGTGCTGATGGGCCAGCGTCATTCCGGCATGGCGTTCCAGCCCAACAAATTCGTGTTTCCGGGCGGGCGCATCGATCCGGGCGATCAGCGCATCGCGGTGGGAGGCGATTTACGTCCCGAGGTGCTCGCGAAGGCGTCCATCGGCACCACACCGTCCCGCGCGCGAGGCCTTGCGCTTGCCGCCGTGCGCGAAACCTTCGAGGAAACCGGCGTATTGCTGGGCGAACGCTCCGCGACCGTGCCTCGCAGTCGCGCACCCGCCTGGGCGAAGTTTTTTGCACACGGCATCGTGCCGCGGCTCGACACGTTCGATCTCGTGGCGCGCGCCGTCACGCCGCCGAACCGCACGCGCCGTTTCGATGCCCGCTTTTTCATGGTCGACGGCAGCGCCATCGCGCACACGCTCGATGCCGCGCACACCGAAGAACTTCTGACTCCCGCCTGGCTCACGCTCGCGGAAGCGCGCGCGCTCGATCTGATGACCATCACGCGGACCGTGCTCGACGAAGTCGAGGCACGAATTGTCGAAGGCGCCGACAGGTCGCGCCCGATCCCCTATTTCCGTTTCACTCGCGACAAATCCGGCCTGACCTATCTGTGAGCGCCGATCGCGAACGTCGCACGAGTCTGTTTGCGATCCTCACGGCTTGCGTCGCCTACGGCCTCGGCATGGGCCTCACGCTTCCGTTGCTGGCGCTGATCCTCGAGCGCAAAGGCGTGCCAGGCAGTATCAACGGCCTCAATCTCGCAACGGGCGGGCTCGCCGCGCTCGCCATCACGCCGTTCATCCCGCGCTGGATCGCGCGTTTCGGCGCCGCGCAATATCTCGCGGCTTCGCTTGCCGTCGCGGCAGGCGCGATGATCGCGATCTATGAGGCGCCCAGCCTGTGGGTGTGGTTTCCCGTGCGTTTCGTGCTGTCGAGCGCATTGAACGGGCTGTTCGTGGTGTCGGAATTCTGGATCAACCGCCTTGCCGACGAAACCAATCGCGGCCGCTATGTCGCGGTCTATTCGATCTGCATCGCCGGCAGCTTCGGCATCGGTCCCGGCGTGCTCAAGATCATCGGAACGCACGGCATCGCGCCTTTCGCCGCGGGCTCGTGCCTGCTTCTGTTGGCGCTCATCCCCGTGCTCGCGGCACGACGCACGGCGCCGCGCATCGAGGAAGGCCATGCCTCGACCGTCTTCTCCGTGATCCGCGCCGCGCCGGCCGCCTTGACGGCATCCTTCGTGTTCGGCGCCATCGATGCAGGGATGACCGGTCTCTTTCCCGTCTATGCCGTGCGCTCAGGCTATACCGAAGCCAACGCCGCGCTGGCGGTGACGGCGATCGCGTTGGGCAGCATCGCGTTTCAATATCCGTTGGGCTGGCTGGCCGACCGCATGAACAGGAGACACCTGCTCGCACTCTGCGCGTCGACCGGCATTGCCGGCACGCTGCTCACGCCGTTCGTCGTCCACACGCCGCCGCTGATGTATCTTCTGCTCTTCGTGTGGGGCGGTCTGATCCTCGGCGTCTACAGCATCGGTCTGACCCTGATTGGCGAGCGTTTCAAAGGCGCGGAACTCGCCAATGCCAATGCCGCATTCGTACTCCTCTATTGCATGGGCTTACTGGTCGGACCGAGCGCCGAAGGCGCGGCGCTGGACATCTGGAATCCGGACGGACTTCTCGTCGTGTTGGGTGCGATCTGCGCGGGGTATGTGGTGTTTCTGATGGCGCGGCGTCGGGAAGCGCCGCTCACTTCGCATCGTGAAAAATGATTCCCAGCGTGTGGCGCCGGCCGGAGCGCAGCCGGCTCACGCCGTGGCGCATGGTGACGCGATAGACGCCGCGCGTTCCTTTGACGGGTCGGTGATGCACCGGAAATACCACACCCTCGCCTTGCGCGAGCGGCACAACCTCCACCCGCGACTGCATGCGCGGCCGCTGCTCGGTGAGGACGAATTCGCCGCCGGCGAAGTCCTCGCCGGGCCGCGACAAAAGAATCGCCACCTGCAACGGAAACACGAGTTCGCCGTAAAGGTCTTGGTGCAGGCAATTGTAATCGCCGGGACCGTATTGCAGCAGCAGCGGCGTCGGCTTGCTCTGACCTGCTTCGTGGCAGCGCGCGAGATAATCGCGATGTGCGGGCGGATAGCGCTCCGGCTTATCCATCGCCGCGTTCCACCCGTTCGCAATTTCCGCGAGGCGCGGATAAAGCACCTCGCGCAATTCCGCCACGACCTTCGGCAATGGATAGGTAAAATATTTGTATTCGCCGCGGCCGAAGCCGTGCCGCGCCATGACGACCCTGCTGCGAAAGAGCGAATCGTCGGCATACGCGGCCGACAGCGACGCACATTGCTGCGGCGTGAGGAGAGGGCCGCTCGGGGCACATCCCTGCGCGCCGAGCTCCTCGTCGATCCGCTCCCAGTCGAGCGCCGCCGTCATGCCGATGCTTCACGGGCAAGCAAGGCACGCTTGCGCTCCGCGCCCCAGCGATAACCCGAAAGCGAACCGTCGCTGCGCACCACGCGATGGCACGGGATCGCGACCGCAATCGGATTCGCGGCGCAGGCCTGCGCCACGGCGCGCGAAGCTTTCGGCGTGCCGATCTTTTTCGCGATGTCGGCATAACTCGCGGTCGAACCGGCGGGAATTCCGCGCAGCGCGCGCCACACTTTTCTCTGGAATTCCGTTCCGGCTGGATCGAGCGCAAAGCGCGGCGTCCGGCGCGGGTCTTCGATGAATGCGAGTATGTCCGCCGTCGCGAGGCTCTCGCCGCCTTCGGTCAGCTTCGGTTTGGGAAAGCGCGCCTGCAGATCGTCGCGCAATTCGTCGGCGTGGCGGCCGAACAATATCGCGCAGATGCCTTTGTCGGTCGCGGCGATCGCGACGGGGCCGAGCGTACTCTCGCAGATCGTGTATTCGATCTCGGGGACTGCCACGTTCGGATGACAGCGTTTGCAGGGCCGGTAACCCGCACGTTCGGCATCCGCGCAACTCGCATGAAACGCAACGTTATCGCGGGCCGGCCGCGCACCGCAGGAAGGTTTGCAATAGACACCCGTCGTGCGCACGGAATAATAAAACGTTCCGTCCATCGACCGGTCGCGGCGCTGGACGGCAGCCCATTTCGCGGCGTCCGAATCGATTGTGTGCCGCGGGCTTTCAGACGTTTGTGGGGACAACATGTTCCATCTCCTGTCCGAATTCTCGAACATCCAATTAGGCGTCTCGCCCGCGACCTTCAGCCCGATCCTTGCGGGAAACATGGCTCACCCACGATAGCAATTGGAGCTGCCCCGGTTGCCCCGGACCGCGCAAAATGGCCGGAATCGGGCGCTTCTTGACTTCGCGGCCGGTCTGGCTAGGTTACCGGCCCTTCGGCGAAATTCTTAAGGAGCGGCGCCCATGGCGAAGCCCACTACGGCAAAAATCAGGCTCAACAGCTCGGGCGGCACGGGCTTCTTCTATGTTGCGAAGAAGAACACCCG
>JBEKDC010000192.1:0-6930 GCA_050014535.1 Rhizomicrobium sp.
TGAGGCCCAGTTTCGCCATCGTGTCCTTCTGGCGCGCAAGCACGGACGCCGTCTGGGTCTGCGTGTCGCCGAAACGCTGCACGCTGCCTTCCGGCGCGCTCGCATCGGCCACGGCTGCGATGGTGCCGCTGATGTAATAGGTGGTGTAGCCCGGCGGCACGGCGACCGCCGCGACAAACGGAATATTCGGCACCGGGATTTCGTCGCGCGCAATGTTGCCGGCGAAGACGCTGCACCCTGCCGCGCACAGCGCCAAGGCCGCGGCCGCGACATGCGGCGTCTTGATCCTGAGAAATGTCATGGTCCGGTCTCCCCGATCGATTCAGTCATGCATGTTTTTCTTCGGCGCGACATTGGGTGCCGCGGGCCGCACGATCTGCACGTCGGACGGTTTCACCGTGTCCGTGTAGCGATTGCCGAAATGCGTGCGGATGTAGTTGACGACATCGGCGACCTGCTGATTGTTGAAACTGTCGCCGAACGGCGGCATCGCTTTGTGCCCGTTGACGACCAGAAAGACCGGATATCCCGCATCCTGCAGTTTGGGATTGTTCGCGAGCGCGGGATAGGCGCCTGCCCCGACAGCGCCTTTGGCGTCGGGCATATGGCAACCCTGGCAAACACCCTTGTAGATCGCCTCGCCGGTCTGCTGCGGAAACTTTCCGAACGCGAAATCCTCCGCGAGCGCGGATTCCGAAAGCATCGCACCCAGCACAATCCCAAAAGCAATTGGGTGCGCGCGCCTCAATATCCGAGTCTGTTTCATGTCAACTCGCCAGAACGCGCTGGTGCAGGCGGCCGATTGCATCCAGCGCCGAAAGAATTGCGCCTTCCTGCCAGGCGGGCAGCCGCGACGCATGCTCGCCCGCCAGCACGATGCGCCCGTCAATCGCGCACAGATTGTCGTAATGTTGTGCCCGCAAATCATCCGTCCAGCGCGCGAAACAGCCGAGCGTCCAGGGCACGCGATGCCAGGCCACAGCCACGCCGTGCTGGAATTCCGCGCGATATTGCGGATGGATCCGGCTGCCGCATTCGAGCGCTTTTTCGATCCGCTCCGGCGGCGACAGCGCCGCCAATTCATAGGAATCCGGACCCCAGGAATAGGCGCCGAGCAGAACGGCGGGACCCTTCTTGAAATAGCCGGTGTTCGGATAGCCGATCAGGGAGATCGGCTGGTCGGTATAGCTGATGCCGCCATAGATCGCATCGTCCTCTTCCCAGAAGCGCCGCTTGAATTGAAGCCCGACCTTGAGCGAACTCTCATAGGACAACGCATCGATCGCAGCCTTCAGCGGCGCGCCGACATTCATCGGGATCTGGCCCAGGATCGAGGCCGGAATCGTGCAGACGCACCAATCCGCATGCGCCTGGCGCGGCGCGCCGCCTTTTTTGGAGTCGTGATACGTCGCGGTGACACCTTTGGCGTCCTGATGAATCTCCGTCACCTTGCAATTGTAGCGGATGACATGGCCCAGCGCGCGGCCGAACGCCTTGCCGATCGCACCCATGCCGCCGACCGGCTGGAAGATGGTGTTTTGGAATTCGTAGTCATGGCCCTGCAGGATGGATTGCCAGAGCGTCGACTTCATCAAGTCGCGCATCGCCATCGGCTCCGACGGCACAGGCACGGAATCGAGCCCGCCTCCCGGATCGGAGACATAGCCGCGGCGCTCGCTGGTGAACAGGTTCTTCTTGTATTCGTAGTTTTGGTCGAGAGCGCCCCAGTAGCGCAGCGCCCCGAGCAGAACTTCCCGGTCTTCTTTCGTCACCGCCTGATCGAGCTTGCTCTGGTTGGTGGCCTTGGCGAGCAGCTCCGCGACGTGACCGTTGAAATCGGCGTGCACTTCCCGATAGCGCTTCGGCTTACCGCCGAACGCATTGTTCGATTGTACATAGGCGGCGTAGTTCACCTGCGTGAACGGCTCGAGCGGCACGTTGAGAAGCTTGCAATAATGCAGAACGGCACGGTGATGATGCGGCAGCCGCCACGGCCCGGGATTGATGTAGAGCCCCTTGTCGAATTGAACGTGCTGGGTGAACCCTCCGAGCTCCGTGTAGGTGTCCCCGCCATGAAGCGACCAGTTACGGCCGCCGGGCCGGTCGTTGTATTCGAGGACCTGGACCTTATAGCCCGCCTTGCGCAGCTCATAGGCGGCCGACATGCCGGCGAGACCCGCACCCAAGATGAGCACGGACGCGCCTTTGGCGCCGCCTTTGAGCGCGATGGGGCCCGCGAACCCGGACTCCGCCGCATGGCCCAGCTCAGTCATCGCCTGATACATCACGGCGCTGCCCGCCACCGTGCCGATGAGGGTCAGAAGCGACCGCCGGTCCATCGGCGCGCGGTTTTCATTCGTCACTGAAATGCCGTCCCCTTCGATACGCGGCGGAACACCCCGAAAACACGCGCCGTTGGACACAACCCGGTCGTGACGAATCTATAACAGAAGGGGCGCGCCCCACCAGTTTGGAATCCGTCCTGCGTCCTTTAGGCCACGGACCGCCCCGCACAAACCGGCGGCAAATCCCGCTCAACTATTGAGCAACAGCGATTTTGGGAGGCAAGAGCGATGCTGGGCGAGTGGTAGACCATGGGAGCATGGCCGGCGTCGGCAGACGCGGATTGATCAGGCGATAAAATGATTCTAGGCCCACTATTCGAGCCCAATCACCGAGTGTCCAGACTTGACGAAAGCCTGCGATAGAACTGGAAGTGCTTAGCGCCTAGACTGGTGCCATGAGATACGATTTCAAGGTGAAGTGGCGCAGTGGGGTACTTACAATCCGGCGCGCAATCGCCCCCCTCTCCGGTTGTATATTGCTGACCGGCTGCGCCTTGTTCGTCCCCGGAGTTGATGATCTTCGGTTCGTTAGCGTCCAGTCCATCGAGGTGAGCGCGCTCGATCTCCATGATACCTTGGGAAATCTAGCGCCCAAATTGGCGCCGACATATGTGATCGGTAGAATCATTGTCGTCACCAAGGCAGATATTCACAAGATCGGAGAACAGTCCGAACTCAATATCTGGCACGAACTGACGCTCTGCAAAACAGGAGCGTTAGTCGCCAATTGGCCAGGAGTTTACTACGAAGGTGTCGATATCAATTCAAATTCGACCGAAGCCACCAAGTCGCTCTATCGAGCGCGTGCGGTTACGCACAAAGAAGATGAGCCATATAACTACGAAATCTACTTCGACCCGCGGTCCGCTCGAAGCGAGCCCAAAGGTGTTGGGAAACCTTGGGCATTCGAGCCCTATGACGAGGCGCGCGAGCCTCGTGAGCTCTGTCTTCGTATCGGCGGTGGAAATATGGTAGGCGGACATTTCGTGTCGAATACCGTCGTAGTGCCGAGTGTCGAATTGGGTCGCGCTTTCCAGCACGTCTCACAATAGCAAAGTGACCCCGTGGTTTTCACCGAACGCGACGTCGCTCCGGAGCCAGTTCAAACCGTCATGGACGATTCAGATCGCAACTTCGCCGCGATCACCGTAAATTGCACTTCGCGGCGGGTTTTGAATCCGATTTTCTCGTAGAGGAATTTGGCGCCGTTCTCGTTCTTGACGTGCAGGAACGGAATCCGGCCTGCGTCGAACACCTCGCGCATCAATGTTACGATTAACGCGCGCGCATAGCCCTTCCCCCGAAACTCAGGATCGCAACAGACCGCGCTGATTTCCGTAAAGCCCGTCAGCGAAAGTCTTTGTCCCGCCATCGCCATCAGGCGGCCCTCCGCACTCCGCAGACCGATATATTTGCCCATTGCGATGGTGCGCGACGCGAAAGGCCCGGGTTCGGTGGCCGTTGCAAGCGCCAGCATGTCGGTCACGTCGGTATCCCGCAGAATTATCGGATTCACGTCGACGGGCGGAGGCACGACTGTGCAGACCATTTGCTCGATGGGCCGGTCGCGCAGCACCTGCCACTCGCCCGGAATGGAGGGCTGCTCGGCCGCCACTAGCGCGACCGGTTCGTTGGCGTCCACGAGCTTGCGCAAATCCGCGAAGGCTTCCGGTGCTGCCAGTGCGGCGAACGGTGAAACGTCGGCGGGGTAGCGCACGGCCAGGCCCGCCGCGCGCGCCATGCCGCGATGACCGCTCGTCAGCGCATTCCAGATCGGCGTATCGAGCGGGGAAAAGTCCGTCATGCGAGTTTCATAACCCCAACGTCCTTCCAGAGGCCAGCCGGCCCCTCTTGCGGGAGAACACCCACCCCGCTAACCAAGGCGCATGGCGCAATTTTCCGCGAACGGCGTCACGCTCGCCTTTGACGATTTCGGCCCGCGCGAGGCGGCGCCGATCGTGCTGGTTCACGGCTTTGCGTCGAACCGCAACGAGAACTGGCGGCGCGTCGGCTGGTACGGCGCGTTCGAGCGCCGCCGTCTGCGCTGCGTGGCCTTCGACACGCGCGGCCATGGCGAAAGCGACAAGCCGCACGATTCGGCTTCCTACGCCCGCGAAAATCTCGTCGGCGATATTTTCGCAGCTATGGATCATGCGGGCTTCGAGAAGGCCGATCTGATGGGCTATTCGATGGGTGCGCGAATGGCGCTGGCAGCGGCACTCGCAAGGCCCGAACGATTGCACAATCTCATTCTCGGCGGCGTCGGCGGACGGCTGTTCGAGCCACAGCCTGCCGGCAATCCCATGGCGGACGCGATGGATGCCGACGACCCGAATGCGATCTCCGAGCCGCTGTTGAGAAGCTTCCGGCATTTCGCCGACGAACAAGGCGAAGACCGCAAGGCGCTGGCAGCTTGCGCGCGCGCGCAGCACGGCGGGTTCGAGCGCGATCGCCTCGCCGAGCTCAGCGTACCGACGCTTGTGGTCGCCGGTGCGCGCGATGCGCTGGCCGGCGATCCGGACGAACTCGCGCGCGCGATCCCGGGTGCGCGCGCCGTCACCCTGCCCGGCTGCGACCACTTCTCCGCGATCCCGCACGCGCTGTTCAAGGCAACCGTTTTCGATTTTCTCGACGGCTCGCTCGAGTGAATTGGGATTGGCTTTGCGCGGCCCCCCATTCCGCCTTCGCCAAGGCTACGGCGGACACGAGCTATATATTGACCCGCCGAAGCTTTAGCGCAGGCGGGCCGTCCGCCTCGCAAAAGTTGCGAGGCGTCCACCTTCCCCCGCAAGGGGTGAAGGCTAGAAAATATTCGAGCACTCTTCTTTTGTCAGCCTTCCCCAAATTTGGGGGAAGGTGGCGCGCGGCGCCAGCCGCGCGACGAAAGGGGGCCGGCGCGATTCAACTCAATCCAAAACAACTTCAACCCACGCCGTTCTTGCGCATCCAGGCGAGAAGCTCCTTCCAGCCTTCCTTGGCGTCCACCGCGTTGTAGGACGCGCGATAGTCGGCAAAGAAACCGTGCTGCGCGTCCATGAAGACGTGCATGTCGCAATCGAGCTTGCCGGCTTGCGCGAGCGCCGCGCGCATTGCTTCCACATCCGAAACCGGAATGTTGTGATCGAGCCCGCCGTAGAGACCCAAAACCGGCGCGTGCAGATCGTGCACGAGATCGAGCGGATAGAGCGGCCTGAGCGGGCTGCGTGTCGCGGGCCCGCGCAATTGTCCGTAACAGGCGACACCGGCCTTGAGCGCGGGGTTGTGCGCCGCATAGAGCCAAACGATGCGTCCGCCCCAGCAGAATCCGGTGATGCCGAGCTTCGCCGTGTTCGCGCCGTCGCCGCTCGCGAAGGTGACGGTCGAATCGAGATCCGACATCACTTCCTTGTCCGGCACCTTGGAAACAATATCGGTCATCAAACCTTGCAGATGATCCATGTCGTATTTGCCGGGATCGCCGTAGCGAGCATAGAGCGACGGCGCGATGGCATAATAACCGAGCTTGGCGAAGCGCCGGCAGATATCCCTGATGTGCTCGTGCACGCCGAATACTTCCTGCACCACGAGGATGGTCGGCAGATGCGTCTTACCGGCAGGCTTCGCGCGATAGGCCGGGATTTTTCCATCCGAAACCGCAATGCTCACTTCGCCGGCATCGAGCCCCGCGGTGTCGGTGACGATCGCGTCGGCGCGCACGGGGCCTGCGGCGAGCGTGAAACCCGCGACGAGCGATGTGGCCGCGAAGACGCGCCGCGAGATTGCGTTTTGCAAAATACTTCCGTCGTCCTGCTCGAACTTGTCCATCGTTTCCTCCCTATCGTTTTTCGAAGATGTCCCTGTAACTGCGAATGTGGGCGAGCGTCTGCGCTTCGTAGACACCGCGCGCGATCGCGCGTGCCAGGCAATCCGCCGCGATCATTCCGATCCGCATCGTCTCGCGCGGCCGCGCGCCGGTCATCGGTTTCAATCCCGTGGAAAGCGCAAACACAAGGTCGCCATCGAACGGCGTATGAACCGGCCTTAGCGCGCGCGCAAATCCGTCCGCCGCCATGATCGCGATGCGCTTCAGTTCGACGGGCGAAAAGGCGGCATCGGTCGCGACGATCGCAATGGTGGTATTTCCGGCCGCGCGCGCCGCACCCTTCATGTCCGGCGGCAGATCGAGATCGAGTTGCGGTAAGGGGGACTTGAGCGTGCGTCCGCCGAACTCGCCGTTTTGTTCGAACGGAAACGACCAGAAAATGTCCGTGCCGGGAATGAGCGGCGAGCCGACGGAATTCACCGCGACGATGGCGCCGACCGTGATCCCGTCATCCGTTATCGAAGATGCGCTGCCGAGCCCGCCTTTATAGATACCCGCCGTGGCACCTAGTCCGGCGCCCGCATTGCCGAGGCGAAAATCGAGTGTCGCATGTTCGGCCGCGCGACGGCCCAATGCGCGGTAAGGCGGCATCTCGCCCCAGTCCTTGTCTCCGCCATTGGCAAGGTCGAACAGGATCGCGCCCGACACGATGGGGACGCGCGGCGCTCCGGGTGCGATCTCGAAACCGCGACCGCGCTCCCGCAACAGCGACTGCACCCCGGA
>JBEKDC010000193.1:0-6864 GCA_050014535.1 Rhizomicrobium sp.
ATCGGGACGCGCATCTTCGGGCCGGTGACGCGCGAACTTCGCGCCAAGAACCACATGAAAATCATCTCGCTCGCGCCGGAGGTTCTGTGATGGGCGTGAAAATCAGAAAAGGCGACCGGGTCATCGTGACCACCGGACGCGACAAGGGCAAAAAGGGCGAAGTGATCAAGGTGTTCCCCAAGGAAGACCGCGCGCTCGTCTCCGGCGTGAACGTGGCCAAGCGCCACCAGAAGCAGACGGCGAAGCTGCAGGGCGGCATCGTCAACAAGGAAGCGCCGATCCAGCTGTCCAACCTGGCGCATGTCGATCCGAAATCGGGCGAAGCGACGCGCGTCGGATTCAAGGTATTGAACGACGGCCGGAAGGTCCGTTTTGCGAAGAAGTCCGGTGAGGTCATCGATGTCTGAACAAGGGGCAAAGCCCGAGCACGGCGCGAAGCAGCCGCGCGTGAAAAAGGTGAAGGCGGACCCTTCGAAGGTCGAGGCCGCGCAGGCGGCTGCCGACAACGCGGCCGTCGATCCGGATTACATTCCGCGCTTCAAGAAGCGCTACAACGAAGTCATTCGTCCGGCGCTGATGAAGGAATTCGGCTACACCAACGTGTTGCAGGTGCCGCGCATCAACAAGATCGTGCTGAACATCGGCGCGGGCGAAGGCGCCTCGGACGGCAAGAAGGTTCAGCAGGCGCAGAACGACCTGACCGCCATCGCGGGCCAGAAGGCCATCGTTACGAAGGCCAAAAAGTCGATCGCGGCCTTCAAGGTAACGGTCGGCCGGCCGATCGGCGTGAAGGTCACCCTGCGGCGGGATCGGATGTACGAATTCCTGGACCGGCTGGTCACCACGGCGCTGCCGCGTGTGCGCGACTTTCGCGGTCTGAACGGCAAGAGCTTCGACGGCCGCGGGAATTTCGCGATGGGCCTCAAGGAGCACATGGTTTTCGTCGAAATCGACTACGACAAGACGGAAACCGTCTGGGGCATGGACATCATCGTCAACACCACTGCGAAGACCGACGCGGAAGCCATGGCGCTTCTCAAGGCCTTCCAGTTTCCGTTCATGAATTGAGGCGATAGAAATGGCAAAGAAGAGCCAGATCAACCGGAACAAGAAACGCGAGAAGATGGTAGCGCAATACGCCGCCAGGCGCGCGGCGCTGAAGGCGAAGACCGAAGACATGTCGGTCGCGCCGGAGGATCGCTTTGCGGCGCATCTCAAGCTCGCCAAGCTTCCGCGCAATTCGTCGAAGACGCGTATTCATCACCGCTGCGAACTGTCTGGTCGTTCGAAGGGGTATTATCGCAAGGTCAAGCTTTCGCGCATCGCGCTTCGCGATCTGTCGAATTTTGGCCTCATCCCCGGCATGACCAAGGCGAGCTGGTAAGGAAGGAATTAGGATATGGCGATCACGGATCCCATCGGAGATCTCCTGACGCGCATCCGGAACGGACAGCTTCGGGGCTTGGCAAAGATCAAGTCGCCGAACTCGCGTCAGCGGATTCGCATTCTCGACGTGCTTCAGACCGAAGGCTTCATCCGCGGCTACGCGGAAGTGGAGTTCAAGGGCGGAAGGCGCGAGCTCGAGATCGAGTTGAAATATCACGAAGGCAAGCCGGTGATCCGCGAATTGAAGCGCGTATCGACCCCGGGTCGCCGCGTGTATGCCGCAGTCACCGACTTGAAGCCGCATCGCAGCGGCCTCGGTGTGTCCATCGTCTCCACGCCGCAGGGCGTGATGACGGACACCCTGGCGCGCGAAAAGAATGTCGGCGGCGAAGTCCTCTGCCATGTGTTCTAGGGCACATATTCCGAGGACTGAAGGATTGGGAGTGGATTGATGTCTCGTATCGGCAAAAGGCCCGTCGCGTTGCCCAAGGGTGTCACAGCCCAGGTCGACGGCAAGACGGTGAAGGTGAAGGGCCCCAAGGGGGAGCTCCAGGTGACGCTCGTTGACGACGTCGTGGCCAGCCTTGGCGCGGACGGCGTGTCCGTGATGCCCAAGGAAGGGGCAGAGCGCGGTCGCCAGATGTGGGGCCTGAGCCGCACCTTGGTGAACAACCTCGTCGCCGGTGTGACGCAGGGGTTCAACCAGAAGCTCGAGATCAACGGCGTAGGCTATCGCGCCGCGGTGCAGGGCAAGAATCTGCAGCTGCAGCTCGGCTTCAGCCATGATGTGCAATATCCGATTCCCGCCGGCATCAGCATCGTCTGCGAAAAGCCGACGATGATTTCGATCTCGGGGATCGACAAGCAATTGGTCGGGCAGGTTGCTGCCGAAGTGCGCGGCTATCGACCGCCGGAGCCCTATAAGGGCAAAGGCGTGAAATATGCCGGCGAGCATATCAGGCGCAAGGAAGGCAAGAAGAAGTAAGGCCATGGCACGCGAGACAACACTTTTCGACCGGCGCAAGCGGCGCAACCGCTATCGCATCGGGCAAAATTCGACCGGACGGCCGCGGCTGTCGATCTTCCGCTCGGGCAAGCATATCTATGCCCAGCTCATCGACGACGGCGCCGGCGCCACGATCGCCATGGCCTCGACTGCCGAGAAGAAAGCGAAGGCCGGGAAGTCCTGGAATGTTGCGGCGGCTGCCACGGTGGGTCAGAAGATCGCCGAGCGGGCCATCGCAAAAGGCGTCAAGCACGTCGTGTTCGACCGCGGCGGCTATATCTATCACGGGCGCGTCAAGGCGCTGGCGGAGGCCGCACGCGAAGGCGGCCTCGAGTTCTGAGCAAAGGATCGGCATATGGCGCGTGAACCCCGGCATCGCGAGCGCGAAGAGCGCGACAACGAATTCATCGACAAGCTGGTGCACATCAATCGTGTCGCCAAGGTGGTGAAGGGTGGCCGCAGATTCGGCTTTGCCGCACTCGTCGTGGTGGGCGACCAGCGCGGACGCGTGGGCTTCGGCCACGGCAAGGCGCGCGAAGTGCCGGAAGCGATCCGCAAGGCGACGGACGCCGCGAAGCGCGCGTTGATCCGCGTGCCGCTGAAGGACGGTCGCACGCTGCATCACGAGACGCGCGGCCATCACGGCGCGGGCAAGGTGATCGTGCGTCCGGCGCCGGCAGGCACCGGCATCATCGCCGGCGGTCCGATGCGCGCCGTCTTCGAAGCGCTGGGCGTGGGCGACGTCGTCGCCAAATCGCTCGGCACGTCCAATCCCTACAATATGGTGCGCGCGACATTCGACTCGCTCAAGCACCAGCAGTCGCCGCGCATGGTCGCCCAGCGCCGCGGTCGCAGCGTGAGCGAAATCATTTCGCGTCGCGAAGGCGCGCCTAAGGGCGAACAGGCGACGGCAGGAAACTAAGTCATGACGGCCCAGAAAAAACCGGCAGCCAAGTCCGCAAACAAGACGGTCACCGTGCGCCAGATCCGCAGCGCGAACCGCAAGCCCGAGATCCAGGCGGCAACATTGCGCGGGCTTGGGCTCGGCAAGATTCGCCGCACGCGCACCCTGGAGGACACGCCCTCGGTGCGCGGTATGATCCGCGCAGTGCAACACCTCGTCGAGATCGTGGAAGAGAGCAAGTGATGAAGCTCAATGAGATCAGCAACAATCCGGGAGCCCACAAGCGCAAGACGCGCGTCGGGCGCGGCTCGAGTTCGGGCCTCGGCAAAACGTCGGGACGCGGCGTCAAGGGCGCCAAGGCGCGCACCGGCACGAAGGTGTATGGCTTCGAAGGCGGCCAGATGCCGCTCTACATGCGCATACCGAAACGCGGCTTCAAGAACATCTTCGCCAACGATTTTTCCGAGGTGAATCTCGGTCGTATCCAGAAGGCCGTCGACGAGAAAAAGATCGACGTCTCAGGGAAGGTTACGGAGGAAACGCTCAGGAAAGCCGGCCTCGCCAGCCGCAGCCGGGACGGAATCCGGTTGCTCGGCACGGGCGCCATCACGGTGAAGCTCGACATCGAAGTCGCGGGCGCGTCCAAGAGTGCGATCGCGGCGGTTGAAAAGGCCGGCGGTGTGGTGACCACCACGTTCAAAAAGCCCGTCTACATGAACAAAAAGGGTCAGCCGGGCAAAAAGGCGCAGCGCCGGGCCAAATCGGCCGAAAAGAAGGCCGCGCGCACAAGCGCGTGAGCACCTATATAGTGGGCACGCCCTCGACCCTCGAGGCCGTCCGCGTTTGGGAGTGAGGAATGCCCTCTGCAGCCGAACAATTGGCGGCGAATTTCAACTTCAGTTCGTTCAGCAAGGCGAAGGAGTTGCGGCAGCGCATCTTCTTCACGCTGGTCGTACTGGTTGTTGCGCGCCTTGGTACCTTCATTCCGATACCGGGGGTCGATCCCAACGAAATCGCTCGTCAGCTCAGTCATCAGCAGGGCGGCCTGCTCGACGTGTTCAACGTGCTGGCGGGCGGCGCCGTGCAGCGCATGGCCATCTTTGCGCTCGGCATCATGCCCTACATCTCGGCCTCGATCATCATTCAGTTGATGACAACCGTCATTCCGGAGCTTGAAGCGCTCAAGAAGGAAGGCGAGGCGGGCCGCAAGACGATAAACCAGTATACGCGCTATGGCACGGTAGGCCTGGCTGCGCTCCAGGCCTACGGCATCGCGATCGGCCTCGAGCATTGGGGAACGGCCGTCATCGATCCGGGCTGGTTCTTCCGCATCTCCACAGTAATCACATTGACCGGCGGCACTATCCTCCTGATGTGGCTCGGCGAGCAGATCACGAGCCGGGGCGTGGGAAACGGCATTTCGCTGATCATCTTCGCGGGCATCGTGGCGCGCTTCCCGACCTATATCTCGCAGATATTCGAATCGGGTCGCACGGGCGCGATTTCTGCCCCCGTGATTTTCGCGATCCTGGTGGGCGCCGTCGGACTGGTGCTCTTCATCGTGTTCATGGAACGCGCGCAACGCAGGCTGCTTGTGCAATATCCCAAGCGCCAGGTCGGCAACCGCATGTTCGGCGGAGAATCGTCGCACTTGCCGCTGAAGCTCAACGTATCCGGCGTCATTCCTCCGATCTTTGCGTCGTCGATCCTGTTGATGCCGACGACTGTGGCGGCCTTCTACGGGCAGAACGTGTCGGGTTGGATGCAGACGGTGTTGACTTATGTGGGGCCGACGCAGCCGCTCTATTTCGTCCTGTACGGCCTGATGATCGTCTTCTTCGCGTTTTTCTACACCTCGATCATCTTCAATCCCGAGGAGACGGCGGAGAACCTGAAGAAATATGGCGGCTTCATTCCCGGCATTCGTCCCGGCAAGAAGACCGCGGAATACATCGATTATGTGCTGACGCGCACGACGGTGATCGGCGCGATCTATCTGGCGATCGTCTGTCTGATCCCGGAATTCATGCGCCGCAGCGTAACCTCGCTCCTGCCTCTGGGCGGCACCTCGATCCTCATCATCGTCAGCGTGACGATGGATACGATCGCGCAAATTCAGAGCCATCTGATTGCTCAGCAATACGAAGGCCTGATCAAGAAGGCCAAGCTTCGGGGAGCGAGACGTTGAACCTGATCCTTTTCGGACCGCCGGGAGCAGGCAAGGGCACGCAGGCGGAAATTCTTCAGGAAAAGCGCGGGCTGCCCCAGCTTTCGACCGGCGTGATGTTTCGTGCGGCTATCGACGCCGGAACGGAGCTTGGAAAGACGATCGCGCCGATCTTGGCCAGGGGCGATCTTGTCTCCGACGAGATCGCCATCCGGATCATTGCCGAGCGCTACGACCAGCCCGATTGCGCCAAAGGCGCGGTGTTCGACGGGTTCCCCCGCACGATTGCGCAGGCCGAGGCGCTCGATGGGATGCTCGCCAAACGCGCAAAGAAGATCGACCGCGTGATCGAGCTTAAGGTCGACGACAAGATCCTGGTCGAGCGGGTCGAGCAGCGCATCAGGCAGTCGGGCGGCTCGACGCGGTCCGACGACACGCCTGAGACGCTCAAGGCGCGGCTGGCGGTCTATTACAAGAACACGGCGCCCCTGCTCGAATATTACAAGCGACAGGGCAAGCTCGTGTCGGTTGACGGTATGCAGCCGATTGCCGAGGTCACCCGCCAGATCGGGGCGGCCATCGATGGAAAGGCCGGGCATTGATGGGTCCGGCTTCGCCGCCGGCCTGGCGCCGCGGCCTGCTCGGAGAAAGCACAGATAAATCAGGCCTTAACGGGAGTTGACTGGCGGGTCTGCATAAATATAATCCGCGCCCTTGCGGCGACTCCACCCTGGAAATTTGGCGGTTTCAGCCCAATTTTGGGTCGGGTACCGGTGTTGCCGTTCGTGAAAAAGTTAACGATTTCAGCCTCTTAGATCGAAGGAAGCTTCCGTGGCTCGTATCGCCGGCGTCAACATCCCCACCCAAAAGCGGGTCGAGATCGCCTTACGCTACATTCATGGAATCGGCCCGGCGCACGCCCGGCAGATCTGTGAAAAGGTCGGCATCGCGCCCGAGCGTCGCGTGAACGATCTCACCGACTCGGAAGTCATCCAGATTCGCGAAATGATCGACCGCGATTTCACGGTCGAAGGCGATTTGCGCCGCGAAGTGGCGATGAACATCAAGCGGCTGATGGATCTGGGTTGCTATCGCGGTCTCCGGCACCGCAAGGGGCTGCCCGTTCGCGGCCAACGCACCCACACGAACGCACGTACGCGTAAGGGGCCGGCCAAAGCCATCGCGGGCAAGAAAAAAGTCACAAAGTAGAATAACGGAAAAAACCGATGGCAAAGCCTGCTGCGCGCGCGCGCAAAAAAGAAAAGAAGAACGTCGTCGTGGGCGTCGCCCATGTCGCGGCGACCTTCAACAACACGATCATCACCATCACGGACGGCCAGGGCAACACCATTTCGTGGTCCTCCTCCGGCATGATGGGATTCAAGGGTTCGCGCAAATCGA
>JBEKDC010000194.1:0-6855 GCA_050014535.1 Rhizomicrobium sp.
CGCGCGTGATCCGTCGGCATGTTGAAGGTCCACATATATTCTTCGATCTTCACGCCTTCCGCATCCATCGGCACGATCAGGCAGGTGAGACCGCGCGCGTCGCCGTCCGGGCCGCTGGTGCGCACGAAGAGCATATCGTGAGTGGCAGTATGCACGCCGGTGTTCCACATCTTTTCGCCGTTGATGCGCCAGCCATTGCCGTCCTTGACCGCGCGCGTTTCCATCCAGGTCGCGTCGGAACCGTGCTTGGGCTCGGTGAGGCCGAACGCGATGCGCGCTTTCCCTTCGAGCATTTTCTCAAGATAGACTTTCTTCTGCTCTGCCGTGCCGAAATCGCGGAACATCAGCACCTGGGGGAAATTGCCGACGACGGAAGTTTCGTTCTGCAGGTCGTTGTGCAGGCCGAGACCTTTCGCGGCCAGATGCTCGCGGATGATCGCCATGGCGAGATTGCCGATATTCTTGCCGCCGAATTCCTCCGGCAGCGCGAGACGCAGGAAGCCCGCTTTGTCGGCGCGGCGGCGCATTTCGCCCAGAAGCGCTTCCCAATCCTTGCGCGGCAATCCGCCATGCTCGAAATCGGTGCGGGCCCATTCGCGGCGGTGGTCGAAAAAGCGGATATTGTCGTCCTGCTGCTCCAGCGGTTTGATTTCGCGCTCGATGAAATCGTCGATGCGCACGAGAAGGTCGGTGATCTCTTGGGGGATCGCGAAGTCCATGGCTGTTTCCTCGGTAGTGGCGGGGCCCCAGTCTAACGCGCGAATGCACCGGAACGAAACCGGTTGCCGGAAAACGCGCAAACGCTCTTGACTTTGAAAATTCGTCGTCGTATTTGCCCGCCCCTCGCGAGCAATCGTGCCCGCGAACCAAATGAGCCGAGCAATGCTGTCAGCAATTGAACGCAAAGCGACTCTGCAAAATGGCTGCATGCCATACGCAGACGCGCGCCCGGCTCTTGGGGGCGGTTCCGACTGAAGGAACCGACATGTCCGTTTATTCGCGGACCCCTCCCGAGCCCACGCTCCGGAGGGGTTTTTGTTTTTCTCCCTTCCGGAACGGCTCGCAACCGAATGTGCCCGGCTCTGTCGGGACGGGAGACCCGGATCCCGGCTTGCACAGGCAAGCGAAGCGCGGGGCCCGCCGGAGGGAACGGCGCGGCGCGCAAGCGTCGCGGTCCACCGATGGCGGGGCGGACGCTTACAAGGTCCGCTTTGGCGGCGCGCCATATTCCAGAGCGTCGCGACGTATTCGTTTTGCAATTTTCAAAACGCTGGTGGTGAAGAAATCGGATACTTCTCACAAAGGCAAACCATCGTACGTGCCGTGGAGCTCGCCCCGAGAAGGCAAGCGTGACGCGGGTTCGACTCGTCGCGAGACGGGTTCGCGGATGACGGCGAAGCGCCTCCGAGTTCGCATGTTCCCCAGCACTCATTCCAAAATGCCGGTCGTGAAGAGGGCCGTACAGGCTCGACCGTTCCCCGGCAGAAACATTTCATTCGTGCCGGGTGGTGAAGAAATCGGATCCTTCGTCTTGCAAACGACGACCGAAAGGTCAAATCCGATCTCGTCTGTTCCCCCGGAGCGTCGTGCGCGGACATGTCGTTCAAAATCTGGCGGTGGTGAAGAGATCTGTTACTTCTTGAAAGCCGACGGTTGAAGGTTCGAATCCTTCCGGAGTGCGCGTCGCATTCCGTAGCTCAACGGGTGAGCAGCGGAGCCCGCAAGGGCAGTACAGTCTCAAGCGTTCCCCGCCTACCAAATTCAAAATCGTTCGCCGGTGGTGAAGAGAACCGATATTTCGGGTCGCGGGTTCGAGTCCCGCCGGCAGCAATGCCGTAGCTCAGTGGGTAGAGCAGAAAACTGCATTCGGTCTCGCATGTTCCCCGGTACGCATTCGGCCTGCGCAGGAGACAGTTTCTCCTGCGCAGGCGGAGGGCGGTGGTGAAGATTGCTGGTACTTCGGATAGAGCGCCGGACGCATGCGCGTTCGGAGGCGCGGGGTTCAATGCCCGCCGGCAGCAATGCCGTAGCTCAGCTCAGCCTTCGGGCAGTCCAGCGTCGCCTGTTCCCCGCCCGATTTTCCAACACCGTCAACCCCAGAGGAGGCCATCATGGTCAAGCTGAACAAGATCCTACGCGTGTTCACCCATGAGGGTGCCCGCGCGAAGCGCTTCACGCCCGAGCAGGAACTGAAGCGCGCGCTGATGAACTGCCTCCTGTGGGAGGACCAGTTCTACGAGAACGGCGTGTCCATCGCGGAGCGCGTGAAGGCCCTTGTGCCGCTGGTTTCGCCGGAGGACTGCGCGCAACTTGCCATCGAAGCCCGCGAGCAAATGAAGCTGCGCCATGCGCCGCTTCTGATCGTGCGCGAGATGGCCCGTCACGAGAAGCACCGCGTGCTTGTCGCCGACACGCTTGCACGGACCGTGCAGCGTCCCGACGAGCTTACGGAGTTTCTCGCGATCTATTGGGCCGATGCGCTGGGTCCCATGCAGCAGCGCAAGCGCCAGCCCGTCTCCGCCCAGGTGAAGAAGGGTCTCGCGCGCGCGCTGACGAAGTTCGACGCCTATCAGCTCGCGAAATACGACCGCGACGGCGCGGTGCGGATCCGGGACGTGTTGTTCCTGGTCCACGCCAAGCCGAAAGACGCGTCCCAGGAGAAGGTGTGGAAGGAGCTTGTCGACGGCACGCTCGCTTCGGCCGACACCTGGGAAGTCTCGCTATCGGCGGGCAAGGACAAGCGCGCCAGCTTCGAGCGGCTCATCGCCGACAACAAGCTGGGCGGGCTCGCTCTCCTGCGCAATCTGCGCCTGATGCAGAACGCAGGCGTCGAGCGCGCGACGATCGCGGGAGCGATCTCGGCGATGCGCACCGATCGCGTGCTGCCCTACCGCTTCATCACGGCGGCGCGTTATGCGCCGGATTTCGAGCCGGAGCTCGAAGCCGCGATGCTGAAGTCGATCAAGGATCACGTGCGGCTCAAGGGGCCCACGCGCCTCCTGATCGACGTGTCGGGCTCGATGGACGCGCCTCTCTCCGCGCAATCGGAGATGACGCGGGTGGACGCCGCCTGCGGTCTCGCCATCCTCGCGCGCGAGATTTGCGACGAGGTCGAAATCTTCACCTTCTCCGACGGAGTCGTGAAGGTTCCGCCGCGGCGCGGATTCGCGTTGCGGGATGCGATCGTGAAGAGCCAGCCGCATGGCGGAACCCTGATGGGCAAGGCCGTGACGGAGATCGACCGCAAAGGCGCGCGCCTGATCGTCTTCACCGACGAGCAGGCGCACGACCAGGTGCCGGGGCCGAAGGGGCTCGGCTACATCCTCAACGTGGCCGCGTACCAGCACGGCGTGGGGACGGGCGATTGGCGGCGCGTCGACGGATTCTCCGAGGCAGTGATCGCCTGGATCGCCGCGTCGGAGGAGACGAAGCACTGACATTGGAGTATCAACACAACGAGGAGGCCGGGGCGCGCCAACAACGCGTCCCGGTTCGCATCATGTATTCGGTTATCGAGAGCAAAGGCGTTCACATCAAGGCGTGGACGAACGGCGTTCCGCTGGAGGATTCCGCGCGCCAGCAGCTCGTCAATGTCGCGTCGCTTCCGTTCATCCATAAGCATGTTGCGGTGATGCCGGACGTGCACTGGGGAATGGGTGCGACCGTCGGCAGCGTGATCCCGACGAAAGGCGCCATCGTGCCCGCGGCTGTCGGAGTCGATATCGGTTGCGGCATGGTCGCCGCGCGCACCTCGCTCTGCGCGAACGACCTTCCCGACAATTTGTCTGCGATCCGTTCGGCGATCGAGGCGGCAGTGCCGCATGGACGTACGGACAATGGCGGCGCAAACGATCGCGGCGCCTGGCACGACGTACCGGACGGCGTGGCACAGACTATGGCCGGCACCTCCGATGCCGGTCTCGCCGCGCGGCTTGCCGTCATCTGCGACAAGCATCCCAAAATCGCCCGCGCGGCCAGGCGCGCGCCGCATCATCTGGGGACGCTCGGCACCGGCAATCACTTCATCGAGCTCTGCCTCGACGAGGAGGGCGCAGTATGGGTGATGCTGCATTCGGGCTCGCGCGGCATCGGCAACCAGATCGGGCAGTACTTTATCGAGCGGGCCAAGGAGCAGATGCTCCGCTGGTTCATCACCCTGCCCGACAAGGACCTCGCCTATCTCGTCGAGGACACGACCGACTTCAACGACTATGTCGAGGCGGTCGAGTGGGCGCAGAATTTCGCGCTCGAGAACCGCGCCACGATGCTGGCCGCGACGATGCAGGCGATCGAGACAGCGCTCGGCCGCGAGTTCGAGTGGGGTTCGGTCGCCGTGAACTGTCACCACAATTACGTGGCGAAGGAACATCACTTCGGCGCGAATGTGTGGCTGACCCGCAAGGGTGCGGTGCGGGCGCGCGAAGGCGATCTCGGGATTATCCCGGGGTCGATGGGTGCGCGGTCGTTCATCGTGCGCGGCAAGGGCAATGCGGACTCGTTCCACACCTGCTCGCACGGCGCGGGCCGCGCCATGTCGCGCGCGGAGGCCAAGCGGCGTTTCTCGCTCGAGGATCACGCGAAGGCCACCGCAGGCATCGAGTGCCGCAAGGACGCGGACGTCATCGACGAGACGCCCATGGCCTACAAAGACATCGATGCCGTGATGGCCGCACAGGCCGATCTGGTGGACATCGTCCACACGCTTCGGCAGGTGGTTTGCGTGAAAGGTTGAAATTGGCGCCGGCAGCGAAAGCTTCCGGCGCCTTTTTCATTTGTGACGCGCGGGTCACGCGAGACCGAAAATGACGGCCCGAATTCCACCCCCGCGTTGACTTTTGTCCGCCTCGGGCGTAGCAAACTTCCCATCGCGCGGGCATGGGGCCTGCGTGATTCGAGCGAGCCCAAGAATGCAAATCACGATCTGCCCGGATTTCACGGCCGTGCCGTCCGCCCTTATGGGCGGCGGGATCGCCGCTTCGGCTCGCGAGGAGAACGCCGCATAGTTTTGCGTCCGTTCTGATGGTTCACCCCTCCCGAGCCCGACAGGCGCTTCGGAGGGGTTTTTTGTTTCCCTCGAAGGCTCTTGCCGGGTTCGGGCAATGAAGAAAAAGCCCGTGTCATGACTGATATTGCAGATATCGATCTTTCCCAGGCCGGCGAACGCGTCGTCGGACACGGCCTGGATGCATGGTTCGCCGAAGCCGGGCAATTGCTGCGGCTTGCGATCCCGCTGGCGCTCACCCAGCTGTTCCAGATGGCGATCATGAGCACCGACACGTTCATGCTGGGCCATCTGGGCAAGACGGCGCTTGCTTCGGCCGCGCTGGGAAACACGGTGTTCTTCTTCACCTGGCTGATCGGCTGCGGACCGGTTTCGGCCGTCGCTCCCATGATAGCGCACATCCTGGGCGCGCGCGCGACCAACCGCGCCGGCGTGCGCGCCGTCGTGCGCATGGGCATCTGGTCGGTGCTGATGATTTCGGTGCCCCTCCTCATCCTGTTGCTGTTCACGAAGAACATCCTGCTGCTGCTGGGACAACAGCCCGCGCTCGCCGCGGGCGCGGGACGCTTCGTGGGCATGCTGTGCTGGGGGTTGCCTTTCTCGCTCGGCTATCAGGTGCTGCGCAATTTCTCCACCGCGTTGTCGAAGCCGACGACCTCGCTGATCGTGATGGGCGTGGCGGTGCTGTTCAATGCGACGGGCGATTATGCGCTGATCTTCGGCCATTTCGGCGCGCCGCGGCTGGAGCTGGTCGGTTCGGGCATTGCGAGCGCGTGCTCCTATGCGTTCAGCTTCTTCGCGATGCTGGCCGTGATCTGGCTGACGCCGAGCCTGCGCGAGATTCGCATCTTCCATCGCTTCCACTTTCCCCATTGGGAGAAGCTGATCGAAGTCTACCGGCTGGGAATGCCGATCGGGTTGACCATGATTTTCGAGGCGATGCTGTTCAATTCGGCGACCCTGATCATGGGCACGTTCGGAACGGCGTCGGTGGCGGCCCATCAGATTGCGATGATCATTCCCTCGATCACCTTCATGGTGCCATTGGGCATCGGCATGGCCGCGACCGTGCGCGTAGGTCTCGGCGCGGGCGCGCATGACAGCGAGGCCGCGCAACGCTCGGGCTACGTGGCGATGGTCATCGGCGCGGGCTTCATGAGCGTGACGGGCATCTTCATCTGGATGTACCCCGCGCAGATCGCGAGCATCTGGTTCTCCGATCCCGCGGCCAATGCCGACGTGATTGCGATTGCCGTGGTGTTTCTTCATGTGGCCGCGGCGTTCCAGATCGTCGATGGGCTGCAAGTGGTGGCCGCGCTCAGCCTGCGTGGGCTGAAGGATGCGCGCGCTCCCATGTGGATCGCGGCCGGCAGCTACTGGCTGGCGGGCTTTCCCGTGTGCATCGGTCTCGCGTTCGGCCTGCACATGAAAGGCTTCGGCATCTGGATCGGCCTCGCCTTCGGCCTGTTTGTCGCCGCGGCTGCGATGTGCGCACGGTTCCGGTATCTGTCGAGGTTGAGGTAGAGGCTCGGGTCGCGCGGTTATCCGCGCGACCCGGACCAAATGCGTTTCACGCGCTGCGCGCGATACCCGGTTCTTGCGGCGGCCAAAAACGCTGGTGCAGCGCGGCCGTGCTCCGGTAAAAATCTCTCTCGATGCCGCGCAGGCGGCCGTCCCGGCATTCCGCGATGTTCTTCAGAAGCTTCTTCAGTGTGGCCTGCGGAAAATCCGGTAACTCGCGTGTAAAGAACGCGCTCTGCCAGGCATCGTCCGCCAGGCGTCCATAGGAGCGCTGAACACTCGGCATGGCGGCGCCGGGCTTCGTCCCCTCGCGCCACTTGTCGATGTAGTCA
>JBEKDC010000195.1:0-12029 GCA_050014535.1 Rhizomicrobium sp.
CGTCCACCTCCATGCCGTGCGGGAAGTAGAAGGCCAGATTGAGATTGACCGTGTTGTATGCGGGAAGCGTGTAGAGCGGATCGATCGCGCTTCCGGCAAAGCCTTCGCCCCGGTCGCCGACCCAGACGTCGCTGACATTCACAGCGCCGCCGATGCCGCCTCCCAAGTCGTAATTATAGGTCGCCTGCAGCGCAAAATTGAATTTGGGCGACAAGGGCAAGCGTATGCCCGGCACCACATCGAGCGCTGCGCCGTTCGTGGTGGTGACCGCATCGGTGTAAGCCCCCGAACCGCTCACGCTCAGCTCCGGAAGAACGCGATAACTGAACGACGCTTCGGCGCCTTCGATCCGCGCGTCACAACAATTCACCAGTTGGTTGATGCCTTCGACATTCTCCGTGGCCTGCATATCGTTCCACTGGATATCGTAGATGTCGGCATCGAGGGTCGCCCTCCCGTCCCAGAACGTCGATTTTTCCCCCACTTCGTAATTCCAAAGCGTATCGGGCTGGAACGTCGCGGGAAGCGCGTCGTTGGGAAGTTCGAAATTCGGGCCGCCTGGCCGATAACCGCTGGAGACCTTGGCATAGATCATAACGTCGTCGGTGATGTGCCAACGCGGATTGATCAGATAAGTAGCCTCGCCTCCGTTCGATCCGGACTGGTAATGATAGAGCGTGTTCGGCGTCGGGAAGAATGCATTTGGAACGACGACACTCTGAATGTTCGACTGGTAGTTCTGGACCTGATTGCTGTAGCGAATGCCGAGCGTCACGTCGAAATTGTCCGTGACGAAATAGGTTCCATCCGCGTAAGCCGCGAGTTCGCGATAGGTGCTGGGCAGATAGCCGAAGAACGGCAATGTGCCGACGCCGGTAAAGGGCGCCGGGATAGTCCCGTTCGTCGTCCCCTCGTCGAGGAGATCGACGGATTCGTCGGTGGTCTCATGATCGAAGTAGCCGCCGATCACCCACTCGAAGAACTTGTTGTCGGGCGAACTGAGGCGGACCTCCTGGGTGACTTTGGTCGTCAGGTCATCGACCGTCAGAGCGTAAGGATTCAGAAAATCATCGAATATCGTGCTGCCATAAAATGGTGCGAGATAGTCGTAGAGGCCAAAAGCCGTGTCGTAAAATGTGCTCAGATCGGACGTGTATTGTCCGTGATCGATCTGATATCCGGTGATCGATGTCAGTTTCGCCCAATGCAAGTCCCAATCCACGACTGCAGAATAGAGGTCGACAAAGCTTTCCGACGGTTGATTGAGTGCATACGACTGATCGTACGCACCGATGACCTGCTGATGCGTGACCGGATCGCGCAAGGAGACGTCGGCACCGCTGCCCACGATATTCTGCGAATACGCGCTGATGCGGACGTCGACATCGGACGTGGGTTGCCACAGAAACGAGATGCGACCGCTCAACGTGCGACCCGAGCCCACATTGGTGCGGTCGTGCGTCGGATCCTGCGTGTAACCGGAGTCGTATTCCTGAAGTCCGTCGATCCGGATCGCCGCCGTTCCGTCGAGCAGAGGCATGTCGGCCATGACCCGAAGCCCGTCGTTGAACGAGCCGTGATCCGTGTCGGAACCTTCGACTTCGAGGCGCGCGTCATACCCGTCCGGATCCGGTTTGTCGGTGATGTATCTGACCACGCCGCCAAGCGCATTGGCGCCGAACAGCGTGCCTTGCGGGCCGTTCAAGACTTCGATGCGGTCGAGATCGAACAAATTGACGTTGAATGCCTGGAAGCCAAGGCCGAATTGCGTGCTCGCGCCCAGCGGAACATCGTCGAGATAGAGCCCCACCGCGCTGCCCAATTGAGTCGTGCCGGTCGTGACGCCGCGGATGGCAATCAGGTTGCTTGTCGCTCCGCCGGACGCAAAGCTCAGGCCCGGGACCGAATTTGCGAAATCGGCGAAGCTGTTGGCGTGCATTTGCTCGAGTTCGGCTCCCGTCAGCGCCGTCACCTGCCCGGCGACGTTCTGCACCGTCTCCGATCGTCTGGAGGCCGTCACGATCACTGTTTCGACGGATCCGCCGTTCTGGACGCCGGTCGGTGCAGCCTGTTGGGCGCCCGCGCCGCTCGTGCATGAGAGGGCCACGGCCGCCGCGCCGCAATAAAGCGCGGCTTTCTTCGATAGGATACGCATCGAAATCCCCTGCGTTCGCCCAAGTCGCCCGAAGCGCCTGGAGCTTGTTTCCTCTGAGCGCAAGTCTGGAGTTTTCCGCCGCCCGCTTTGCGCCCGGATGCACGTTAGCCAAGGGCGGCTTGTCCCACAAGAATAATTCAGCGCTCGATGAACAACAATTCCGTGGCGGTTTGGATTCGCCGCTGGCTGTGACGCAAAAGGCACGCGCGGTTTTCAACCGGCGCGAGAAATTGTTGCATCTGCGAAGGGGATGCGAGTGACTCGCCGCTGTGTTCGGATCGGGAATCGGAGAGACTGCAGCATGAGCCAAACGAAAAAGAGACGAACCGCTCTCGCGAAATCTGTCGGCGCGAAATCGAAGGGTGTCGCGAAGAGGAATCCCGGCCGCCCCTTCAAGGAAGGCAACGGCGAAGCGACACGCGAGCGCATTCTCGACGCCGCCGAGGAATTGTTCGCGGAACACGGCTTCGACGGCGTGACGGTACGGCAAGTCACGCGTAAGGCGAATGTCGATGTCGCGCTCGCACATTACTATTTCGGCACCAAGCGCGGATTGTTCGACTCGGTGTTCCTGCGCCGCGCCGCGATTCTGAACGATGCCCGTCTCAAGGCGATCGACGATTTCCAGATTAATCCGGGGCCCGGCGGCGCGACCATCGAAGGGTTCATCCAGGCCTTTCTCGATCCCGTCATGGAGCGCTGGGCAAATGGCGGCCCGGGCTGGAAGAGCTATCTCGCCATCGTCGCCCAGGTGAACAACACGCCGAAATGGGGAGGCGAAACGATGGCGCGCTATTTCGATCCCGTCATTCATCGCCTCATCGATGCGATTCGCGGCATCATGCCCGGCGCGCACGATGTCGATCTCTATTGGAGCTATCTGTTTTTCTCGGGCACCTTGACCTTGACCTTCGCGGAGACGGGCCGCATCGACAGATTGTCGTCCGGGCTCTGTCATTCGTCGGATTACGACGCGGTCAGGGACCGCATGGCGCCGTTCGCGGCCGCGGGCTTCCGGAGGGTCTGTCTCCACAAACGCAATTGAGGCGCATATTGACGAAACCATATCTCCTCGCGTAGAGAGCCGCCATGAACAGCGCGACCTTCAGCTCGAACCGACGCCGCCGCATCTGCGATGGGGCGGAACGATTGCGCGTGCGCTGAAGCTGCATCATTCGCGCGACTGATCCACCCCGTCGAGAAATCGGCGGGGTTTTTGTTTGTGGAGAGGAACGATGGAAGATCTCGATGCGGTCCGGGAGACCGAGGAACACCTGATGAATGCGTGGCCGAGCCTGCGCACGCTCGTCTGCAACGGCTGGGTGTTCCGACAGGCGGACGGCTACACCAAGCGTGCCAATTCGGCGAATGCCATGGCCGTGCGCGGCCCCTTCGCGCCGACGCTCGAAAGCGCGCGCAAGTTCTATTCCTCGTTCGGCTGTCCGACGATCTTTCGATTGACGCCTCTTGCAGGCCCAGAGCCTGACCGCATTCTGGCGGACCTCGGTTTTCACGAAGTCGACGAAACGCTGGTGATGAGAGCAGCCATTTCAACGGAAATGGCGCTCGAAACCAATCTTGCGATTGCCGCGGCGTGCACGGAGGAATGGGAAGCGGGCTATGCGGAGGCGCATGCGCAAGATCCCGAGCAACGCCGGCAGCATCGCGCGATCCTCAAATCCATCGCGCCTTTGCCGACGGCATTCGCCACAATCCGCGGAGATGGTCGGCCAACCGCGTTCGGCCTCGGCGTGGTCGAGCGGGGACGGTTGGGACTGTTCGACATCGTCACGTCGCCGACCGAACGGCGCAAAGGCTCCGCGCGCAAGCTTGTCGGCGGATTGCTGCACTGGGGCCGTTCTCAGGGCGCGGAGACCGCATGGCTCAGCGTGATCCACGCCAACATAAATGCGATTGCGCTCTACCGCCAATTGGGATTCACGGAAAGCTATCGCTACCACTATCGCGTGGCGCCGTGATCAATCGGTTCGGAACAGACTGTGCGGCGCCAGCGCTCGCGTCAATTCGACGTTCCATCGTGGCTGCGCAGAGCGCCGTAGAGTTCCGGCCGGCGGTCGCGGAACAGACCCCAGGACGCGCGCATCTTTGCGACCTCGTCGAGATCGAAGCTCGCGGTGACGACACCCTCGTCCCGGCGTCCGAGTTCGGCCACGATCTTGCCAGTCGGCCCTGCGATGAAGGACGAACCGTAAAACGTGATTTCGCCTGCCTGCCCCTTTTCCGTGCCGATGCGGTTGGAGGCGATCAGCGGAACGAAATTTGCTCCGGCATGACCCTGCATCACGCGCCGCCAATGATCGCGGCTGTCGACCGGCGGCGCGGGCGGCGGCTCCGTGCCGATCGCGGTCGGATAGAACAACGCCTCCGCGCCCATCAGCGCCATGACGCGCGCGGATTCCGGAAACCACTGGTCCCAGCAGATGCCGCAACCGAAATCGCCGAAGCGCGTGCGCCACACCTTGAACCCGGTGTCTCCGGGCGTGAAATAAAACTTCTCCTGATAGCCGGGCCCATCCGGAATATGCGATTTGCGATAAAGGCCCAGCACGCGGCCGTCCGCGTCCACCATCGCGAGCGAATTGAAATGCGCGTGCCCAGCGCGCTCGAAAAAACTGACGGGCAACACCACGCTCAGCGATTTCGCGAGCTCGGCCATCTCCGCGATCAGCGGATTGCCTTCAAACGGTGCGGCATGCCTGAAATGTTCGGCCAGCTGGTCCTGGCAGAAATAGGGCGTCTCGAACAATTCCTGGATCAGGATCGCATTGGCGCCTTTTGCGGCCGCTTCGCGCACCATCTCCTTGGCTTTGGCGATATTGCCGCGCTTGTCCCAGGAGCAGGCAAATTGCGCCGCGGCGAACACGACCTGTCTCATGATGCGGCCGGCTCCTGCTGTGTGATGCAATGGATGCCGCCGCCGCCTTCCACTATGTCGAGCGCATCGACCTGCAATATATCGCGGCCGGGGAAGCAATCCGCAATCACGCCGCGCGCGCGTTCGTCGTTGGGATCGTCGAAAGACGGCATCACCACACCGCCATTCGCGAGATAGAAATTGACGTAACTCGATTGCAGCGGACGCCCGCGCCAATCCTGGCGCGGCTTTCGCGGCGGGAATACCAACGATCGCGCGGCCGGGTGCCGCGAAGCACGAGATATTGTCGACATGTCCGTCGGTCTCGTCATCGGAAAAGCCTTCGCCCAGCCAGATCACGCGGCTTGATCCCGTGAACAGCGCGAGGCGCTCCTCGACCTGCTGGAGGTCGAGGTTCGCATTGCGATTGGGGTTGAGCAGGCATTGCTCGGTGGTGATCAGGGTGCCCTCGCCGTCCGAATGGATCGCGCCGCCTTCGCAGACAAGCGGCGCATCGTAGCAACGCACACCGGCCGCCTTCAGCACCCGCGCTGCAAACGCCGCGTCATCTGTATACGGATGATATTTGTTGCCCCAGGCGTTGAACTGCCATGCGACGCCGGCGCGCGCGCCGTCGGGCCCCAGAAGAAATGTCGGGCCGATGTCGCGGGCCCAAGAATCGTCGAGTGCCACGTCGAAGATGTGAACCTTGCCGGCCGTCGCCAGGCGCGCCTCAGGTCCGTCCGGAGGACGCACCGCCATCGTCACCGGCTCGAAGGAGGACACCGCGCGCGCGACCCGCGCATAGGCCTGCTTGGCGCGCAACAATCCCTCCGGTCCGCCCCAGACATCCATGCGGGCGGGCCAGCACATCCAGGTGCGCTCGTGCTGCTCCCACTCCGCGGGCATCGCATAGCCGTCGCGCACAGGGCAAGGATCGTCGGCGTCGAGCCTTTTGGTCATGGTCCTCTATAGCGGTTCGCGCCGCGACGCGGGAGCCCCTCGCGCGCGAGGCCGAGGCCGATTAGGTTGGCGCCAATCCAGGAGATGACATATGGCCGGAAAGATCGACTCCCGTCTCAACGAACTGGGCATCGTGCTGCCCACCCCACCCGCACCCGTCGCGAGCTATGTGCCCTTTGTTATTTCGGGCAAGCAGGCCTTCATCTCGGGACAGGTGACCATCGCAGCAGACGGCCTCAAATATGTGGGTATCGTCGGCAAGGATCTTACACCGGAAGACGGCAAAGCCGCGGCACGGCTCTGCGCGATCAACGTGCTGGCGCAACTGAAAGTCGCGTGCGACGGCAGTCTCGACCGCGTCAAACGCTGCGTGAAGCTGACCGTGTTCGTGAACGCCGTGCCCGGTTTCACCCATCACCCGGAAATCGCCAATGGCGCATCCGATCTGATCGTCGAAGTGTTCGGCGATGCGGGCAAGCATGCGCGTGCCGCCGTCGGCGCGGGTTCCCTGCCCCGCAATGTCGCAACCGAAGTCGAGGCGGTGTTCGAACTCGCGTGAAGAAGCCTGCCCTCACGGCGCGTTTGGCCGGACCCGTGTCGACCATCGGCGCGGAGGCGTGGAACGCCTGCGCCAATCCGGAGAGTGTTGCCGATCCGCACCCATTCACACGCTTCGATTTTTTTGCCGCCGTCGAGCGATCGGGTTCCGCGGCGCCGCATGCCGGCTGGCAGGCGTGCCATCTCGTGGTCGAGCGCGACGATCGCATCGAAGGCATTCTGCCGCTTTATCTGAAGGACCATTCGCAAGGCGAATATGTGTTTGACCACGGCTGGGCGGACGCGTTCGAGCGCGCAGGCGGCAGCTATTATCCCAAGCTGCAAGCCGCAGTCCCATTCACTCCCGTAGCGGGCCGCAGATTCCTCATCGCGGCCGGCACCGACGAAAGCGAAGCGCGGAATATGTTGATGGCGGCCGGCGCATCCGCAGTGAAAGAGTTAGGCGCGTCGTCGCTGCACATCACCTTCATGACAGAAGACGAATGGAATGCCGCCGGGGTGGCCGGTTATCTGCAGCGCAACGACCAGCAATTCCATTGGGAGAATCGCGGTTATGCGAGCTTCGACGAATTCCTGGGCGAGCTGTCGTCCTCCAAGCGCAAAAATCTGCGAAAAGAGCGCCAATCGGTGCGCGATGCCGGGGTCGAATTCGACTGGCTGACCGGGTCGGACATCACGGAAGCGCATTGGGACAAGTTCTTCGAATTCTACATGGACACGGGCGGCCGCAAATGGGGCCATCCCTATCTCACCCGCGACTTCTTCAGCCGCGTCGGCGCGACCATGTCCGAGCAGATTCTGTTGATCATTGCGAAACTAAACGGCCGCGCGATCGCCGGCGCGCTCAATTTCTCCGGCGGCGGCGTGCTCTATGGCCGCAATTGGGGCTGCACGGAATTCGTGCCGTTCCTGCATTTCGAGACCTGCTATTATCAGGCCATCGAATTCGCCATTGCGAACAAGTTCCGCAAGGTCGAGGCCGGCGCGCAGGGCGAGCACAAGCTCCTGCGCGGCTACATGCCGACGCCGACCTACAGCGCGCATTACATCGCCCATTCTGGATTGCGCCGCGCCGTGGCCGATTATCTCGCCCGCGAACGCGGGGCCGTCGCCGAACAGATCGAAGTGCTCACCGAACACGGACCCTTCAAGAAGGGGTGATTCCGAATTCTCTGTGCTCAATTCCCCACCTCGGTGTCACGGCCCGCCTAGAGCGGGCCGCCTAGGTGAAACCCGGCGCAAAGGAAGTAAGATTTGCTCTCATCTTTTAATTCGACGATACGTCACCTGGGTGGCTTGCATTCGCAGGCCATGACAACAGTAGAAATTCAGTCGATGATTTGTAGAGCAGAAGCGCCGTGCGCCTCTTGCGCCGAGCCCGCGCATCTTTACGTTCGACGCCGGCAATTGGAGCAAACGCCATGGCCTATAATCCCAACAATATCTTCGCGAGAATCCTGCGCGGCGAGCTGCCGAAAGTGGCCGTCTACGAAGACGATCTCACGCTCGCGCTCATGGACATCATGCCGTCCACCGAGGGGCACACGCTCGTCATCACCAAGGAACCGGCGGAAGGCATTCTCGATCTGTCGCCGGACGGTGCCGCAGCGCTAATCAAGACGACGCAGAAAGTCGCCAAGGCTGTTAAGAAAGCTTTGGACTGTCCCGGCGTCATGCTCATTCAACTCAACGGCGAAGCGGCGGGTCAGAGCATTCCGCATATCCACTTCCATATTCTGCCGCGCGCAGGCGGGCTCGATCTCAAGCTGCATGGCCGCGCCATGGTCGATCCCAAGACGCTCGAACCCGTCGCCGCAAGAATCCGAGCCGCGCTATGATCCTCGAACACGCCATCCTCAACATCCGCAAGGGCAAGTCCCGCGAATTCGAAGCGGCGATCGAAAAGGCCCGTCCCCTGATCGAGGCGACACCCGGATTCCAGCGAATGGAAATCCGCCCCTGCGTCGAGACGACGGACCGCTACCTGCTGCTCGTCTGGTGGGGATCGCTGGAGGCGCACACGGTCGGCTTCCGACAGTCGCCGCGCTACGAGGAATGGCGCGCGGCGCTGCACCATTTCTACGAGCCGTTCCCGACCGTGCAGCACTACGGCCCGCCGCTGTAGCGGGCTTGCCGGTATAGAAATCAGGCAAACGTCTCTTGTCGCGGCCGCAAATGGTCACTATTTCTGGCGTGCTTGCGGCGTTCCGGACCGGATGGCGGTTCGGCGTGGCGGCATGGGCTGGACGATGATCTATCTGCTCGCATTCTTTTGTTCGCCGCTGGCGCTCCTCATCACGGGCAAGCCGATCTCGGCGCTGTTCAATTTCATTCTCTATGTCCTGTCGATCGTCTTCTGGATCACGATTATCTTCCATCATGTAGGGTTCCTGCTTTGGGCCATCGGCGTGCTGCATGCCGTCCTGACGATCAACAATTCGCGCGAGGAACGCCGCGCCCGCCGCATTATCGCGGCCTCGAAGAACGAGTAGATTGCGCGTTACGGCGCAAAGCTGGAGCGCGCCTTGACGCCCCAGTGGCCGTTCTCTTTCGTCACCACATAGATCGAATCGAAATGCCCGATGACGCTGCCGTCGGCGCGATAGCGGGCGAACCGCGTGTCGAAATGCACCTTGTCGGCGCCTGCGTGGATCACCTCGCGCCGCTCCCACGCCGAATGGTGCCAGTCCTTCAGAGCGCCACGAGTGAATGTGTCGGCCGGATGCCAGCCCGGCTTGTCGATGATCACCAGATTGTTCGACGCGAGACGCACGCTCGGAAAATTAAACGTCTTCTCCCACGCCACCAGATCGCGCGCATTGAACGCCGCCATGAAATCGTCGAGGCATTGCTGCGCGGCAGCGATGGAAGATTGATGTTCCGTCACGTCCATTACCCAGCCATCTTGTTGCAGGAGGGTCGATAAAACTGTCGGCGCAAAGCGGCGCTAAACGCTCTCTTCGGCCTTCGGCTTTTTCGGCGGCGGCAGGGCTTTGGGACGCAGATCGTCTTCGGTGATGAATTCGAATACGAGCTTGTCGGTTTCGCGGTCGAGCAGGACGCGCACCGTGCCTCCCCCCTTGAGCTTGCCGAACAGGATTTCATCGGCCAGCGGCTTCTTGATGTGATCCTGGATCACGCGCGCAAGCGGGCGGGCTCCGAACGAATCGTCGTAGCCCTTCTGGCCGAGCCAGCGCGTCGCCTCCGGCGTCAGATCGAAAGTCACGTCACGGTCGGAGAGCTGTGCTTCGAGCTCGAGCACAAACTTCTCCACCACGCGGTCGATCGTGTCGCGGCCGAGCGGCGCGAATGCGATCGTCGCATCGAGGCGGTTGCGGAATTCGGGAGTGAACAGACGCTTGATCGCTTCCTCGTCCTCGCCTTCCCGTTTGCCGCGGCCGAAGCCGATGGATTCCTTGGCCGCATCCTGCGCGCCGGCGTTGGTGGTCATGATCAGCACGACATTGCGGAAATCGATCTTCTTGCCGTTGTGATCGGTGAGCTTGCCGTGATCCATCACTTGGAGAAGGATGTTGAACAGATCGGCATGCGCCTTCTCGATCTCGTCCAGCAGCAGCACGCAATGAGGATGCTGGTCGACACCATCGGTGAGCAAGCCGCCCTGGTCGAAACCGACATAGCCCGGTGGCGCGCCAATGAGCCGCGAAACGGTATGCCGCTCCATATATTCGCTCATGTCGAAGCGCAGCAGCTCCACGCCCATGATGGACGCGAGTTGCTTGGCCACTTCCGTCTTGCCGACACCGGTAGGGCCCGAGAACAGATAACAGCCGATCGGTTTTTCCGGTTGGCGCAACCCCGCGCGTGCCAGCTTGATCGCCGAAGCGAGTGCGTGGATTGCGGCGTCCTGGCCAAACACCACGCGCTTGAGATCGGATTCCAAGGTGCGCAACGCTTCGGCGTCGTCCTTCGAAACGGACTTTGGGGGGATGCGCGCCATCTTGGCGATCACCTCTTCCACCTCTTTGACGCCGATCACCTTCTTGCGGCGCGATTCGGGCAGCAGCATCTGCGAGGCGCCGACTTCGTCGATCACGTCGATGGCCTTGTCCGGCAGCTTGCGATCGTTGATGTATTTCGCGGCCAGTTCGACCGCCGCCTTGATCGCGTCGGCCGTGTAGCGGACCTTATGGAATTCCTCGTAATAGGGCTTCAGCCCTTTGAGAATTTTGATCGTGTCCGGCACGCTCGGCTCGGCCACATCGATCTTCTGGAACCGGCGCACGAGTGCGCGGTCCTTCTCGAAATATTGCCGGTATTCCTTGTAGGTCGTCGAGCCGACGCAGCGCAGCGTGCCCGCCTGCAGCGCGGGTTTGAGCAGGTTCGATGCGTCCATCGCGCCGCCGCTGGTGGCACCGGCTCCTATCACGGTGTGGATTTCGTCGATGAACAGGATTGCGCCTTTGATCGCCTCGAGTTCCTTCACGACCGATTTGAGCCGCTCCTCGAAGTCGCCCCTATAGCGCGTGCCGGCGATCAGCGCGCCCATGTCCAACGAATAGATGACGCTGTTGGCGAGGACTTCCGGCACTTCGTTCTTGACGATCTTGCGCGCGAGGCCCTCGGCGATGGCCGTCTTGCCCACGCCCGGATCGCCTACGAACAGCGGATTGTTCTTCTGGCGGCGGCAGAGAATCTGGATGGTGCGTTCGACTTCGGCTTCGCGGCCGATGAGCGGATCGATTTTTCCCGTCTTGGCCTTTTCGTTCAGATTGACGCAATAGGCTTCAAGCGCTTCGGTGCCCTGCTTGACGACTTTCTCCCCTTCCTCTTCCTCTTCGGCGCCGCGCACGGGCTTCTGCTGCGTCATGCCGGGACGCTTGGCGATGCCGTGGCTGATATAGCTCACCGCATCGAGCCGGGTCATGTTCTGCTCTTGCAGGAAATAGACCGCGTGGCTTTCGCGTTCGGTGAACAGCGCCACCAGCACATTGGCGCCTGTCACTTCGTCGCGGCCGGAATTCTGGACATGCAGCACGGCCCGCTGCACGACGCGCTGGAAGCCGGTCGTGGGCTTGGCGTCCTCGCCGTCCTCGATCACCAGCGTGATCAGCTCTTCGTCGACATATTTGACGAGGGATTGGCGCAAAGAGTCGACATCGACATTGCAGGCCTTCATCACCTGCGCCGCGTCGGGATCGTCGAGCAGAGCCAGCAGTAGGTGCTCCAGAGTCGCGTATTCGTGATGCCTGTCGCTCGCCAGTTTAATGGCGCGATGAAGAGCTTGTTCCAGGCTCCGCGACAAAGACGGCATCGAATCGTTACTCCTTCTCCATGGTGCACTGCAGAGGATGTTGATGGCGGCGGGCGAATTCAATGACCTGCGCCACTTTTGTTTCCGCTACCTCGAACGTGAACACGCCGCAAATCCCCACACCGTGACGATGGACATGGAGCATGATCTCGACCGCTTGGTCCCGGTTCTTGTTGAAGAACCGCTCGAGGATCAGCACCACG